>JAGNQK010000009.1:8382-32548 GCA_017989115.1 Dermatophilaceae bacterium | reverse complement strand
GTGGGAACGGCAGCGACAGCCGCCGTGATGGTCTCGGGGTCGGGGGCGTCGCCGGCCCGGTACGAGACCACACCGATGAGGAACTCCCCGTCCGCCAGGAGGGCGACGTCCTGCGTGACGGGCCGGTCACCCTCGGACGTCATCCGCCACACCACGGCGTTGGCCGGCACGTCGGCGAAGGAGACCTGCTCGATGGCGAAGCGCGTGACCGGGCTGGTCGGCGACTCCCCGCGGGTCTCGAACGTCGTGCACGTCGGCAGCGCCGCCTTCAGCGCCGTCACGACCTCGGCGGCGAGACCGTCGCGGTGGGCCTGCACGTACTGCGCGACGAACGGCCCGACCCCACTCCTGGCGAATCGTTGGCGGGCCGAGCCCGCGGGCTGCTCGGGCTCGATGTCGACACCGCACACCGTGAGCCCGAAGCCGGGGGGCGGCGGTTGGCTCTCGCGCCAGCCCTCGCCGAGGGCGGTCAGCGGGATGAAGTGGGCCTTCGCGCGGGCCTCGAGGGCGGCATCACCGCCCGGGGTGCTGGGGGTGGCGGATGCCGTGCCCGACCCGGGTGCGCCCGTCACCGACGACTGGGGCGTGCTCACGACGTCGTCACCGCAAGCCGTCATCAGCAGCATCCCCGCAACCGCAAGGGTGGTGCCCACCAGCCGTGCCCCTCGAGTCCCCACCCCACGAGAGCCTACGGTGTGCCGCCGGGACATCACGGGTACCTCGGGTTGCGCAGCTGCTCGGCGAGCAGTGCGGCCATGGCTGCATGTCCCTGGGCGTTGGGGTGGAACGAGCCGGGGTCGGTGATGGCCAGACCCGGCCCTCCCCAGTCGAGGTCGTTGATCCACTGCTCCCCGTCGGCCGCGCCGACCCCGTGGCCGAGGAAGGCCTGGGTGGGGTCGATGAACTCCACCCCGGCCTCACGGCAGGCCTCGCGGAGCATGGCGTTGAGCTCGTCGGCCTTGCTGTTCATCCACACCTGGTCCTCGTTGAAGAGCATGTTGTTCAGTTCCTGACTGGGCGGGTCGTTGAACAGCCGCGGGTATCCCATGATGACGATCCGCGCGTTGGGTGCCTGCTCGCGCATCCGCGTGTAGAGCGCGACGAGCTCGGGCTGCAGCTCCTCCAACCGCCGGTCCAGCTCGTCGTCCCACGTGGCCTGGCAGCCGTCCGTGAACGGGACACCACTCCCGCCGTTGAGCACGCAGTCCTGCAGCACGGCACCGAAGCCGAGGTCGTTGCCGCTGATCGACATCGTGACGAGCGAGGTGTCCTCGGTGAGGGCGTCGAGCTGTGGGCCCTCGTCGTCGTTGCTGCCGTTCGGGTTGTCCAGGTCGGTCTGGGTCGCGCCCGAGCAGTAGACCGCCGTGAAGCCACCGGAGAAGTCGAAGTCGGGCGAGGCGTAGGTCTGCTCGGCGTACGAGGAGGTCGAGCGCCGGCACCGGTTGTGCGAGTCATCGCCCCAGTTGCCCGGGTCCCAGTCGTCACGGTTGTCGTAGTTCGTGCCGTCGTGGTAGTCCCCCGCGCCCTCTCCCGAGGCGAAGCTGTCACCGAGGGCCACGTAGTCCCCGCTCAGCGCCTTCTCGAGCGCCGTCTGCACGCTCTCGGCGGTGTCCTCACACCCTTCGCCGAGGAAGATCCGGCACACGGCATTCGTCGTGTGCTTGGCCAGGTCACCGTGGACGATGCCGAACAGCACCGCGGCGACGACGAGCGCAGCAGCCGCGATGATCCCGCCGTACTCGAGCCCGGCGGCACCCCGCTCCGTGGTGTGCCCCCCTCGTGGCACACCACGGCCGCGCACTGCCGCATCGCGGGGCCGCTCACCTGGCATGTCCCGACGCTAGGGACCGCGGATGCCGTCGGGCAGGGTCCCCGGGCCCAGCTGCGGGCCCAGGTGCCCGCTCGTCAGGCCAGACCGAGGAGGCCGATACCGGTCGTCACGGCGAGCAGCACGGCGGTGCGCACGGCGGCGGCCCGGTGCGCACCCGGCATCCCGGCCGTCACGGCGGCGACGACGGCGGCGCCCGCGATCACCCACGGGTAGGCCGAGGCGCCGGTGTCCAGGACCTTGCCGAGGACGACCCCGACCCACGCGAGCACCGTCGCGGACAGGGCCGCCCACGGAGTCAGTCGCCGGAGCCGCTCGATGACGAGCATCACGGCCGCTGCCGCGCCGAGCAGGAGCGAGTAGCGACCGACGAGGTACTCGGCGCTGGCGTCGTCGGTGGCCAGGAGGTACACGTCGAGCCACACGACCGGCAGCGTGACGAGCGCGAGCACCAACCCCCACGTGACGAGCCCGGCCCGCGGATGCGGCGACGGGTGCTCCTGCGCGGTCATGAGCCGGATCCTATGGCGGAGGGTCACTCCCTGACCCGGCGGACGAATCTGCGGTCAGGGGCTGTGGGAATGCCTCCGGCCCCTCGCACAACCCCTCTGCACCGGACCCCGAGGTTCGGCGACCACGTGGCTTAGGCTGGACGGGACGATCATCCAGGCCCGGCCACCGAGAGTGCTGCCGGAGCCACCCGGGGAGGAACCACACGTGACGACCGTTCGCTCCAGCCTGCGCTCGATCGGGGCCGCCACCGCCGTGGCTGCCCTGCTCGTCGCGGGATCACCCGCCGCATCCGGGACGGCCGCAGCCGCCGACGAGATCCCGATTCTCGGCCAGGCCCTCACGATGGGGACGGTCACCGCCGGACCTCCTGCGGTGGTCACGGTGCACGGGGTCCAACGGGTCGACAACGCCACGATCGTCTACTGGTCACTCGGCATCCCCGAAGGTTCGCAGGCGGAGTTCGCCGCGTCCTACTTCGGCCCGTCCACGCTGTTGTTCAGGGCGAAGCGAACGGGTGTCAACCAGTCGGACGTGACACTGACCGACGGGGCCGCTGGTCTCACCTACCGCCCGATGGAACCGACCGGCAAGTTCAGGACCTGCGTGTGCGGCCCGTCCACCACGATGACTGACCTCACTCCGGGGCAGGCTCAGGTCATCTGGTCCGCCGTGGCTCCACTGCCTGCGGGCGTCGCGACGGTCGACGTCACCATCGCGGAGCAGGTCATCCCGAACGTCCCCGTGGGAGACGGCCCCCTGCTGCCCCTGGCCGAGGACCAGAAGGCGCCGTTCGTCCTCGGCATGGGGTGGCCCGAGCCCGACCCCGCGCTCCTGGCCACGGCCCGCACGTCGCAGCCCGCCGCCTTCGAGCTCACCCAGCGCGTGTCCAACATCGAGCAGAGTGTCACGACCTCCACCGGCGAGGTGTCCTTGGCCGCGGACGTGCTGTTCGCCAAGAACTCCGCGACCCTGACGGCCAAGGGCACGAAGACGGTCGCCGATGCCGCCGCGCAGATCAAGGCAACCGAGACCGGCAAGGCCCTGACCGTGACGGGTCACGCGGACTCCGACGGCTCGAACTCCTACAACCAGTCCTTGTCGGAGAAGCGGGCGAAGGCCGTCGCGGCGGCGCTCACCAAGGCCCTCGGCGGTGGGTACACCATCACGGCCGTCGGCAAGGGCGAGACCGAACCGATCGCGTCGAACAAGACCACTGCGGGCAAGGCCAAGAACCGCCGAGTCAGCATCACCTACACCGGAGGACAGTGACCGTGGCCCAGCCCCCCCGTCGTCCCCGCCTCACCCTGGCGATCCTCGGTGTCGTGTCCGTCGTGGCGCTGTCGTCCTGCACGGGGGACGACCCCGAGCCCTCGGTGAGCCCGACCGGATCCGCGTCGTCGAGTGCGTCCACGACGCCTTCGACGCCGCTCAGCGACCAGAGTGCTCTCGTGCTCGGTGCGCAGCTGCCCCCGGTGGCTGGCAGCTCGACCGGAGACGTGGCCGGCGCGCCGGCCACCCTCAACGTGGCCACTGTCGTCGCCACGAAGGGCGGCAGCGTCCTGACGTTCTGGCACACCGGGACGGAGAAGATGTTGGTCAACGCCGGAGACCTCTCCTGGGAGGCCCAGCCCGTGCTGGTCGACGTCGGCGAGCAGAAGGTCTACGAGCCCGTCACGTTCGTGGATGAGCAGGGGGACACCCGCTGCCTGTGCACGGACGCGGCGTACATCGGTGGGGTGCCGCAACCGCGCACGATCTTCTTCCCCGAGCTGCCCGACACGGTCACCACCGTCGAGGTCCGCCAGGCCGGCTTCGACAAGCCGATCAGCGTTCCGGTCACCCGCTGACCCGACAGACACAGATTCGGCGCAGGGAGGCGACGTCGTCGCCTCCCTGCGCCGATTCCGTCGACGTCGATGGCCCCTAGTCGGTGAGGCGAGGGTCGGCCTCGATCTTCAGCTGTCCCCAGCCGAAGCTGGGTGGCCCACCGCTGCCCGGGAAGGTGACGTCGAACTCCACGTCGCCGCACCGGCCCTTCTTCACCACGTCGTCGGGTGTCGGAGTGGGCGTCGGCGTGGGGGTCGCCGTCGACGTCGACGAGGGCGTCGGCGTGGGAGTCGGCTCGGGCTCGGGCGGCTCTGGTGCATCCGGGAGGACGCAGGGGCCCAGCCTGAGGTCGAGCTCGGCAACTGCCGATGCGTCCTCCCTGCGACCCGACTCCAGCACGGCCTGGCTGCGCACCGTCACCTCGATGCGGTCCTGCACGGGGTAGTAGCAGTACGACGTGACGGTCGCGCCGTTGCGGGCGGCAAAGCTAGCAGCCTCGCCGCGGCCGAGGCCGCAGGGGATGCCGCCGCCGTCTCGCACGGCATCCTTGATCGCCTGTGGAGCGTCCCGGGCGATCGCCTGGGCGCCCGCGAGCGCCGCGGCATCAGCAGCGGTCTGCAGCCCAGATACCTCATCGGTCGCGGAGACCAGGCGCGAGTAGGCCGTCACCCCCAGCGCGAGGAACAGGATGGCCATGGTGAGCACCAGCCACATGGCTGCCTGACCGCTCTCGCTCGGCTCAGCGACACGCTGACCCGGCATCGGATCCCTCATGATTCTCCCCCTGTGCCACGGACGATGCGTGAGTGGGGGGTGGACGTCGTCCACCCCCCACTCACGCTGGATGATCAGGTCGATCAGCCCGGGGAGAACAGGTCGGTGATCGCGTTGGCGACGCTGCTGTCGACACCGGCGCCGTCGATGGCGCCCCAGATCAGGGCGACGACCAGAGCGGCGACGGCGATCATGCCGGCGTACTCGAGGCCGGTCGCACCGGCCTCCTTGCGGTCACGGAGCGTGGTCAGGGCGGTGGTGAACTTTGCGCTGAGCTTGGCAGTCATTGGGTGTCCCCTCATCGGTGGTGCGTTCGGGCGTTGGCGCCCTGTGCTGACAAGACCAACGCTATGAAGATCGCGGTGGTGGCCACAGGGCCCACGGACCCAACTGCGGACCCAACTGCGGGCCCACGTCGCGACCCATCCGCGGACCCGGTCGGGGGCCCGGGCGACGGCCCACCCGCAGGCAGGTCATCGACCGAGCCACCGGACGATGGCCTCGGCCCTGGTGGTGACTGCGAGCACGGCGAAGATCTGGTTGATGTGGTTCTTCACGGTCTTCTCCGCAAGGAACAGGTGCTTGGCGATGTCGGAGTTGGACCGGCCTTGCGCGATGAGGTCCATCACCTCGACCTGGCGGGCGCTCAGGCCGAGGTCCCCCGCGGGTTCGGGCACGACGGCCACCGGGCCACGCTGGATCGCTCGCATGGCGATGTCCGAGACGGGAGCCGCTCCGCTCGCGGTCGCCCGCACCATGTGCGCGAGGGACTCGGCGTCGAACGTCCCGTGGACGAGGTAGCCCGCGGCGCCGGCGGACATCGCCCGGTGGATGCTGTTCTCGTCATCGGTGAAGGTCAGCATGAGCACCCGGGTCAGTGCCGCGATCTCGGCGACGATGGACAGGCCGTCGCGACGCGGCATCCGCACGTCGAGCAGGAGGACGTCCGGACGGGACGCACGAACGAGGGCCAGGGCCTCGTCGCCGTCGCCGGCCTGCCCCACGACCTCGAGGCCGGGGTCGGTGCCGAGCAGGGCCAACAGCCCCTTGCGCATGATGTCGCTGTCGTCGACGACCCCGACGGTGACCGTCATCGCTCCACCCGGTGCAGGACCGGAACCCGGCACTCGACGAGCGTCCCCCGGCCCGGCTCCCCGGTGACCGAGCACCAGCCACCCACGCGCGCCATCCGTTCCTGCATCCCGTCAACTCCATGGTGTCCGGCCGCCTGGGCGGCTCTGAGGGTGTCGGGGTCGAAGCCCGATCCGGTGTCGCGCACGGTCAGCACGAGGAAGCCGTGGTCCTCGCGCAGCTCAACCGTCACCTCGCAGGGCCCCGCGTGGCGGTGCACGTTGTCCAGGGACTCCCCGAGCACCGACAGCAGCTCGTAGCGCGTCGCCTCGTCGCCCGTGTCGACGTCGTCGATCATCAGGTGCGGGTTGCGACCACTGCGGGCCGCCCAACCCAGGACCACCTGGGTCGTCGCCTCGGACAGAGTGCCCTGGGACGTCTTGGCGCGCAGGTCGACCATGACCCCACGCACCTGGTGGACCGCCGTCGCTGCCATCTCCCTGATCGACAACGCCGACTCGGCGGCCCGCTCCGGATGCCGTTGCAGTTGCAGCGGCAGAGCCGTCGCCGTCATGGCGATGCCCTGCAGCGACTTCGCCAGGTTGTCGTGGAGCTCGCGAGCGACCTTGGTGCGTTCCTCGGTGGCAGCCGCCGTCGTCACGGCATCCCGCAGGGTCGCCTGGGCGCGCGCCTCGGACTCCAGCGAACGGCGCATGGTCAGCCCGAGCAGCCACAGCGTCACGTAGACGAACGGGATGGTCACCCACGCCGTGAAGGCTGGGCCCTGGGCGCCGGCACCAAGAAGAGCGGCTCCGACGTACAACGAGACCAGGCAGATCATGACGATCGCGCCGCTGAAGGGCTCCAGCCACAGGCCCAGCAGCAGGGCGGTGGTGAGGGCGGCCAGGAGCAGCGGGCTGTCGATGCCGTTGACGGCGACGATGCCGGCCAGCAGCACGGCGTCCGCCATGGCGATGAGCGGGTGCCGGCGGGCGAGGTCGAGCACCGAGGTGTTCATCAGCCCGTAGAAGCTCGTGAACCCCATGACGAGGAAGCCGATGGTCGTCGCGAGCGACATCCGGGTGCCGCTGAGCGCCAGCAGGCCCGCGGCCAGCCCGACGAGCCGCGCCAGCAGCGTCACCTGGGTGAGCTGGCGCAGCGGCATGGCCACCCCGACGTGCCCTGGCCTATCCACCGAGGATTCCGCCGATCTGGTCGGCGCCCATGGCCAGGACCATGCCACCGACGAGGATGACCAAGGCACCGGGGATGAGGACCATGGTCATCACCAGGCTGATGCGGGGCTCGATCTTGGCGGCCTGCTGCCGCATGCGCTGGGCATTGGCTCGTCGCATGTCCGCTGCGATCTGGTTCAGGGTGTCCGCGAGTGGAGCGCCGAGCTCCTCCGCCTGGAGGTACGCGGTCACGAACTCGTTGACGGCATCGGACCGCGTGCGGTCACGCATCGCGGTGAACGCCGACCGCACGCTCGCGCCGTTGGTGATCTGGTGCAGGACGGTGTTGATCTCCTCGGAGATCGCGCCACCGAAACGCCGAGACACCGTGGCCAGGGCGGAGCGGAAGCCCAGGCCAGCGCTCACCGTGACGGCCAGCACGTCGAGGAAGTCGGGAAGGTCGCGGTCGATCGCCTCTCGGCGTTTGCGGGCCAGGCCGGAGAGCTGTGCCATGGGCAGGACCCCGACGATCACGACGGGGAGCACGACGTACAGCAGGTTCCCGGCCGTCACGCCGAAGAGGAAGATGGGCGCCAGCACGATCCCCCACATGACGAACTTCGCCAGCACAGCATCGACGTCCAGGCCGCTCGGCCGACCGGCCATGTCGACCTGCTGCTGCAGCCATCGGACGGCCGACCGGGGCAGCGCCCGGCGCACCCGGGGCACCACCCGGTACGCCAGCGCCATGAGGGCGCTCTGGCTGCCAGCCCGGTCGCGTGCCGACTTGTTGAGGTAGAGCACCTCGTCAGCGTTCAGCCCGACGTCCGGGTCCGTGCGCAGGAGGTGGTAGCCGCGCAGGAGCAGCACCACGGCGAGAGTGGCGACGAGCCCCGGGACGACGCTGGCGAGGAGCGTCATGGCTCGATCCTCGTCATCCGCCGGATCAGCAGGTATCCACCCGCGAACAGCGACCCGCCGACGACCAGTGCCACCTGCCCGATCGGCTCGCGCGTCATGCGGTCGACCGTGCCGGGCTTGATGCTGTTGAGCATGAAGAGCATCGCAAAGCCCATGAGGATGACGAGGTTCGACGACGCGACGGACTGCGACAGGGTCGTCGTCACCTCACGTCGGGTCTCCTTGCGCTGGTCGAGGGTCTCGGCGATGTCCCGCAACGCCGTCACGAGCGAGCCGCCGCTGCGTGACGCCACGATGAGGGTGGACATGAGCACGTTGGTCTCTCGAGACCCGACCCGGTCGTTGAGCTCCTCGATGGCGGTGGCCAGTGGCGCCCCGAACTTCAACCGGGTGGCGACCCGGGTGAGCTCGCTGCTCGCCGGCTCGGGCAGCTCGGTGCCGGCGATCCCGACAGCCGTCGCCAGCGAGAGCCCGGCGTGGCTCGCGTTGGCCAGGACTCGGGCGAGCTCGGGCAGCTGGGCGATGAACTTCTCACGGCGTCGAGCCTTGGCCCGGCTCAGGTAGCGCCGGACGAGCACGGCGGCGAGGGCGATGCCCAGAACCGCGAAGACGGTGGAGACGAATCGCCACAGCACCCACGTTCCGACGGCCCCGGCAGCCACCCCCACCCCGAGCACGTGGATCGGGCGGTGGCTCAGGCCGGCGAGATCGAGCTCGCGGACCAACCACCCTCCGAGGCGCGTGCGCTGCAGCCGCTCGTCGAACTCGCGCAGCAGGGAGAACTCCCGCTCGCCGCGAGCGAACTCAGCGGCGCCGACGGCCCGACGACGACTGGCGAGAAGTCCGAGGAACTGGCGCAGGGCCAGGACGAACATCATCGAGGCCGTGAGGGACCCGACGATGATGGCGAGGACGACCATCAGGCCACCTCGACCAGCGACAGGTCGGCCCCACCCTCGGTGAGTCGCTGCCGTAGCGCCGCGGGCAGTTCGTACACGTCGAAGCGACCCTGCGGCGTGGCCGGGTCGCTGCGGTCGATGACGTACTGCATGAGGGGCACGAGGTCGAAGTCCTCCTGGCGACGGCTGCGCACCCACGACACGTCGACGACCCGGCGTGACCCGTCGGCGAGTCGGTTGAGCTGGACGATGATGTCGATCGCCGAGTTCACCTGGTCGCGCAGGGCGTGGAAGGGCACTTCGACGTCGCTCATCGAGGCCAGCGTCTCCAGTCGGGAGAGGGCGTCGTCCGGGTTGTTCGCGTGCACCGTCGTGAGCGACCCCTCGTGACCGGTGTTCATCGCCTGGAGCATGTCGAGCGCCTCGCCGCCGCGGCACTCGCCGACGATGATGCGGTCGGGACGCATTCGCAGGCTGTTGCGCACGAGGTCACGGATCGACACCTGGCCGCGACCCTCGACGTTGGCAGGTCGGGTCTCGAGGCGGATGGTGTGTGGCTGGTTCAGGCTGAGCTCGGCGGCGTCCTCGATGGTGACGATCCGCTCGTCGGGGTTGATGAAGGACGACAACGCGTTGAGCAGCGTCGTCTTGCCCGAGCCGGTGCCGCCCGACACCACGACGTTGAGCCGCCCCTCGACGCACGCCTTGAGCAGCAGGGCGGTGCGTCGGTCGATCGACTCGCGTTCGATGAGCTGGGTCAGGCTCAGCGCGTGCGGGAAGAGCCGGATGGTGACGGTGGGCCCGTTGAGGCTGAGCGGTGGGAGCACGACGTTGACTCGCGCGCCACGCGGCATCCGGCTGTCGGCGGGCAGACGCGCATCGACCATCGGGCTGGACTCGTCGACCCGGCGGTTCACCGTCGAGACGATGCGGTCGATGGTCTGCATCAGCTGCTCGTCGCTGCTGAACGGGGCCGGCCAGCGCTCGAGCTTGCCGGCCCGCTCGACGTAGATGGTGTCGTGCCCGTTGATCATGATCTCGCTGACGCTGGGGTCGTTGAGGATCGGCTCGAGCACACCCAGCCCGACCGCCTCGTCGACCACGCGCCGCACCAGCTGGTTGCGTTCGCTCGCCGACAGGATGACGCCCTCGCGGGAGACGAGGTGGGCGATGACGCGCTCGAGCCTGGCCCGTCGCTGGTTGGCATCGATCTTGCTGAGCTCGTGGAGGTCGACCTCCTCGAGGAGCATGCGCCGGAAGGTGACGACGAGGCTGTCGTCCTCCTTGGTCGCCGCGGTGACGGCCCCGCCGGTGAAGGAGCTGTAGTCGTTCACTTGATCACCGGCATCGTGACGCTGCGGGTCACTGACCCGATGTCGAGCTTGACGACAGTCGGAACCTTGACGGTCACCGAGTAGGTGTAGCCGTCGGCACTCAGCGTTCCCCCGTCTCCGGCAACCTGCATGATGCCGGGCAGGGCACCTTCGGCAGCCGCGCGCGGGTCGCCGCCCAGGGAGTAGGCGCGGGCGCCGTCGCGCGCCGCCTCGTGGGTCGACACGATGGTCCACCCCGCCACCCCGAACTGCAGCGCCACGAGGGCACCGAAGATCACCAGCGGGGCCACACCGGCCACCTCGAGGGCGGCCGCGCCGTGTTCGTCGCGCACACCACGACCTCGGCGGCTCATTGCTCCCTCACCACCGTGCGCGTGCTCGTGAGCGAGGTCGGCAGCCCTGCGGGGAAGCCCTTGACCACGGGAACGGTCACCGACACCCGGTCACCGGATGCCGCGACGGAGAGTCCGCCGCGCAGGCTCCGCGGCACCGCGGCCCGGGCGGCGCGCTCGGCGTCACCGGCATCTGCGGTCACCGAGTACTCACGAGAGGCCACCGACGAGGCGTGCCCCGCGTAGATGAAGGAGAATCCCGTCACCGCCGTCTGCCACCCGATGAGGCACAGCAGCACGGCAGCGGGGAGGATGCCGACCGTCTCCAGGCCGACGGCGCCCGACTCCCTGGACCGGCCCGCTGTGACCGGCTCGGGTGCAGGCCCGGCCTCGGCGGTGGCAGCGGGGTCCTCGGAGGGCTGGGGCAACGCCTTGCCCCGTGGCGTGCGCTCTGCCTTCTGCCGACCCTTCGGCTTCGCCGTGGGCGTCTGCGCGGACGTGCCCCGCTTGGAGCGACCCTTCGATGCCGTGACCGGCGCCTTCGCGAGGCCGAGCTCGACACGCAGGCTGCTGATCAGGCTCCACCAGGCGACCTCGGTGACAGCCCGCGGGTCACGGTCGTTGATCGAGGCCTCGAGGACCCTCGGTGAATAGGGGATCTGGGTCTCGACGACGTGGGCCGTCGTCAGCTTGGCGACGGCGTTGGCCGGGAAGAGGCTGGCGCGGTCGACCTTGTTGACGAGCACCTTGAACCCCGGCTCCTCGCGGACGCCGAGAGCCGACCAGGCGATCATCCGTCGCCGCATCGCGCGCACGGACAGCACGTCAGGCGTGGTGACGACGAGGCACTCACCGGCCAGCTCGACGACCGAGGCCTGGGCGGGAGAGACGTGGCCGCCACCGTCGAGCACCACGAGGTCGAACTCGCGGCGCAGCAGGGAGACGATGGCCCGGATCGCCTCGGGGCTGACGAACTCGCCCTCACGGACGTCGAGTGGGGCCAGGAGCAGGTGCAGCCCGGACTCGTGCCGGATGACGGCATCGTGGACGGCGTGGGGGGAGAGGTCGGCGGAGACCTTCGCGACGTCGGCGATCGACACCGACTGACGCACCTCGAAGATCGCCCCGACGTCGCCCTTCTCGATGTCGACGTCGACGAGGCACACCTTGTCCTGCGGGTGGTCGCGCACGTGGTCGAAGGCCAGGTGGGCGGCGACCGTCGTCGTGCCGACCCCGCCCTTGGCGCCCACCACGGCCACGACCTCACCGCGGGTGGTGTTGGTGACCGCGGCACCGGCGAGCACGGCCTTCATGTGCTCGCTCCACTCGGCCGCGGCGATGACGCGGGTGGACACGTCCTCATAGGCGAACGGGTAGGCGACCACTCCTCGGGCGCCGTCCTCCATGGCCTTGATGACCAGCGCGGGCGTTCGGATCTGCGACACCTGGATGACGGCCGTGGACGGACGCCGGTTCGCGAGGTCCCGGATCGTCTGTGAGACCGGCTCGATGCCGAGGGTCTCGTGGACGAAGACCACGTCGGGCTCGAGCCGCGAGGCGAGGTCGACGAGTTCGGTGGGGGACTTCGCGACCGCCCGGACGGTGAAGCCGTCCATCTCCTCGAGGAGGGACATGAGGTCGGCGACGAGGTTCTCGTCCGCCATCCCGATGATGACCTGGCTCATCGCGCTTCTCCTTCGGGAACGGCGGTACCCCCGAGTTCGGAGGCGTCGAAGGCGTCGACCTCACCTCGGCGGTCGGTGCCGACGTCGTTGGGCAGCGCGACCAGTCGCACCTCGGCGGCGAAGTTCGCGGCGTAGGTCAGGCTCATCGCGACCTTGGGCACGACAGCGAGCGTCACGGGGATGACCGACTGCTCCTGGATGCCGCCGTCCCCGGTCTGGGTGACCTGCTGCTCCCCGGCGATGGAGACGACCCGGATGTCGCGCGCCAGCACCTTGACCGACTTCGGCAACCCGGGCACGTCGGCGAACACGGCGTACAGGTCGACTCGGTCACCGGGACGGACCCGACCGGCCACGCCCGTCACGGAGTCGACGTTGACCGCGACCTCGCGCTCGTCCTGGGTCAGGCTCGAGCTCGGGATGAGCATGTCCGACGACACGGTCGACCCGGCGTTGAGCCGGAATCCGACCCGCCGGCCGAGGAGGTCGTCCATCCGCAGCACGGAGGACTTGGACACCCACCGCTCAGGAACCTCGACCGGCTCGAGGTTGTCGGTGCTCAGCGCCGTGTACGGCTCGATCGGCTGCGTCGCGCGGTAGACGGTGACGCGTGAGCCGACCTGGCTGTTGACGTTCGCCACGTACCCGGTGACGACGAAGAACGTGGCGAGGGCGACGAGGATCGAGATGGCCATGAAGACCAGACCTCGCCGTTGACGGGGATTCATGCAGGCTCCGTGACGCGACAGTGGACGTGGCAATAGGGACAGGTGACGGCGTTCTGACGGCTGGCACACACCGGGCAGGTGGCCGTGCCCTCGGCGGGCCGCGCGACGGGGGCCAGGGCGACGAACTCCGCACCAGGGGAACCGTGGGCGCTCTTGACGTCGGCCAGCACGGGGACGGACTGCACGGCGTGGGTGCCGGCCAGCGCGACGACGGCCGCGAACTCGGCCGACCCGGCATCCGCGCCGACGAGCAACGGGTGCCCGACGGGCGGTGCCTCGAGGGTGCGGCCCACCGACGCAGCGGGTGTGGTCATCGCGACGAAGCCTCGACCGAACAGCGAGCGCACGTGCATGCCCAGTCCGGGCTTGGGGTCGACCAGCCTGGTGACCGAGCGCAGCCAGGTGCCGGACGCTGACGCCGTGGTCAGGTGGTCGAACGCGCCGAGGACCGCGACGGCATCCGAGCCGGACTCGAGCGCGTTGAGGCCGCTGGCTGCCAGGGCGACGGACGTCGTCGGAACCACCCGGTGGGCGACGGCGACCTCGGGTCGGGCGCCGGCGAGCGTGGTCGCGGCAAGCCTGGCCACCGACCCGGACGTGGGCCGGGAGGCGATGACCACGTGGTCGGCCCCGAGGGAAGTGACCCAGCCCGGGATGTCCGCGAAGGCCGACTCGGACGCCACCGCGACGCGGGGGTCGTCGGCGATCCACGGCATCACTCCACCGTGATTGATTGAACCTTCAACCACAATGAATGCGACGTTTGATTCCATGCGAGAACCTCCCCCACGCCCCTCGGCGATCATCTCCCCGCCGGTCGCCGCGATCATTCGCGGCCAGTTCGACCCGGCTCCACTGCGATGTACGCTACACGCCGCGAGCCCCCCGCCCGAAGGTGCGAACAGTGAAATTGACCCAACGAAAGCGCACAAATGCTGACCGAACGCACCTGCTCGGCGTGCTCGGCAGCGTGCTGCTCGCCACGATCGCCGTCGTGAGCATCGCGGTCGGAGCGCTCGCCTGGAGCCAGCCCCGCACCGACGTGGTCCGGCTCTCGCCGGGCGTCCCCGCGAGCCTCACCCCCTCGCCGCTGTTCGACCCCGGGTCCACCGTGTTCGCCCAGGGGGAGGACGAGGACCCGGCCGATCCCGCGAGCTGGGGGTGTGTGCTCCTGCGCGACGGAACAGAGGTGTCCTTGCAGGTCAGGCCCGATTTTGATGCCGTCGGCAGCCGCGTGCTGGAGGGCGAGCCGTACGTCCCGGTGGTCGCCGTGGGCACCACTGTCGAGGGCGACCGGCTGCGGTGCGACCCGGCGACGGCCGACACCGTCGCGCTGGCGGTGATGCCGACCGACGTCGGCGTCCGAGCCGTGCCGCTGGCCTTCGTCGTCGGGGGCATCGCAGCGCTGGGCATCGCCGGGCTGCTCCACCCGAGAGGTCGCGGCATCCGGCGCTTCGGATCCTGACCGCCCGCCTCTCGCGGCGCTGCAGGGCGCGTTCCTTGCCATGATGGCGGGATGACACGCACTCGGGGGACCTGGTGGAGCGCGGCGCTGGTGGCGCTGGCGGTGACCGCCTGCAGCAGCAGCGACGACGAGGGCGCCGAGCTGCTGGCCGACACGATCGCCGGGCAGACGCTCACCGTGCTGGAGTCGCCGGGGACGGCGACGATCTGGGTGTCGTCGCCGGACGGGTCGGACCCACGACCGGGCGGAAGGCCGGACCCCGGCCTGTGCACCGTGAGCGGCCCCGGCTCACCGCGGCTGACCGAGCCGCAACAGGGCAACAGCCGTCTCGGGGACACCGCCCTCTATGCCCTCGCCCAGGTCGAGGACCTCGAGCCGCAGGTGTCGATCACGTGCCGGGGGAACGGCTTCAAGCACATGTACGTCGGGAACTGACCCGCTCAGTGCAAGCGGTGCAGGCCGTCGTCGCGGCCCGCCTCGGGGAGCACTCGCCGAGCCGTGTGCCACGCGAGGAGCACCCACACCACCGCGTCGGCCACCCACGCGAGCATCGGCGGCGCCCCGAGCGCGCGGGTGAACAGGGTGCTGGCGGCCCAGCTGGAGGGAGTGGCGACGTAGGCGAGCAGGGCGACGCCCAGCCAGAGGGCCAGTGACCCGCCGTGTCCCCAGCGGATGAATGATCCGAGGGTGCTCACGAGCAGCACGAGCACGAGCACCGACTTCAGGACGACCCCGAAGGGCGCACTGCCCGTCACGCCCGCCAGGGCACCCGCGGCGACCACGCAGACGCCGGTCCCGATCACCAGGACGAGGAAGGCACCGACGCCGGCCGCCCAGCGCTGCACGTTCACGACGCCGCCGTCCGCAGTCGTCGGGCGGCTCGCGTCCCGACCCACCAGACGCCGAGGCCGACCAGGCCGACCCCGCCGAAGAGCGCAGCCTGGAGCACGCGCACGAGACCGGTGCGGTGCACGAGCAGGCCATCACCGACGTCAGCCCCCTCGGCCGCGCAGGTCGTCGACTCCCCCTCCCGCAGCTCGACCCGGGCCCCGGTCCCGAACCAGGGTGCGCCGTCGATGACCCGGTCGTCCGGGATGGGGAACTGCAGCGTGCTCACCTGCTTCCCGGTGCCGTCCCGACACACGACGTCCTGCGCAGCATCCGTGCTGACGAAGACGTCGAACGCCACCGACCCGGAGAGGTCCGAGGTGACGGGGCTCCCCGCGGGTACGGGGCCGACGGTCCGCTGCTCGGTGGGGCCCTGCACGACGATGCCGACCGCCAGTGCGAGCAGGATCAAACCCCCGAGGAGCGCCGGCCAACGGACCATGGCGAACAGGCGGGTGTAGTCCTCACCGGTCGCTCGAAGGGCCCGGGTCACGCCGCGCACCCTTCCCACTCGACCCAGGAGTCACCGTTGAAGTACTCCGCCCGATCCGACACCAGGGACGAGATGGTGACCTCGGCGCCGACCCCGACCTTGGCGATCCAGGCGGCATCGAAGCTTCCGCCGTACTGGTCCTCGTTCGCGGTGAAGGTCTGGCGGGACTGGTAGCCGCGGTCGGCGATCGCCTCGGCGAAGTCGAGCGTGGCCGGGACCACGGAGAGGGTGTCGACGATGCGGGTGGGGTCGTTGAGGTTGGGCGGGCCGGCGGTCGGGTTGGGGATGTAGGGCGGCAACCCGGGGACCGACTCCATGTTCATGGCTCCGAGGAACGCGGAGGCCACCTGGCGGTCGGCCGCGGTGGCGACCGGCAGCTCGGCCGTGTACTCCCACCGCTTCCCGTCGTCGCTGGGGTCCTCACCGGCGTAGGCGGTGCCGGTGGCGGCGTACTTCACGACGACGGCGGTCACCTCACCATCCTTGTCGCGCTCGATCTCGATGACTCCTTCGAGCTCTCCGGACGCGCCCGCCGTGGCCTGCACGATGTCGCCCGTGCCGTCACCCCCGCGGACCCCGGCACTGACGCTGCCGTCGAAGGTGGCGGAGTAGTACGTGGTGCTCGTCCCGTCGGCACCCTCCCGAAAACCGAGAAGGCCCTGCACCCCGACCCCGCCCTGCGCGTTGGCGGCGATGAACGTGGCGGATGCGCTGGCCTCGGCCGAGACGCCGCCCTCGTAGTACGTCTCGCTCGGGGTCGGAAGGCTCGGGACCCCGGCGAGGTCGGTCAGCCCGTCGGCCGCCCAGCGCACCGGGTTCGGTGCTTCCCACCACAGGATCGGCACCGATTCGCCTCCCACGACGAGATCCTTGGCCACGTCGGAGGCATGGGCCGCCACCAGGTCGTCGACGGCGTCGCGCGTGGGCAGCAGGTAGACCTCACCGCCGTTGAAGATCCCGTCGGCACTCGCCCACGCTCCGGCCTCGAGCCCGAAGGTCTCGTCGGCCCACGCGCCCGTGAGGCTGAATCCAGCCCCGCCCTCGACGCCCACCGAGCCGGACGTCCCTCGAGTCACCCGGTACGTGCCGTCGGACAGCGACTCGACGTACCAGTTCTCACCGGCCCCGCCCGTGATGGCAACCCCCGCCTTCACCGAGCTCTCCCGGCCGTCGGCGCTCACGACGCACGGCTCGACCGGCATCCGGTCACTCGCCGTGCCGGCCACCTCGCAGGAGCCCTGACCGAGGGTGAAGAGCTTGCAGATGGCAGCAGTGACCCCGCGTGCCACCGGCATCGAACCGCCTGCCACGCCGAGGAAGACGGCAGCCACGACGAGGGCAGCGACCGCCACGAAGCCCGCGTACTCGAGCGAGGTGGCGCCTCGCTCCCGCGCGCGGTCAAGCGTTCTCATCGTCGTCCCCTCAGGTGCGGTCCCTCGACATCGCCCCGCCACGCCCGGGTCGGGTGGCAGCTGCCGTCGAGAACCGGTTTCAGCGTTTCACAGGAGGCAGCGACGGGTCTTGGGCCCGTGGTCCCAAATGTCAAGGTCCGCGCAACAGCGATGAGGTCATCACCACGTGCGCTCCTAGACTCCGACGCATGCTTGGTTCCAGCCGCCGCACCCGTCGCGCCACCGCCCTCAGCCTGATCGCCGTCGGTGCCCTGCTGACGGGCTGCAGCGGGTCCGCGAGCGACGCGGACCTCCCGCCACGACTGGAGTCCATCCGCCCGTCGGAGACCCCCAGCCCGGTCTTCGCCCACAGCGCCAAGGCCCAGATCGATGCCCGGACGGTGTCCGGCGACGGCTGGAGCATCCAGGTGCCGGCCAGGTTCGAGGAGCAGACCGCCCCCGGCGCCGAGGGCACGACGACCTACCGGTGGATCGCCCCGGCAGCGGGAGCCCAGCCACCGCTCGTCGCGGTCGTCACCGACGCCAAGCCCCGTGCCGATGCCATCGAACAGTCCAAGACCCTCGAGATCGCGACCGAGGTCGACCCCAAGGTCAAGGTCACCCGCTCCGAGCTGGAGTGGCCGGGAGCCCAGCGCGCCATCCTCCTGCAGTGGACGGCGCCGCAGCAGGGAGGTACCGACGGCACCACGACGTGGCAGCTCATGGTCCAGGTCAACTCCGGGCTGATCCTCAACGCGGTGGCCATCGCCCCGGAGGCCGACTTCGCCGAGCTCGGGTTGGCCGAGGTGCTGTCGACCTTCACCCCGTCGAGCTGAGCCCGAGCACCCACCCGAGGCCCGGGGCGGCCAGCACGAGCACCGCGCTGCCGATCATGTGCGGCCCGAAGGCCAGGGTCGAGCGCCGGTCGGCCCGGCGAAGGCCGATCAGGACCAGCCCGAACACCCCCGCCGACACGAACGCGAGCACCGAGGCGAGCACCACCGCAGCCCAGCTGTGGAAGGCGAGCAGCACCCCCAGGCTGGGGGCGAGCTTGACGTCGCCGAGCCCCAGCCCGGTCCCCCGACCGAGCAGCGCGAGCACCAGGTAGACCACGCCGAGCACCACGCCACCGAGCACCCCCCGCACCCAGTCACCCCCGGAGCCGGTGACCAGGGCGACCAGCCCCGTGCCGAGCACACTGGCCGGGACCAGCGGCTTGGTGAACCGGTCGGGCAGCCGCCGCACGTCGATGTCGATCGCCGCCATCGTCAGCAGCACCGCCCCGAGCGTCCACGTCACGAGCGCGAGCGACCATCCGTGCGTGCGCCACCCGCCGAGGGCGAGCAGCGGCAGCACGAGTGCGCTGACCACGGGCACCCAGGCGTGGGTCCGACGCTCGAGACCGGCCTCGTCGGCGTACCGGTGGGCGTGGGTGCGCAGCCATCGCGCGATCAACCACCCCACGACCGCGGATGCCGTGGCGAGCGTGGCGGTGATCGCAAACGCCTCGGGGCCGGTCACCGCCGCCACCTCCGCCGGATGCCGTCGACCATCACCGTGCGAGCGCCGTGACCCGGCCCACGCCCCACGAGACGCCGGCGGCGATGACCGTCCCGATGACGGCGGTGACGATCCACCCCAGGAGGAATCGCCCCTCCAGAACCGTGGTGCCGCGAGACGCCATCACGACCATGGCCGCCACGGTGCTGGCCACCCCGATGACCGCGGCCGGGAGCGCGACGTCGCGCACGACATCCGACCGATCGAGCCACCCCAGGACCAGCCCGGCGACGGCGGCAGCCACGGCCACGGACACCTGCGCGAACACGAGGAGGGTCGCCTGCATGCCGACGGTGACCACCACGGCAACCACCACGGCGACCACCGCAGACGAGACGGCTGGCGGTCGGGTCACGAGGTGCGCCGGTTGAAGGTCATCGTGTCGACGACGTGCTCGATGACCGCGTCGTCGAGCCGCTCGCCGGTGATGGTCACGACGGCCGTCCCCGGGTTGGGCCACTGGCCGGCGATGAGCCACACCCCCTTCATCGGGGTGCCGTCGACCTCGTAGGTGAAGTCACTGCGCAGCGCGCTGTCGGCACCCTCGACCTCGATCGCGGTGGCTCCCCCACCGTCGTACGCGTCCAGCTCGACCATGGCGGGCAGGTCGAGCCTGGACAGGGCGAAGGATGCCGTCTCGTCGTCACTGAACGACCCGGCGACCTGCATCTCCATGCCGTCGCCGACGAAGCGGTGGGTCCACGTCTCCCCGGACGGCGGCTCGGACGCCCAGTCGCTGGGGTGCTGGACGGTGATGCGCTCGTCGGTGACCGAGGTCCAGCCTGCCGGGGCATCACCGGAGGACGACTCGCTGCCACCGGAGCAGCCGGCGCCCGCAGCGACGGTGAGCGCCAGGGTCGCGGCCAGCACGGTTCGTCGCAGGAGGGGCACGGCAGGACCTTTCGTCGCGGTTGGGGTGGGTCGAGGGCTGCCGATCATGACACGCACTCGGTGTAGTCGAGGATCGGCCTCGTCCCGTCAGGGCGGGGCGCTCCCAGGTAGGTGGCCTCGGATGCCGTGGTCTCGGAGTTCTCGGCGGAGAAGTCGACACCGAACGCCAGGCCGAACTTGACGTTGAGGGCGAACCCGGCGACGTCGGTGACCTTGTCGTAGGCGATCGTGCTGCTCGTCGCGTTGTTGTGCAGGAGCATGGCGAAGGCGTTGTCGGGGTCCGCGGTGGACGGGTCGACCATGTTCAAGGAGATGAGTCCAGGCCACTCGAAGTCACCGTTCCCGCCCATCCAGTCCCGCACCGTCTGCTGGCTGGCAGCGTCGTCGGGGTCGATCGCCAGGGTGGTCTCGGTGACGACGACGTCGCCTTGCGTGGTGCCGCCGCTCACCGAGCCCCCGCCGCCGGTCTGGTTCTGGCCCTGGCCCTGGGTGACCCCGCCGTCGACGTTGCCCCCGGGGCCGCCGGTGACCTCACTGGTCGAGACGATCTGGATCTCGATGATGTTGCCCTCGCCGTCCTTCTTGACCGCATAGGACATCCCCACCATCGACCCGAACCCACCCGTTGCCAGCGCCACCTGGCCGGTCACCTCGGAGTTCAGCGAGAGGTCGGTGACGTACGTGCGGGTGTCGTCGCTGGGGTCGTCAGGGGTGCCGCCCGTGTCGGTGGTCGTCGTCCAGTGGGCACTCCCCGACAACGTGCTCGCGATACCCTGCTCGGTCAGACTGGCCTGGGTCAGCGGGGCGGTGCCGGTGGTCCGGCTGATGCCCAACGCCGCGTTGACGTCGACGTTCAGCGCGACCCCGGAGAACTTCGTGGTCGGAACCGGCGGCGGCTGGGCTCCTGTCGTGGGCCGTGGCATGCACACGCCCATGCCGCAGACGGGGTGGGTCATGGCCCACTGGTCGTACAGGTAGTCGTCGAGCTGTTCCCGGAAGCTCTCGGCCTGCGCCATGTCCTCGAAGTGCCACGTGCTGCCGTAGTCGAACTCGACGTTCGCGCCGAAGTCGACCTTGGCCCCGGCCTCGAGCTCTCCCCAGGCCGCGTCGGCCCCGAACCCGCCGGTGGCCCCGATCTCCGCCCCGTTGGTCGCCATCATCGTCACGCTGCCGTCGCTGTACTCGGTGACGACGAAGCCGGCGTTCTCCCCGATCTCGATGAAGCCGATCTTGATGACCGAGCTGTACTCGTCACCGCTCTCGTGCATCAGGCACTTCTCCGGCTCGAACGTCTCCTCCTCCGGGGGCTCCTCGGCGCTCTCGCCGCCGCCGCCGCACGACGCCTCGAGCTGGAACACGTTCGCCACGGCCCGACAGACGTGTCCGCGAACGTCCGCCCCGGCGGAGGAGACGGAGAAGGCGATGAGGCCCACCACGAGGGCCGCGATGGCGATGACGGCGCCGTACTCGAGGCCGACCGCTCCCCGCTCGCGCCGACGCCGCGACTGCGCTGCCTGCATCGTTTCCCCCAACCGAGACCTCACTGACGCCTGCGACGCTACGTCGCCCCCCGGCATCCGTGATGGGTCCGTGGGCCCTGATCAGGGCCCAAGAAAGCGGGTCAGCCCCCGGCGGCCTCGGGCTGCTCGGCCCACCAGGCGCGCAACCGCTCCGTCACGGCCTCGGGCCCGATCACGCCCTCGTCGAGGCGCACCGAGAGCAGGTACTTGTAGGCCCGCCCGAGAACGGGCCCCGGGGGGATGCCGAGCACCGCGGCGATCTCGTTGCCGTCGAGCTCGGGGCGCACGGCCTTGAGCTCCTCGTGCTCCAGGAGTCGCTCGATGCGCAGCTCGAGGTCGTCGTAGGTGGCGGCCAGGCGGCGCGCCTTGCGCACGTTGCGAGTGGTGCAGTCGGCCCGCGTGAGCCGGTGCAGGCGCGGCAGGAGCGGCCCGGCATCCGTGACATAGCGGCGCACGGCCGAGTCGGTCCACTGACCGTCGCCGTACCCGTGGAAACGCAGGTGCAGCTCGACGAGGCGGGCCACCGCCTTGGTGGTCTCCTTGTCGAAGCGCAGCGCGCGCATCCGGCGGGCCACGAGCTTGGCGCCGACGACCTCGTGGTGGTGGAAGGAGACCCCCCCGCCGCTCTCGAAGCGCCGGGTCGCCGGCTTGCCGATGTCGTGGAGCAGGGCCGCGAGGCGCAGCACGAGGTCGGGGCCGGGCACCGACTCCGGCGGGCCGTCGGCCGGCCCCTCGAGGTCGATCGCCTGCTCGAGGACGATCATCGAGTGGTCGTAGACGTCCTTGTGCCGGTGGTGCTCGTCGACCTCGAGGCGCAGCGCGGGCAGCTCGGGCAGCACCAGCGCGGCGAGCCCGCTCTCGGTGAGCAGCTCGAGGCCGGCGCGCGGATGCCGGGCGAGGACCAGCTTCACGAGCTCGTCGCGCACCCGCTCGGCGGACACGATCTCGATGGACGGCGCGAGCTCACGCATCGCGGCGAACACCTCAGGGGTCGGCACGAACGCGAGCTGGGCGACGAAGCGTGCGGCACGCATCATCCGCAGCGGGTCGTCACCGAAGGACACCTCGGGGGCGGAGGGCGTGCGCAGCACCTGGTCCTCGAGGTCGGCGAGCCCGCCGTGCGGGTCGACGAAGGTGAGGTCGGGCAGCCGCAGCGCCATGGCGTTGACGGTGAAGTCACGCCGGACGAGGTCGTCCTCGAGGGAGTCGCCGAACGCGACGATCGGCTTGCGGGTCTGGCCGTCGTAGGCGTCGGCCCGGTAGGTCGTCACCTCGACGACCATGTCGGCGCGGCGGGCGCCGATCGTGCCGAACTCGCGCCCCATGTCCCACGTCGCGGTGCCCCACGCGGCGAGCAGCGCCTCGGTCTCGTCCGGTCGTGCCGAGGTCGTGAAGTCGAAGTCGCTCACCGACCGCCCGAGGAGCGCGTCGCGCACGGGCCCGCCGACGAGCGCGAGGTCGTGACCGGCATCCGCGAACCGGGTGCCGAGGTCGGTCAGCGCCGGGATGGACGGCGCGAGGTGCGCCACCGCCCGACGAAGGAGCGCGGCGGAGGGCTGACGGGTGGGCACGAGCACCAAGGGTATGCGGCCCGCGCCGATGGGGGCGGGGTACCCCGCCCCGGGTGACCCCACTGGCTACAGTGACCGGATGAGCCACGCCGCCGCCGACCACCCCGGGATGTCCGCTCGTCGGCTCCCGGCGGTCGAGGAGCGCAGCGCGGGGGGCGTCGTCGTCGACGTGCACGAGGGTGAGGCCAGGATCGCCGTCATCGCCCGACGCAACCGCGCGGGCCGCATCGAGTGGTGCCTGCCGAAGGGGCACATCGAGGGCGACGAGACCCTGCCCCAGACGGCGGCCCGCGAGGTGGCCGAGGAGACGGGCATCGAGGGCAAGGTGCTCATCGAGCTCGGCACCATCGACTACTGGTTCGCTGCCGGGGAGCGCCGCATCCACAAGTACGTGCACCACTACCTGCTCGAGGCGACGGGTGGGCACCTGACCATCGAGAACGACCCCGACCACGAGGCGATCGACGTCGCCTGGCTGCCCCTGCGGGACGCCCACCGCCACCTGACCTTCCCCAACGAGCGGCGGATCGCCCGACTCGCCTGGCAGCGACTGTCCGGCGACGCGGCATCCTGCTGAGCCCGCTCCCCCGACGAGAGCCCCGACACCAATGACGTCCCAACCATCACCGAGCCTCGGCCGTTCCGGGGCGATCATGGCGTCCGGGTCACTGGTGAGCCGGGCCGTGGGGCTCGTGCGGGCAGCGCTGCTCACCGGCGTCGTCGGCGCCACGGGGTATGCCGCTGACGGGTTCAATGTCGCCAACACGCTGCCCAACCAGTTCTACCTGCTCCTCGCGGGAGGCGCGCTCAACGCGATCCTCGTGCCCCAGATCGTGCGGGCCAAGATGCGCCCCGACGGCGACGAGTTCGTCAACCGGATCATCACGCTGACCCTGGCGGTGCTCGCCGTGGCCACCGTGACGCTGATGCTCGCAGCCCCCCTCCTCGTACGGGTGTACGCGAAGTTCGACGACCCCGCTGCCCTGCGCCTGACCACGATCTTCGCCGTCATCTGCCTGCCGCAGCTCTTCTTCTATGGTCTGTTCACCATCCTCGGGCAGGTGCTCAACGCCAACGGGCGCTTCGCCGGCTTCATGTGGGCCCCGGCCCTGGCCAACGTCGTGGCCGTGGCCGGTCTCGTGTGGTTCATGCAGGCCGGCTACCCGTCGGGGGCGTCCCCGGCGGACTGGACCCCGGCGATGATCGGCATCCTCGCCGGAACGGCAACGCTGTCGATCGCCATCCAGGCGCTGGCCCTGGTCATCCCGCTGCGCCGGATCGGCTTCCGGTACCGACCCGT
>JAGNQK010000009.1:0-8282 GCA_017989115.1 Dermatophilaceae bacterium | reverse complement strand
GCCGTGGTGGCCCTCCAGGTCGAGCCTGCGAGAACCGCCATGGTGCTCGGCGCCGGTCAGGTGCTGGCGTTCGTCGTGTCCGCCGCCGTGGGCTTCTGGGTGCTGCGGCGCATGATCGGCAACCTCGGTCTGCGCTCCACGGCCCGCACCTACGTCCTGTTGCTGCTCCCCGCGATCGTGACCGCCGTGGGGCTGTTGCTGGCGATCGGGCGGCTCTTCCCCGACCTCGGCGAGACGCGCGGTGCGTCCGGGCTGCTGGCCGGCGGGCTCGTGCTGGGCGCGGCCGGGGCCATCCAGCTGGGCGTCACGTGGGGGGTGGCCAGTCTGCTCGGTGTGCGCGAGATCTCGACGGCACTCCAGCCCGTCACACGTCGGCTCCGACGTCGCTGACCCCCGCGTGCCTAGGATGGCAGGAGGTCACCCGTCGGCAGATCCGGCGTGAGGTGTGAAGCACGTCGAGGTCACGAGCGAGAGGAGCAGCGGTGAGGGGTGTTGGACCCGGCACCGTCCTGGGCGGTCGCTACACCGTTCACCAGCGGCTGGAGGAGCGTCACGGCACCGAGCGGTGGTCAGCCGATGACACGACCCTCGGGCGACGCGTCTCGGTCCTGTGCATCGGCAACGACGACCACCGCACCGCCGCCCTGCTCGACGCCGCTCGCCGCGCCGGGTCGCTCAGCCATCCCGTCTTCGTGCGGATCCTCGACGTCGGGCACGACGACGACGTCGCCTACGTCGCGGAGGAGGACCTCGAGGACGCCAGCGACCTCGCCCAGCTGGTCGACGAGGGCGGGGTGCCCGGTGATGAGGTGCGCCGCATCACCGGTGAGGCCGCGGCGGCGCTGGAGTCCGCCCGCCACCGCGGCATGCACCACCTCGACCTCAAGCCCGAGGACGTCCTGCGCACCCCGGACGGCGACATTCGACTGCGGGGCCTGGAGACCGCCGCCGTCCGGATCGGTGAGGAGAGCACGGATGCCGAGGATGCTGGTCGGCGCGACGCCGTCGGTGTCGTCGCCCTCGCGTACGCCGGGCTCACCGGCCTCTGGCCCCTCGGCGCCGGGAGCTCGGGTCTGGCGGCAGCGCCGCGAGCGCCCGGTGGCGTCGCGGCCCCCTCGGAGGTCGCTGCCGGCGTGCCGCGCGACCTCGATGCCCTCTGCCGGCTGACGCTCAACGAGGACCAGGGCCCCACCAACCCCGGCGACTACGCACGACAGGTGGCTCCGTGGCCCTCCCGGCAGGTCGTGGGCCGGCCAGTGGCCCGAATGGCAGCCGCCCCGGCAGCGGCAGCTGCTGTCGCCGCTGCCCATCTCGGCGCGGCAGAGGCCTCGGCCCCTGAGCAGGTCACCGAGGCCGAGCCGGTCACGCAGGCCGAGTCGGTCACGCAGGCCGAGTCGGTCACGCAGATCATGCCGACCATCGACCCCGAAACACCCGTGGACGTCGTGGAGTCCGTCGATGCCGAGGCGCCGGTGGACCACACGGTGGCCCTACCCGTGCTGGCCAGTGCCGGGGCCGCGGCCGAGGTCCATGGCGACGACCTGTCCGATGAGGCAGAGCCTGACGACGAGGCCGGCACCGACCACGAGCCGATCGAGGGCGGCTCACCGCGCCGCACGGCATCCGGCTCCGCCGCTGCGGCGGGGGCAGCCGTCGCCGGTGCCGGTGCTGCGGTGGCTGGCGCGCTCGGCACCGTCGGGGGACGCGTCGGTGACATGGCCAAGCGCGCGGTCGACAAGGTGGCCGAGCTGAGCCCCGACACCGCACCGCGCACCAGCGCCGACGGGCTCGAGGCCCCCGCTCCGCTGGTGCCCGCAGAGCCGCTGTCCAAGGACGAGTCCAAGCTGGCGCTCGGCATCGTCGCGAGCTTCCTCGTGCTGGCGCTCGTCATCGGCGTCTGGGGAATGTCCCGGATCGGGTCGAGCACGCGCGAGATCTTCGGCGGCGACGCCGCAGCTCCTTTTCCGAGCGCCTCGGCGGCCTCCCCGAGCCCCTCAGCGAGCGGTTCGGCCCCGGCCCCCGCCGAGTCCGCCGGCCCTCCTGAGCCGCTGGCCATCCTCCAGGTCGAGGCCTACGACCCGGAAGGCGACGGCGAGGAGAACAACAAGCTGACGCCGAAGATCTACGACGGCGACCTCACGACGGGCTGGTACTCCGAGAACTACCGCACCGAGGCGTTCGGTGGGCTGAAGAAGGGCCTGGGTGTGGTCGTCGACCTCGGGCCGAACAAGAAGCCACAGACCGTCGAGCTCGTCATCCCGACCCAGACCTCGGTCGAGGTCTACGTCGGCCCCGAGAACCGCCGCGAGGGCGCGACGAAGATCGGTGAGAAGGAGATGGCGCAGGGCCGCGTCAAGTTCGACGTTCCCGCCGACGTCAGCGGCCAGTACGTCGTGGTGTGGTTCACCCAGCTGTCCACCGATGGCGATGGGAAGCGCCGGGCCTGGCTCAACGAGGTCATCGTCACCGGCTGAGTCCGGTCGATTCGTGATGTCTGCTGACCAGCGCCCCGGCAGGGCCCTCTCGGGTGGGGGTGATGCCGTCGGTGACCCCGCACTCCTCGATGCTGCCGATGTCGGCGAGCTGACCGACCGCGAGCTCATGGCGCGCCACGTGCGCGGTGACGCAGGCGTGGCCTTCGGCGAGCTCTTCAGGCGCCACCGTGACCGCATGTACGCCGTGGCGATGCGCACCACCTCCAACCGCGAGCTGGCGGCGGATGCCGTCCAGGAGGCCTTCATCTCAGCCTTCCGCCGGGCCGACGCCTACCGGGGCGAGGCCGCGGTCACCACGTGGCTGCACCGCATCGTCGTCAACTCCTGCCTGGATCGCCTGCGTCGCGAGAAGGTGGCCGTGCGGCGCGCTGGGGACCTCGGTGAGCTCGACCTCCCCGATCCGCGTGACCACCACTCGGCGGCGGAGGCCCGGCTCATCGTGCACGCGGCCCTGGCACAGCTGCCCGAGGGTCAGCGCCTGGCCCTGGTGCTCGTCGACATGCAGGGGCTCTCGGTCGCGGAGGCGGCTGTGGTTCTCGGTGTCGCCGAGGGAACGGTGAAGTCGCGGTGCTTCCGCGGCCGTGAGGCCCTCGCCGAGCTAGTAGGGGGGCCGGATGGTTCACGATTCAAGAACCTTGGCTCCGAGACGGAACCACAGGGGGCACCGTGACGTCCCACACCCGGCTCGACCCCTGCGTCCGCCACGCCCACATCAGTCTTGCCCCCCAGCAGGGACCCACCCGGAGGAACTCGTGACGCACCTGCACGATGACCCCACCCCCGTCGAGCACGACCCGACGGGGATGCGCGACCTCCTCGCGTCACTCCCCGATCCGGGTCCCATGCCCGAGGACCTCGTCGCCCGCATCACGGCGGCCCTGGCCGAGGAGTCCCGGGCCGCGCAGGCGTCGTTCGCGGCGCAGGCAGGTCGCGTCGCCGACGCGCCCCCCACCACGCTGGATGCCGGCAACGTCGTCCCGCTGCGACCTCACCGCCCGACGCTGCGGCATCTCGCGGTGGCCGCCGCGGTGGTCACGGCCATCGGTCTGGGCGGGGCTGCCCTCGGCGCCTGGCCGTCGAGCCTCACCGGCCCCATCGCCGCCCTCAGCGAAGCCGGCTCTGCCGACTCCGAGGCCGGCGCCGCTCCAGCGGCCCCCGGTGCCGACGAGTCCGGCAAGGGGGGCGACGCCGAGGCAGGTGACGGGGTGGGCGACCTGTCCGCCACTGATCGTCTCGACGGGGTCACCATCGTCATGAGCGGGGCCGAGCACTCCTCCGATGCCTTGGCGGCTGCGGCATCGGCCCTCGTCACCACCACCTACCCCACCGTCACCCCACTGACGGCGGAGTCTCCGGGGATCGGGCCGATCGCCACCGCGATCGGTGCGCGCACGTGCGCCGACGCCCTGGGGATCTCGCCCGACGCCGGCATCCTCGTCGACGTGAGTGAGGTCGACGGTGCCCCGGCAGCCGTCCTCATCGCGACCGAGACCGAGGCACGCACCGCCTACGCGGTGTCCAGGTCGTGCACGACGGGCTCTCCCATGCTCATCGCCGGACCGATCGCCCTGCCCTGACCCGCGGGGCGAGTCGGTGACGGGAACACCCCGGGCCTAGGATCGGTTCACCAACAGGCACCGCATCTTGCGGTTGTCGCCCGCCACCACCACAAGGGGATGTGTCCTGTGACCTCGGACGTCCGCAACGTCATCATCATCGGCTCCGGCCCCGCTGGCTGGACGGCTGCCGTCTACGCAGCCCGGGCCAACCTCGAGCCGCTGATGTTCGAGGGCGCGGTCACCGCCGGCGGTGCCCTGATGAACACCACCGAGGTCGAGAACTTCCCCGGGTTCCGCGACGGCATCATGGGCCCGGACCTCATGGAGAACATGCGGGCGCAGGCCGAGCGGTTCGGCACCGAGATCATCACCGATGACGTGGAGTCCGTGCGGCTCGAGGACGACATCAAGGTCGTGACCGACTCCGAGGGCACCGAGTACCGGGCGCGCGCGGTCATCCTGGCGATGGGCTCGGCCTACCGCGAGCTCGGGCTGCCCGACGAGAAGCGCCTGTCCGGGCGTGGGGTGTCCTGGTGCGCCACGTGCGACGGGTTCTTCTTCCGTGACCAGGACATCGCGGTCGTGGGTGGCGGTGACTCGGCGGTCGAGGAGGCCACCTTCCTCACCAAGTTCGCCCGCTCGGTGACGATCGTGCACCGCCGCGACGAGCTGCGCGCCTCGAAGATCATGGCGGAGCGGGCCCACGCCAACGAGAAGATCTCGTTCGCGTGGAACAGCGCCGTCGACGCCATCCACGGTGACGAGAAACTGACGGGAATCACGTTGCGCGACACCGTGACTGGTGACACGCGTGAGCTGCCTGTCACGGGGCTGTTCGTCGCCATCGGGCACGACCCGCGCAACGAGCTCGTCAAGGGTGTCGTCGAGCTGGATGCCGAGGGGTACGTCCTCGTCGAGGGCCGCACCACCCGCACCAACATCCCCGGAGTCTTCGCCTGCGGCGACCTCGTCGACCACACCTACCGCCAGGCCATCACGGCCGCGGGCTCCGGCTGCGCCGCTGCCCTGGATGCCGAACGGTTCCTCGCGCACTGACCTCACCCCGGTCCGTGTCGGAGGTCTCCGGCAGGATCAGCCTCCTCACCGACCGACCGCCCCTGTTCACCCCGCCCCACCATCCGCCCCAGACGAAAGGAGCTCCCCATGGGAGCCGTCTCCGCCACCTCCGACGCCACCTTCGAGGCTGACGTCATCAACCAGGACCGTCCGGTCCTCGTCGACTTCTGGGCCCCCTGGTGCGGCCCGTGCCGCGCTGTCGCCCCGATCCTCGACGAGATCGCCCGCGACCACGACGAGGTCTCGATCGTCAAGCTGAACACCGACGAGAACCCGACCATCACCGGCCAGCTCGGGATCACGAGCATCCCCACGATGCACGTCTACGTCGGCGGCGAGATCGTCAAGACGATCATCGGCGCCATGCCCAAGCCGAAGCTGCTGCGCGAGCTGGAGCCCTTCCTCGGCTGAGGCTCCGCACACGCCAAGAGGCGCGGATTCGGTTGGTGGACAACGGGATCCGCGCCTCTTGTGGTGTGTGGTGACCCGGCTGGGCTCAGTCCCGCGGGTCGCGCAGGTGCATGGCGTCCAGGATCCGGTTGAGGTCGTCGACCGAGGCGAACTCCACGGTGAGGCGGCCCTTGCGCTGGCCGAGCGCGATGCGCACCCGGGTCTCGAGCCGGTCGGAGAGGTCAGCGGCGAGGTCGTCGAGCTGGGGCCTGCGCCCGCCGGCGCGGGGTGCGCGCCGGACAACCGGCGCCGTGTCGTCGTCGCCCAGGGTGACGAGCTCCTCGACGGTGCGCACCGAGAAGCCCTCCGCCACGATCCGCTGCGCCATCCGCTCCATGGCGGCGGAGTCGGACATGCCGAGCAGCGCCCGCGCATGGCCAGCGCTGAGCACCCCGGCCGCCACCCGACGCTGCACGAGCGGGGGGAGCTTGAGCAGGCGCAGGGTGTTGGAGATCTGGGGCCGCGACCGGCCGATCCGGCGAGCCAGCTCCTCCTGCGTGCAGCCGAAGTCGTCGAGCAGCTGCTGATAGGCCGCGGCCTCCTCGAGGGCGTTGAGCTGGCTGCGGTGGAGGTTCTCCAGCAGGGCGTCTCGCAGGAGATCGTCCTCCTCGGTGACCTTGATGATCGCCGGGACGACGTCCTTGCCCGCCTCGCGCGAGGCACGCCAGCGCCGCTCGCCCATGATGAGCTCGAAGCGGGCCTCCCCGTCCTGGGCCTCGGTCGGGATCCGTCGAACGACGACCGGCTGGAGGACGCCGATCTCGCGGATCGAGTGCACGAGCTCGGCCAGCTCGTCCTCGTCGAAGACCGTGCGCGGCTGGCGAGGGTTCGGGCGGATGTGGTCGAGCAGGATCTCGGCGAATTCCGCCCCGGGAACGGGGCGCAGCCCGGTGTCGGTGGCCGCGGCACCGTCGTCGGATGGCGGCTCCTCAACCGTCGGCTCGTCGCTGTCAGTGCTCGGTGCTCCGTTCGCGCCCGACAGGTCGCCGGAGTGGGGCCCGCTCTCGGATGCGCTCTGGCCCGAGTCGTCCACCGGCACGGTCGGAGGCGGCGTGACGGGGTCCTGGTCACGGAAGAACACGTCGATCGGGCGGTCGGTGGCCGGGCCGGACGGGATCAGCGCCCCCAGTCCACGCCCGAGGGCTCGACGCTTCTCGCTCATGCTGACTCCTCAGTGGTGTTCGGGGTGGCGGCTGCACGCTCGGCGAGCTCGATGGCTGCCTCGAGATAGGACAGGGCGCCGCTGCTGTTCGGGTCGTACGTCATGACGGTCTGACCGTGGCTGGGAGCCTCGGAGATGCGCACCGACCGAGGAACCACCGCGCGCAGGGTCTGCTGCGGGAAGTGCTCGCGCACCTCGTCAGCCACCTGAGCGGCCAAGCGGGTGCGGCCGTCGTACATCGTGAGCAGGATCGTCGAGACGTGCAGGCTCGGGTTCAGGTGGTTGCGGATGAGCTCGATGTTCTTCAGCAGCTGCGAGAGCCCTTCGAGGGCGTAGTACTCGCACTGGATGGGGATGAAGACCTCACTCGCCGCGACGAAGGCGTTGACCGTGAGCAGACCCAGGCTCGGGGGGCAGTCGATGAGCACGTAGTCGACGGGGTCGCCGGCAGCGGCCCGCTCCTCCACGTAGGTGGTCACGGCCCGTTGGAGCCTGGTCTCGCGCGCGACGAGGGACACCAACTCGATCTCTGCCCCAGCGAGGTCGATGGTCGCGGGGACGCAGACCAGACCTGGAAGGTCGGCGCACTCCTGCACGACCTCGCTGATCGGCCGTCCGTCGACGAGGACGTCGTAGACACTCGGCACCTCGGCGTGGTGCGGGATCCCCAAGGCGGTGCTGGCGTTGCCCTGGGGGTCGAGGTCGATGACGAGAACGGTGCTGCCGGCCTGGGACAGGGCTGCTGCGACGTTCACCGTGGTGGTGGTCTTGCCAACGCCGCCCTTCTGGTTGGCGACAGTCAGGATCCGGGTGCGTGGGGGACGAGGCACGGTTCGGCCGCTCAACGTGATCCGCTTGCGGGCGTCATTCGCCACGGCTGTCGCCAGTGGTGTCTGCGCGTCGGCGTCGGGCAGGACTGCAGCGATCTGCTCGCGCGCTGCCTCCTCCTCCCCAGGAAGCCCGGACGACGGCGTCGCTGTGAGGGCGGGTGTCGACGTTTCACGTGAAACGTCGACAGCCTCGTCGGTGGCTGCGCTGTTCATGGCCACGTTGTCGGGTTCGTCGGCCTGAGAGTCCGTTTCACGTGAAACATCCCCCACCTCGGCGCCCTCGGTTCGGTGCTCGGCGCCTCCCGTGGCGTCGTGAGGCTCGCTGGCTACCGGTTCTTCAGGTGTTTCACGTGAAACATCGTCGTCGATAGCCGCTGTCTGGTCGGCGCTGACCTCCAGAGCGGGCGTCCCGACCGAGGGGGGCCATTCCGCCGCTTCGGGCGTTTCACGTGAAACGGTGTCGGGGCCGGGCCACCCCAGGGGGGATGTCGGCCTCCCGGTCAGCCGGGGAAACCCAAGTCCGGGCGCCGCAGTCCGGTGGTCCGGGCGGTCGATCCGTGTGCTCAACGCAAAACCTTCGTCTATGGAGTGGTCAACCACGCCATCCAACCTCACACCGCATCAACACGCCAAAGCGGGCCCGGAGACAATCCAGAAGCGGCATGTTTCACGTGAAACATCACGAGCCACACCTACTTTCTGAGCAGGA
>JAGNQK010000096.1:4182-8622 GCA_017989115.1 Dermatophilaceae bacterium | reverse complement strand
GCCATGTCGACGATCACCGAACCCGGCTTCATCGACGCCACCATGGCCTCGGTCAGCAACCGAGGTGCCGGGCGACCCGGGATCAGGGCCGTGGTGATGACGATGTCGACGTCGGCAGCCTGCTCGGCGTACAGCGCCGCAGCCTTGGCGTCGAAGTCTGCACTGGTCTCCTTGGCGTAGCCGTCGGCCGACGGCCCGGTCTCCTCGACGTCGATGCGCAGGAACTCCGCGCCCATCGACTCGACCTGCTCACCCACCTCGGGCCGGGCGTCGAACGCGCGCACGATCGCCCCGAGGGAGTTCGCCGTGCCGATCGCTGCCAGCCCCGCCACGCCGGCCCCGACGACGAGGACCTTGGCCGGCGGCACCTTGCCCGCCGCCGTGACCTGACCGGTGAAGAACGACCCGAACTCGTGCGCCGCCTCGATCACTGCGCGGTACCCACCGATGTTCGCCATCGACGACAACACGTCGAGCGACTGCGCCCGCGAGATGCGCGGCACGGCATCCATCGCCAGCGCCGTCACCCCACGCGCGGCGAGCGCGTCGACGAGGCCGGGGTTCAACGCCGGCGAGAGCAGCGAGACGACCACCTGACCCGGGCGCAACCGGGCGATCTCGGCATCCGAGGGGGCGTTGATCTTCAGCAGGACGTCGGCGTTCCAGACGGCGTCGTCGATGACGTCCGCACCCGCGCGCGCGTAGGCGGCATCGTCGAAGCTCGACGCCGCACCGGCCCCGGTCTCGACGAACACCGCGTACCCGAGCGCGATGATCTGCTCGACGGTCTTCGGTGTCGCGGCCACGCGCGTCTCACCGGGACGGGTCTCACGGGGCACTCCGATGCGCACGACATTCCTCTCGGCCTACGGGATCTGTACCGAACCTATCGGGTGGCCGCTACGGGGGTGCCAGGCGGCCGGGAGGCGGACGTCAGCCGTCCGCGGGGCGGAATCCGGACCGCTCGGCAGCGGACGCGTCGTAGAACCAGACGTCCGGCTCGGCCGAGTCGTAGCCCGGGACACCCGGCTCGCGGAAGGTCATCGTGTCGCGGTAGGCCTGCACCGGGTGGTCGAGCGGCTGGGCACCGTCCTCGATCGGAGCCGCGGACCCGACTCCGAAGCCGCCGTCGCGCAGCTCGAGGAAGCCGGAGATGCGGCGACCCGTCGTCTCGGGATCCGGCTCCGGCTCGGGATCCGGCTCCGGCTCGACCACAGGCTCCGGCTCGGGCTCCGGCTCGACCACAGGCTCCGGCTCGGGCTCCGGCTCGACCACAGGCTCGGCCTCGTGCGGGCCGCCCCACTCGTTGGCGGGAATCTCGATGTCCTCGGTGAGCGGATCCGCCGTGACGACCTCATCGCGGTACTCGGCTGCGGTGGCGATCCGCTCGGCCTCGGGGTCGCTCTGCGGGGCGGGAACCGGCCAGATGCCAGCAGCCTCTGCAGCCTCACGGGCCTCGCGGCGTTCGGCCCGGGTCATGGCCACGTCATCGGCCACGGCCGGTGCTGCTCCGCCATCCTCCAGAGCCACGGCATCCGCAGCCGTCTCCGCGTCGTCCAGGGTGTCAACGGCTGTGTCGGCCTCAGCCGAGGGCTCGGAGGGCACCGCCGGCTCAACGTCAGCGGCAGACTCAGCAGCGGCAGAGGCGCCAAGGGCCACCGCTGCAGGAGCCTGCGCAGCACGACGTGGTTCCGCCCGGTCGCCCGCATCCAGCCACTCGGCCTGCGAGCCCACGTGCTCGGTCTGGGAGTGGGGTCCACCCTCCCGCTTGGAGCCGCCCCGGCGCACCACGACCGCGATGACCGCAGCCACCACCAGGACGAGCAGAAGCAAGAGGATCAGTTCGCGGAGCTGCATGGAATTCCTGTCGTTGACGCTGCCCGGAGGCGATCTCGCCCATCAACCTACTGCGGCATCGCTTCCACGGCGTAGTCAGCGCAGCCCGACCCGGTTCACGTGATCGCTGTTCTCTGGTCGCGGGGGCCCTGTCGGAGTACGGTGAAGATGGCGGGGGGCCCGCCTTCGTCCCCCGGTACGGAGGACATCATGAACACCACCCGACGACACGTCTCCCTGAGGTTCTTCGTGGCCGCCGCCCTCGCGGCACCCCTGCTGCTGTTGGCCGCTCCCGCGCCCGACGCCGTCGGGGCCACCCGCACCTGCTCCTCGACGACGGCCGTGGCGAACCGGCCGACCCTGCGCTACGGCGACACGGGGAGCTGCGTGAAGGTGCTGCAGAACATCCTGCTCGGCAAGGGGTACAGCATCGGGTCGAGCTATGCCACGGGCACCTTCGGCTCCGGGACCCTGGGCGCGGTCCGTCGCTACCAGTCCACCAAGCTCACGCTCGTGATCGACGGTGTGGTGGGCCCGACGACCTGGAACCGGCTCGTCAACGGAGGGGGCACCACGTACAGCATCTCCTCCGGACCGAACACCAGCGCGCGGGTCATCCTCAGCTTTGACGACTGCCCGAAGAGCTACTCGGCGTTCCAGTCGGCCGTCCTGGGGGCGAAGTCGCTCGGCGTCGCACTGGTCCTCGCTCCCACCGGCAACTGCATCTCCGCCGGCCGGTTCAGCCCGAGCTATGCCCGGGCCAACGGCCACTACGTCATCAACCACTCCATCAGCCACCCAAACCTGAGCAACCTGTCGTACTCGAGCGTGCGCTACCAGCTGGGGTCCCCCGGGGTCGTCACCTCGTACGGACGCCCGCCCTACGGCTCGTACGACTTCACGGTGCGTGACGCCTACGCCAGCAAGGGCATGCGCATCTGGACGTGGGACGTCGACACCAGTGACTACACGGGCCGCACCCAGGCCCAGGTCGTGAACCACGTCGTCACGTACTCGCGGGCGGGCGACACGGTGCTCATGCACATGGGCTGGAACGCCTTCAACAAGAGCGCCATCGCGGCCATGAAGTCCGGGTTGGCCGCCAAGGGGCTCGGCGTGTGCCGCAACCCCGGCACGACGACGCCGACGTATCCGAAGACCATCGGCTGCTGAGCCAGCTCAGCCAGCTCAGCCCGGCGTCGGGCGCGACAGCCGGTCGAGCACCCCGAGCAGCAGGGCCTCGCGCAACGCCGGCGGGCAGGCGTCGAGCAGCGCGTTGACACCGGCCATCCGCGACGGCAGCGCCAGCGAGCCGTCCGCGCCCGCGAGGCCCGCCGCCCCGAGGATGCCGGCAAAGCCAGCGTCGTCCAGGGCCGCCGGGTCGATGCCGCCGAGCAGGGCCGCCAACCCGGGGTCGACGCGAACCGGGCCCGCCGCGCGGGCCGCCGCGACGGCATCCGAGAGATCGTCGACCAGCTCGTCGACCGCGGGCGCCGTCGCTGCCGAGAGGGTGAGGTGCAGGGTCGGTGGCAGGTTCCCGAACGACAGCTGCGGCTGCACGTACCACCCACGCTCGAGCATCTCGTCGGCGACGGTGAAGGCATCGCAGGAGTCGTCGGTCGCGAGCGCCAGCAGGGTCGAGTCGGGGGTGACGAGCACCCGCAGACCCGGGATGCCGTCCGCCGCCGTCGCGATCGCGAGCGTCGCCTCGCGCGCCCGCCGGGCGAGCTCGGCGTAACCGTCGAGGCCGATCCGACGGGTCACGGCCCAGGCCGCCGCCAGCGGGCCACCCGAGCGGGTCGACTGCATGGTGGCGTTGAGCATCGTGTAGCCGGGCCAGTTCGCCGAGGCGAACAGGTGGGTGCTGCGCAGCGCCGCGGTGCGGTGCAGCAGCACCGAGACCCCCTTGGGCGTGTAGGCGTACTTGTGCAGGTCGACGCTCACGCTCGTGACGCCCTCGACCGCGAAGGTCCACGGCGTCGCAGTGTCGAGGTGCGGCAGCACCCACCCGCCGATGCAGGCGTCGACGTGACAACGGATGCCGCGCGCCGCCGCCAGCGCCGCGATCTCGGGGACGGGGTCGATGACGCCGTGCGCGTAGGACGGGGCCGAGGCGACGACGAGCACCGTGGAGTCGTCGACGGCCGCGGCCATGGCGGCCGGGTCGGCCCGCAGGGTGACCGGGTCGACGTCGACGAGGACGGCCCGCACCCCGAGGTAGGCCGCGGCCTTGAGGAACGCGGCGTGAGCCGACGTGGGCAGCACCATGCTCGGGGACGGGTGGTCGCTGCCCTTTCGGGCGGCCAGCACGGCGAGCAGGATCGACTCGGTGCCGCCGGAGGTGGCCGAGCCGGCGAACCCGTCGGGTGCGTCGAGCAGGCCACCGGCGAGGGCGACGAGGTCGTTCTCCATCTTCAGCAACGACGGGAACGCGGTCGGGTCGAGCCCGTTCGAGCCGGCGAACATGGCAAGTGCCTCGAGGCCGACCGCATCGGCGTCGGCGAGACCCGAGTCATAGACGTAGGCCAGGGTGCGGCCCCCGTGAGCGGGCAGGTCGAGCCCCTGGAGCATCCGCAAGGTGGCGAGCACCTCGTCGGTCGGCAT
>JAGNQK010000096.1:0-4082 GCA_017989115.1 Dermatophilaceae bacterium | reverse complement strand
GAACCCGAGCGCGATCGCGACCTGCGCCGAATCAGGTTGGCGCGCACCGGCATCCGTCGACGACACGTAGCCGCCGATGGTGAGCACGGCGGCATACAGGAACGGGCCGATCGCGAGGCCGAGCGTCTCCCCGGCCGTCCAGACACCGGTGTACGTCCCGGCGCGGTCCTCCCCCGTCGCCGCCGTGTCGGCCGCTGCGACGTCGGGCAGCATGGCGAGCGGGAACATCTGGCACGCGGCGTACCCGATGCCGACGACGGCCACGCTGAGCGCCGCCGCGGCCAACCCCACGCGCACCGTGGCCAGCGTCGCCGCGGCCCCGACGAGGAGCAGGACCGAGCCCCACAGGTACCCCGCGCGCTTGCCGCGGGCCTCACCGACCCGCTGCCACAGCGGCGTCACGAGCAGGGCCGGCGCGACGAAGCACAGGAACAGCACGGTCGAGGCCGCTCCCCCACCGAGCAGCACGCGGGCGACGTAGTCGACCCCTGCCAGCATGGCCCCGGTCGCGAGCGCCTGGAGCACGAAGACGAGCAGCAGCGTGCGAAACGGCGGGGATGCCGCGACCACCCGCAGCTGGTCGGCCAGGCTCCCGCCGGCGGTCGCCGCACGGGACATCGGGGTGTCCCGGGTGCCGCGCCAGACCCCGACGGTGCCGAGCAGGATCAGCGCCCCGACGAACAGGCCCACCCCGCGGTAGCCCCACTCCGGACCGAGCGCGTCACGGATGATCGGCGACAACCCGCCACTGACGAGGATGGCCAGGGCCAGGATGGCCACCCGCCACGTCATCAGGCGAGTGCGCTCGTCGTAGTCCTCGGTCATCTCGGCCGGCATCGCGACGTAGGGCACCTGGAAGAAGGCGTAGGCGCTGGCGCAGACCAGGAAGGTCACGACCACCCAGGTCGCGGCCACCCCGCTCGGCGAGGTCGGCCCGGAGAAGAGCAGCACGAACGCTACGGCCAGGGCCGTGCCCGACCAGATGAGGAACGGGCGCCGCCGACCACCGGGGTGCGTGGACCGGTCGCTGATCCGGCCGGCGATCGGGTTGAGGACGACGTCCCAGGCCTTGGGCAGGAAGACGATGAGCCCGGCCAGGCCCGCGGCGATCCCCAGCCGGTCGGTGAGGTAGGGCAGCAGGAGCAGGCCGGGCACCGTGCCGAACGACCCCGTCGCGACCGAGCCCAGACCGTAGCCGCGGCGCGCCGTCGGGGTGAGCGTCGCTGCCATGCTCGGACCCTAGTGGCGATGATGGCTCCCATGGGTGAGCGCCAGCAGTTTCGTGGGCGGATCGCCGGGGTCGGGTCGACGTCCGGCATCCGCGTCGTCGTGGGGTGGTGGCAGGACAGCCCGTACGGCACCTTCGCCGACGCGATGGTCGAGCAGGCTGACGGCCACCGGATGCTGCTGGCACCCACCGAGCAGGTCGCCGACCTGGTGTCGACGACCTACACCTTCGACGAGGTCAGGGTCGAGCCGGTCGCCGTCACGGACCAGGTCCGACCTGGACGCTGGGAGTTCACGAGCCCGTCGTTGACCCTGACCCTCGAGGTCGGCGCTCGGATGCCGCTGGGTCACCTGCTGCGCCTCGTGCCGGCTGCCGTGTCGGCCAGCCCTGCTTTCGCGACCGCTGTCGACCCCGTCGCCAGGGTGGTCCTGCGAGGAGTGCGCACCCGTGGGCAGGCCCGCGCGGGCAGGCGCGAGTACTACGGGGCGCGCGACATGCACGCGGTGACGTCGGTGCGGGGCGTGCTCGACGGCATCCCCCTCGGCGACCTGGGGCCCGTGGACCCGCCGTGTCGCTTCGGGTTCTCCTCGACCCCGCGCGCTCCGTCGGTGACCGACGTCGTGACGACGATCGTGCAGGTCAGCGGGTCTTGATGACCTGCGTGTCAGCGAACTTGTCGTGCCAGCCGCGGAACAGCGGGGTGTCGCTGTTGATCGTGACCGCGATGAAGATGACGGCTGCCAGCTCCGCCAGCGAGCCGAAGAAGCCCACGACCGGGAGGATGCCGAGGAAACCGAGCGCGACGTAGATGTTGCGCTTGAGCGCCTGCTCCATCGTCGGGTTCTGACCAGCGAGGTTCTGCACCTTCAGGCCCACCACCATCTTGCCGACGGTCTGGCCGCGCGATGACTCGAGGAAGGCGTAGTAGGCCAGCGTGATGGCAGTGGAGATCAGCGTCGCGATGGCACTCCTGACGAAGCCGCTGTTCAGTCCGAAGGCCACGAAGAGGCCGACGACGATGTTGATGAAGAACATCACCACACCGTCGACGAGCTTGGCGAGGAAGCGCGGCAAGAGGTCCGCCGGCTGTCCGGCACTCGAGGACGAGGTGGGGAACGGTGCGGGCGGGGGCACCGGGTAGCCACCGGTCGCGCTCGGTGGGTAGGGCGCAGGCGGCGGTGGGTACGACCCGACCGGGGGTGCCGGCGGCGGGGGCTGCGGCGCATTCACGGGAGGGGGCGGCGGCGACCATGCCGGGAGCGGCGGGGGCGGGGGCCCATCCACCGGAGGAGGCGGCGGCGTCTCCGCGGGCGGCGGAGGCGGAGCGCTCGATGAGTAAGACTCGAACGACGGGTCGGACCCGAGGGTGGGATCGGAACCGGACGGGCCAGCCCCTGACGGCGGGGGCGGTGGAGGCGGCGGCTGGTTCTCGCTCATGCATCGAGACTAGTGACCCAGCTCCCCGCGGACAGCCCGAACCGCCGAGCCCGAGCCACCGAAACCCAGCGGCCGAGCCCCAGTCGAGGGGTCGAGACGGCTCGGCGGCAGGGCCGCTCAGCTCTCAGCGGCCGGGCCGGTCAGGCGCGGGGGGTGATCCGCAGGAGCTGGTCGTCGTCGCCGTTGGTCGTCGTGACGTACAGGGCACCGTCGGGCCCGAGGCGGGCCGCCCGCAGCCGCCCGAACGGCCCGTCGGTCTCCTCCGGCACGGCGACCTCCTCGACGGACCCGTCCTCGGCCAGGGTCAGCACCAGCAGCTTCGACCCCTTGAGCGCGGTGATGACCAGCGCCCCGTCCAGCGCACCCCACTGCTCGCCCTCGAGGAAGGCCGCGCCGCAGATGGCCTGGGTGCGTTCACCCGACTGCCACACGGCGGGCACGGCATCCGGGTAGAGCTCGAGGTCGGTCATCGGCACGCTCTCGTCGTACCCGTCGACCATGCCCTTCTGAGAGGGGTCCCAGCCGTAGTTGCCACCGGCCCGGATGAGGTTGACCTCGTCGTTGTTGCTCGGGCCGTGCTCGGCCGTGTAGATCGCGCCGGTGCCCGGTTGCACCGCCACCCCCTGGATGTTGCGGTGCCCGAAGCTGTAGACGAACCGCTCGAGCTCGTTCTGCGAGCTGATGAACGGGTTGTCCGTCAGCGGAAAGCCGGTGTCGAGGTCGAGCCGCAACACCTTGCCCCCGAGGCTCGTGCGGTTCTGCGGCAGGTCCCCCTGTGCCACGTCGCCGGTGCCGACGAATAGCTCGTCCTCCCCGGAATCGTTCACGGCAGCCGGGGCGATCGTCGGTCGGCACCCCGAGTGGCGCCCCGTCGAGATCGGCAGACCGGTCAGCAGGTCACGCACCTTCTCTGCCGAGGTGCCGTCGGCCGACAGCTTCCACGTGACGAGCCGGACGTCCTTGGGCTGGCCGTCCTCCTGGTGGGTCTGGCACGTGGTGAACAGGCGCGAGGTCGCGAAGTCGGGGTGCACGACCATGCCCATCAGCCCGCCCTCCCCCGACACGAAGACGTCGTCGAGGTCGGCCGTGACCGTCGTGCGCGTCGCGCCCTCGCGCAGCCCGGAGACGATCGAGATGCGGCCCGGCCGTTCGGTCACCAGCGCGCGACCATCCGGCAGGAACCCGACGTCCCACCCGTGCTCGAACCCCTTCGCGACCACCTCGACATCCAACGCGGGCGGGTCGGCGCTGCGCGGGGCCGGGCTCGCCGTCGCCCCCGAGGTGGGAGAAACACGGTCGGATGCCGTCCGCGTCGGCGTCACGTGCACCTCGCCGACACCGTCGTCACCGGAGCACCCGGCCAGCGTCACGGAGGCGAGCAGCACTGCCGCAGCCAGGGGTGCGATCGATCGGGACC
>JAGNQK010000095.1:2304-8672 GCA_017989115.1 Dermatophilaceae bacterium | reverse complement strand
CGGCCCGGCGTAGCCGCCGTAGCCGCCGTCGCCCGAGCCGGGCGGCGGGGGCGGCGGGGGCGGCGGAGTCGATCCGTAGTCAGACATGAGTTCCCTCTCGATACGAGTGTGGGGTTGCGCACCCCCCAGGTGCCGGAGTCCTCCGGCGGCGCCGATCCTTCCACAGCCACGGGGTCATCTCGACCCAAATCGCCGCGTTCCCGGGCGCTGAACCCGGTCGCCGCCCACCGGCATCCGGCCGCGACGACGCCAGAGGTCAGGCCCGTCGGCGCCTGCGGGCAACCTCGTAGAGGGTCACCCCGGTGGCGATGCCGGCGTTGAGGGACTCGACCGCCGAGGACATCGGAACGGACACGATCTGGTCGCAGGTCTCGCGCACGAGCCGGGACAGACCCTTGCCCTCGGAGCCCACGACGATGACGATCGGCTCCGACGCGAGCTCCATGTCGGGCAGCTCGACGTCGCCGTCCATGTCGAGGCCGATGACGAAGAAGCCGGCCTTGCGGTAGTCCTCGAGAGCCCGGGTCAGGTTGGTGGCCTGGGCGACCGGGATGCGGGCTGCCGCTCCGGCGGAGGTCTTCCACGCGGAGGCCGTCATGCCCACCGAGCGCCGGCTGGGCACGACGACACCGTGCCCACCGAAGGCCGCGACCGAACGCACGATCGCACCGAGGTTGCGCGGGTCGGTGATGCCGTCGAGCGCGACGACGAGCGGGATGCCGGGGGCCTCGGGATCGATGAGGTCGCTGGGGTGGGCGTACTCGTAGGGCGGCACCTGAAGGGCCAGGCCCTGGTGCACCGCTCCGTCGGTGAGGCGGTCGAGTTCTCCGCGAGGGGTCTCGAGCACGGGGATGGAGCGCTCGGTGGCGAGCTTGAGCGCCTCACGGACCCGGTCGTCGGAGTCGATCCGTCCGGCGACGTACATCGTCGTGACGGGCACCTCGGCGCGCAGGGCCTCGAGCACCGAGTTGCGCCCGGCGACCATCTCGCTGCTCGCCTTGTTCTTGCGCGTGCTCGTGCGCCCACCCGTTGCGCCACTGCGGCGGTCCGCCGCCTTGGCCATCTTGTGTGCCTTGTGGTTCGGGCGGTCGGCCGCCTTGGGCGTCGGGCCCTTGCCCTCGAGCCCACGACGTCGCTGACCTCCGGAGCCGACCTGCGGGCCCTTCTTGCTCGAACTGCGCATCGCGCCGCGGCGCTGGGAGTTACCGGCCATGAGTCATTCGCTCCGTCCCCGCGCCAAGGACCAGCGGGCCCCGGCGGCGGTGTCCTCGAGCGCGATGCCTGCGGCGGCGAGCTCGTCGCGGATGGCATCCGCGGTGTCGTAGTCACGAGCGGCACGGGCGTGGGCCCGGGCCGAGAGGCGTTCCTTGACGAGTGAGTCAAGGCTCGCGAGGGCATCCGCCGCCGAGGAGTCACCGGCGGACCACGCGGGGTCGAGCGGGTTGACGCCGAGCACGTCGGTCATGGCGATGACGACGCGGGCGACGGCAGCGGCATCCTCGTGGTCACCGTCGTCGAGCGCGGTGTTGCCGGTGGTGACGGCCTCGTGCACCGCGGCGAGGGCACTGGAGACGCCGAGGTCGTCGTCCATGGCCTCGCGGAAGTCCTCGGGCAGCGTCTCGTCGCCCGTCGGCAGGGCCGTGAGGATGCCGGGCAGCGCACGACGCAGGAACCCCTCGATCCGCTGGACCGCCGTGTCGGACTCCTCGAGCGACCCGGCGTGGAACTCGATCGTCGAGCGGTAGTGGGCAGCCGTGAGGTAGTAGCGGACCGCGAGCGGGCGGTGCTCCTTGACGACCTCGCTGACCCGCAACGAGTTGCCGAGCGACTTGCTCATCTTCTCGCCGTGCAGCGTCACCCAGGCGTTGTGCAGCCAGTAGTTGGCGAAGCCGAGACCGGCCGCGCGCGACTGGGCGAGCTCGTTCTCGTGGTGCGGGAACCGCAGGTCGACGCCACCACCGTGGATGTCGAAGGTGTCACCGAGGTACTTGCGGGCCATCGCCGAGCACTCGAGGTGCCAGCCCGGGCGGCCCGGGCCGAACGGGGTCGGCCACGACGCGGTCGGGGGCTCGTCGGCCTTGTGACCCTTCCACAGCGCGAAGTCACGGGGGTCGCGCTTGCCGCGCGGGTCGGCATCCTCCGCGTCGACCATGTCGTCGACCTTCTGGTGGGTCAGCGCGCCGTAGTCGGCCCAGCTGCGCACGTCGAAGTACACGTCGCCGCTGCCGTCGGCGGCTGCGTAGGCGTGACCCCGCTCGACGAGGGCCGCCATCAGCTCGACCATCTCGGGCACGTGCCCGGTCGCGCGCGGCTCGTAGGTCGGGGGCAGCACTCCGAGCGACGCGAGCGCAGCAGAGGTCTCGAGCTCGTTGCGGTAGGACACCGCGTACCAGGCCTCGCCGGACTCCAGCGACTTCGCGAGGATCTTGTCGTCGATGTCGGTGACGTTGCGGATGAGCGTGACGTCGTAGCCGTGCCCACGGGCCAGCCAGCGGCGCAGCACGTCGAACGCCACGGCGAAGCGCACGTGGCCGAGGTGGGGTGGTGCCTGGGTCGTGAGCCCACAGATGTAGATCCCCGCGTTGCCGGGCACGACGGGGACGAAGTCACGCAACTCGCGCGTGAGGGAGTCGAAAAGCCTGAGAGTCACCCGGTAAGGCTACCGGCGCGGCGGGTGCACCGATTCCGCGAAGCCCGCGACCGGCATCCGGCCCAGGTGGCGATGCCCCTGCTCGGCCACCCCTGTCAGGCTGCCGCGCCTCTTCTCCGCCACCCCTGTGACGGCGGTCTCGTGGCGCCGAGGCGAAGGTATATCTCCGCCCTGGCCCATGATCTGCGCCGTCCCAGTGACGGCGGAGACGTTCCCGACCTCCCCCACCTCGGATGCCGCCCGCATCGGGTCGGAAACTTCTCACTTCGCTCTGTGGACAACTCCGTGGATCCCCGCCGGGCGGGCAGGATCGAGGGATGTCCGACCGACTCCTCGCCCTGGCAGCCGCCAACAACGGCATCATCGCGAGCCAGGACGTCCACCACGCCGACGTCGACCCCCACGCCCTCGCTGCCCTCCTGCGCGCCGGGGTGCTGCGCCGAGTAAGACGCGGCTCTTTCGTCGTCGCCTCCGACTGGGCCGGCGCCACACCCGAGCAACAACTCGCTCTGATGACCAGGGCCGTTCTGCGCACCCGCGGCAACGCGCCGGGCGAGGCCGCCACCCACCAGAGCGCCCTCGCCGTGCATGGGCTCCCACTGTTCGGCGTGCCGCATGACGTCGTCGACCTGTTCGGACTGGTGCGCAGGGTGCGCCGTGAGGGAGCCCTTCGCGTGCATGCGGCCGACCCGTCACTGCCCGTGGTGGATGTCGACGGATGCCGCAGCGTCACGATTGCCGTCGCCCTCGCGCAGGTTGCGCTCCGAGAGGGCCGTCTGCCAGTGATGGTCGCCGCGGACCGGGCCCTGGCGACCGGTCGAGTCCAGATCGACGACGTGGTCGAGATGATCGGGCACCTGGCACCTACTGCGCGCCGGGGACTGCGGGCGCAACGATGGCTGCGCGCGTGCGACCCCTTGGCCGAATCGGTCGGCGAGACCCGGACCCGGCTGCTGCTGATCGACCTGGGCCATGCCCCGCGCAGCCAGGTGCGAGTCACCGACGCCGCCGGAACGGTCATGGCCCGCGCCGACTTCCTCGTGGGCTCTCGCGTGATCGTGGAGTTCGACGGGCTCGTGAAGTACGCCGGCAAGGACGGCCGGGAGGCATTGGCTGCCGAGAAGCGTCGCGAGGATGCCCTCCGGGCTCTGGGCTACGAGGTGGTCCGGTTGACCTGGGCCGACCTCGACCACCCTCGCCGTGTGGACGCCCTGGTGCGATCGGCGCTGGCCCGTGCCAGCAATCGCCGGGTCGAGCTGACCTGAGCTTCTCCGTCATCACGGTGACGGCGGGGAAGTCGCACGCTGACGGACATATGTCTCCGCCGCGAACACACTTCTCCGTCATCACAGGGAGGGCGGAGAAGTTGACCCCACCGACCCGGCCTACCGGCATCCGAGAGCGGCGGCTAGCGTGACGCCAGCGCCCGCGAGGGCTCGTCAGCACCGTCGCCGACCCGAGGAGTACCCGTGCCACAGACCGTCAAGGGAGTCATCGCCCGATCCAAGGGAGCCGAGGTCGAGCTCGTCGACATCGTCGTTCCCGACCCCGGGCCGGGTGAAGCCGTCGTCAAGGTCGAGTCGTGCGGGGTCTGCCACACCGACCTGCACTACCGCGAGGGTGGCATCAACGACGACTACCCCTTCCTGCTCGGGCACGAGGCCGCCGGCACGGTCGAGTCGGTCGGCGAGGGCGTCACCGAGGTGGCCCCGGGCGACTTCGTGATCCTCAACTGGCGGGCCGTCTGCGGCCAGTGCCGCGCCTGCCTCAAGGGCAAGCCCTGGTACTGCTTCGCCACCCACAACGCGAAGCAGAAGATGACCCTGACCGACGGCACCGAGCTGAGCCCGGCCCTGGGCATCGGCGCCTTCATCGACAAGACCCTCGTCGCCGCAGGGCAGTGCACCAAGGTCGACCGGGCGGATGCCGCTGCGGTCGGCCTGCTCGGCTGCGGGGTCATGGCCGGCTTCGGCGCGGCCGTCAACACCGGCGGCGTCGGCCGCGGCGACTCGATCGCCGTCATCGGCTGCGGCGGGGTCGGCAACGCGGCCATCGCCGGGGCCAAGGTCGCCGGAGCGACGACGATCATCGCGGTCGACGTCGACGCCCGCAAGCTCGAGGCAGCCAAGGCCTTCGGCGCCACCCACACCGTCGACTCGAGCACCGAGGATGCCGTCGAGGCGATCCGCGCGCTCACGAGCGGGCACGGCGCCGACGTCGTCGTCGAGGCCGTCGGCCGTCCCGAGACCTACGAGCAGGCCTTCTACGCCCGCGACCTCGCGGGCACGGTGGTGCTCGTCGGCGTGCCGACCCCCGACAAGCAGGTCACCCTGCCGATGATCGAGATCTTCGGTCGCGGCGGCTCGCTGAAGTCCAGCTGGTACGGCGACTGCCTGCCCTCGCGCGACTTCCCGATGCTCGTCGAGCTCTACCGCCAAGGCCGGTTCGACCTCGACGCCTTCGTCACCGAGCGCATCGGCATCACCGACGTCGAGGCCGCCTTCGACAAGATGCACCGTGGCGAGGTGCTGCGCTCCGTCGTCGTCATGGGTGAGGGCCAGTGAGCTCGCACAGCCGGATGCCGGTCGCACCGTCGCCGGGTGGCGTGCGGGTCGAGCGGGTGGTCACCTCCGGGGTGTTCGAGCTCGACGGGGGCTCGTGGGAGGTCGACAACAACGTGTGGCTGGTCGGTGACGACAGCGACGTGCTGGTCGTCGACGCCGCGCACGACGCACCCGCCATCCTCGAGGCCGTCGGTGGGCGCAGGGTCGTCGCGATCGTCTGCACCCACGGCCACAACGACCACGTCAACGCGGTCGGTGACCTCGTGCGCGCGACCGGTGCCACGGCATCCCTGCACCCGGACGACCGGGTGCTGTGGGACCAGTCGCAGACCGAGCCGCCCTGTGGCGAGCTCACCGACGGCCAGGTCTTCACCGTGGGCGACGTCGAGCTGACCGTGCTGCACACCCCGGGCCACGCGCCCGGTGCGTGCTGCCTGCACGCGCCGGCGCTCGGGGTGCTGCTCAGCGGGGACACGCTGTTCAACGGAGGCCCGGGCGCGACGGGGCGCTCGTTCAGCGACTTCCCGACGATCATCGACTCGATCCGTGAGCGCCTGTTGACCCTGCCGACCGACACCGTCGTGCTCACCGGCCACGGCGACACGACGACGATCGGCGACGAGGCCCCGAACCTGCAGGAGTGGCTCGACCGCGGCCACTGACGGTCGGACCTCTGGGGGCTGACGTGAGCGGCCTGCCCCTCCTGCGACGTCGAGCGGCCTCCCCCCGCTGCGAATGTGGGTGAAGATCGTCGGCCGGACGACGATCTTCACCCACATTCGGCGGAAGTGTCCGCGGGACAGGGAGGGGTCAGGGGGTCGACGTGCTGGCCACGACGAGCGCTGTGGCGATCGCCGCGATGCCCTCGCCCCGCCCGGTGAGGCCCAGCCCGTCGGTCGTGGTGCCACTCACCGAGACGGGCGCACCCACGGCATCCGACAGGGCCTTCTCCGCCTCGGCCCGCCGCTTGCCGACCTTCGGCCCGTTGCCGACGACCTGAACCGCGATGTTGCCGATCTCGAAGCCGGCAGCACGCACCAACCGGGCCGCCTCGGAGAGCAGGGTCACGCCGGAGGCCCCGGCGAACTCCGGCCGACCGGTACCGAAGTGCGCCCCCAGGTCACCGATGCCGGCGGCCGTGAAGAGCGCGTCGC
>JAGNQK010000095.1:0-2204 GCA_017989115.1 Dermatophilaceae bacterium | reverse complement strand
GCAGCACGCACCAACCGGGCCGCCTCGGAGAGCAGGGTCACGCCGGAGGCCCCGGCGAACTCCGGCCGACCGGTACCGAAGTGCGCCCCCAGGTCACCGATGCCGGCGGCCGTGAAGAGCGCGTCGCAGGCCGCGTGTGCTGCGACGTCGGCGTCGGAGTGGCCGTCGAGCCCGCGCTCCCCCGGCCAGTACACCCCTGCCACCCACAGCTCGCGATCGGAGCCCTCGGGCGCGAGTGCGTGAACGTCGACCCCGACGCCGACCCGTGGCAGCTGCATCATCCGCCCAGTGTGGCAGCCCGCCTGAGCAGCCACTGCGCCCGCTCGAGGTCGTCGGCGGTCGTCACCTTGGCACCCAGCGGGTCGCCGTCGACGACGACCACGTCGTCACCGCAGAGCTCGACCAGCGCCGCGTCGTCGGTGGCCTGAAGACCGCTGGCGTGGGCGCGCTCTAGCGCCTCTCGTCGAAACCCCTGCGGGGTCTGCACCGCGCGCAGCGCTGACCGCTCGGGCGTCCCCGTGATCACCCCGGCAGCGTCGACCGTCTTGATGGTGTCAACCACCGGCAGGCCGGGGACCGCACCAGCCGCACCGGCACGCACCGCGTCGACCACCCGCAGGAACACGGCGAGCGGCATCAGGCAGCGCGCGGCGTCGTGCACGAGCACGATCTCGCAACCAGGGGGCAGGGCGGCCATCCCGGCCGCGACCGAGTCGGTGCGCTCGGCCCCTCCGGGCACGACCACCGCGCCGGCAGGGAGGTCGACGCCCGACCACAGCGGGTCATCCGGGTCGGTGAGGCCCGCCGGGGCGACGACGACGACCTCGGTGCGCCCCGGCATCCGGGCGATGGTGTCGAGCGCGTGGGCGAGCAGGGGCCGGCCCCCGAGGTGGACGAACGCCTTGGGGACGTCAGCACCCAGGCGGCTACCGGAACCGGCTGCGACGACGACGACGCCGACGCTGCTCGGGGCAGCGTCGGCGTCGGTCACGTCAGTGTGGAGTGGGCGTGAGCCCGGTGTCAGGACGCGAGGACCTCGTCGAGGATGACCTCGGCCTTTTCCTCGTCGGTCTTCTCCGCCAGAGCCAGCTCGGACACGAGGATCTGGCGAGCCTTGGCGAGCATGCGCTTCTCACCGGCGGACAGGCCGCGGTCCTTGTCGCGGCGCCACAGGTCACGAACGACCTCGGCGACCTTGATGACGTCGCCGGAGGCGAGCTTCTCCAGGTTGGCCTTGAAGCGGCGCGACCAGTTGGTCGGCTCCTCGGCGAACGGGGTGCGCAGCACCTCGAAGACCTTGTCGAGCCCTTCCTTGGAGACCACGTCGCGGACGCCGACGAGGTCGCAGTTCTCAGCTGGTACCTCGATGACGAGATCGCCCTGGGCGACCTTCAACTTGAGGTACAGCTTCTCCTCTCCGCGGATCGTACGAGTCTTGATCTCTTCGATTCGCGCTGCCCCGTGGTGGGGGTACACGACCGTTTCGCCGACCTTGAAAACCATGTGTTGTTGGCCCCTTTCGCGACACTCAGAGTACCACGCAGAATCAGGCCACAGAAATGGAACGACAACCCATTTGCGCAGGTCAGGGGCGGGGAGACCACTCCACAGGGCATGAATCGGGTCTTGACAGAACAGCGCTTTCCATGCATCGCGCGCGCCCCACGCGCCCGCAGTGGGGACGGTGCCGCCTGCCGTTGGACGCCGTGCACCCACTCATGGATATCCTTGCCGCGTGACCACACGAGCCGCCCTCGCCCTGCGTGCCACCGCCCTGCTGGCGGCCAGCCTCCTCGCCTCCGGGTGCGCAACCTTCTCACCCACCCAGACCGACTACGACTACCCGGCCTCCGACGGTGTCGCGCTGTCGATCCCCGGCCTTGAGCTGCGCAACCTCGCGCTCGTCGTCGAGAACAGTGACGGCCCGGCGGTCCTCATCGGTCAGGCGGTCAACAGGGGTAGCTCAGCCGTCAACGTGACCTTCGGCGTCGAGGGCGCAACGTCCACCGAGACGGCCGCCGTGCCCGCGTTCTCCGGCAACTCGCTGTCCGACACCGGTGCGCTCATCGAGTTCGAGGGCCTGCCGGCAAGCGCGGGTGACACCATCACCCTCACGGTGTCCACGCCCCAGGCGGGCCAGAACGTCGTCACCGTGCCGGTGCTGGCGGGCGTGCACCACAACGGCACCGTCTTCGGCTGAGCCG
>JAGNQK010000094.1 GCA_017989115.1 Dermatophilaceae bacterium | reverse complement strand
ATGACGGCCCCGGCGCTGGCCCCGAGGGTGATGCCGAGGACGTCGGGGCTCGCGAGCGGGTTGCGCAGCAGCACCTGGAACGCCGACCCGGCCGCCCCGAAGGCCGCCCCCGCGAGCACGGCCATGACCGCCCGCGGCAGCGTCGACTCCATGAGCACGAACGACGCCCCGGGGATCCGCTCGCCGCCGATGATCGCGATCGCGTCGACGAACGAGACCCGGTAGTCGCCGAGCAGCGCCCGCACGAGCACGAGGGCGACGAGCAGCAGGAGCAGGACACCGACGACGAGGGCGCGGCGGCGGCGCGGGCCCCGCCGGGCGGCGGCAAGGTGCCGGGCGACCGCGTCGGATGCCGTGGTGCCGGATGCCGTGATGGTCGCCGTGGGTGCCGGGACGGCATCCGTGGTTGACGTCGCCATCACAGACCCTTGACCCGGCGGACGACCGCCACGAGGACGGGTGCCCCGAGCACCGCGCAGACGATTCCGGCCTGTACCTCACCCGGTTGGGCGATGAGGCGGCCGACGACGTCGGCGAGCACGACGAACACGGGGCCGAGGAGGAGCGAGACGAGCAGCACCCGCCGGTGCTCGACCCCGACGACGGCGCGCACGAGGTGCGGCACCACGAGCCCGACGAACGCGATGGGCCCGGCCAGCGCCGTGGCACAGGCCGCGAGCAGCACGGCACCAGCGGCGGCCAGCCCCCGGTGCAGCATGACGTTCTGCCCGAGCCCGCGGGCCAGCTCGTCACCGAGGGCGACGGCGTCGAGCGTCGGACCGGACGTGAGGGCCAGCACCACGCCGACGAGGAGGAAGGGCGCGATGTCGAGCACCTGGGTGGCGTCACGACCGGCGACCGAGCCCACCTGCCAGAACCGGAAGCTGTCCAGGGCACCCCGGTCGGTGACGACCACGGCACCGATGAGGCTCTGGGCGAGGGCCATGACGGCTGCCCCGGCGAGTGCCATCGACACCGGGGCACTCGCGCGGGGCGCCATGAGGGTGAGCGACTGCACCAGCACGGCGACGGCGATGGTGCCGACGAGCGCCGCGACGACGTAGCCGGTCACGCTCGACAGCCCGAGGAAGCGGATGCCGATGACGACGGCCAGGGCAGCCCCGGCGTTCAGCCCGAGGATGCCGGGCTCGGCGATGGGGTTGCGGGTCAACCCCTGCAGCACCACCCCGCTGAGAGCGATGGCTGCCCCGACCACGAGCCCGATGACCGTGCGGTCGACGCGGGAGGCGACGATCGCCGCGGTCTCCTGGCCCACCGGCATCCCCCGCAGCGCGTCGAGGACCTCACCAGGCGCAAGGGACTGGACACCGACGAGCACCGACGTCAGCGAGGTGACCGCGATCAGGGCGAGGCCGGCCGCGACGACGACGGCGGGCTTCCCCTGCCTCGAGTGCGCAAGTGGTTGCCAGGGCGACCACTTCCGCACTCGACGCGGGGTGAGGGTGGAGGTCACGAGGTGGGCGTGCCGCTCAGGGCAGTGGCGATCTTGGGCAGGAAGTCGTCGACGGCCGTGCGCACCGACAGCGGGCTCGGCAGCGACATGGACAGGGCGATCGCGTTGTCGGCGCTGGCGACGAACTGCTTCTTGCGCAGCGCCGGGATCTGCGAGAGCAGGGCGTTGCCCATGATGTCGTCGGTCTGGGTGCCCTCGGCGGCGTAGAAGACGACGAGGTCGGCGTCGAGCGTCGAGGCCTTCTCGGCCGACAGGTTCACCGAGAACGCCGAGGGGTCGGCCTTGCTCAGCTCGACGACGGTCGGGGAGTCGACGAGGCCGAACTCACGCAGCATCTGCGGTCGCAGGTCGGCGGTGGTGTAGAGGCCGATCGTCGACAGGTCGGTCGGGCTGAACCACGCCCACGCCGCACTCTTGCCCTTGAGCTGCGGGTTGGCGGCCACGGCATCCGCGATGGTCTTCGTCGTGGCGGCCTCGAGCGCGGCGGCCTGCGTGGGCCGGCCGAGCGCCTGGCCGATGGCCTCGAGCTGGTCCTGCCAGGGCGTCCCCCACGGCGCGACCGTGTAGGGCACGACGGGGGCGATCTTGCTCAGCTTGTCGTAGTCCTCCTTGGAGACACCCGAGGACAGGCCGAGGATGAGGTCGGGCCTGGTCGCCGCGATGTCGTCGAAGGGGATGCCGGCGGAGTCGTCGTAGCGGGCGATGTCGCCGTCCTTGACGCCGAGTTCGCCGGCCTTGGCGTCGAACCAGTCGGTGGAGCCGTCGGCGTTGCCACCCCACGTGATCTTGGGGGCGCCGACGGGGACGACCCCCAGCGCCGCGACGACGTCGGCGTCGGCCCAGCCGATGGTGGCGACCCGGGTGGGGGTCTGCTCGATCGTCGTCGACCCGTGGGCGTGGGTGATCGTGACGGGGTGGGCCGCGGCGTCGACGGCGGTGCTGCTCGTGGCCGAGGACGAGGCCGCGGTGTCACGCGGCCCGGTCGAGCACCCGGCGAGGGCGATGAGGGCCAGCGCGGGGGCGGCGAGCAGGTGACGGCGAGACGGCATTCGGGTGACCTCCGGAGCAGTGGGCACGCCAAGTAAGGAAACCCTTAGTTAGGTAAGCCTCACCTTAATCACACCCTGCTGCGTCCTGCAACCCGGTGGTCGGGGCCACCAACCTGCCGGACGTCCCCGAAGGGCTGTCGGCAACGTCCGGCAGGTTGGCTGCTCCAGCAGCCAACCTGCCGGACGCAAGGAGGTTCGCGGGGACGAGCCGCTACTCCGGGGCGGACCAGGCCTGCCGCATGGACAGCCGACCCTGGGTCTGCAGCAGCGACCGCCGGTACAGCCGCTCGGCCAGCAGCACCACCGCGCCCGCAGCCACCGCGAGGATGCCCAGCGCCACGAGCGGCTCCCACCACTGCGCGGACCCCTCGAGCACGCGCTGCGGCATGAGGATCGCCGACGCCGGGGGCACGTAGGACAGCACCGTCTGGGCCGGGCCGTCGAGCAGGAGGGAGCCGAAGAAGATCGCGACGAGCAGCATCGTCACCGGGGTGGACGTCGACTGCACGTCCTCGGTGCGACTGGCGAGCGCCCCCGCGACGGCCCACAGGCAGGAGATGAGCAGGAAGCCCAGCAGGAAGAACACGAGGAACCACCCGAGTGCCCCACTGACCGAGGGCAGGAACGAGGAGTACGGGGTGAACCGCAGACCGACGAGCCCGATCGCCGCGTACAGCGCCATCTGGCCGACGGCGAGCACCGTGTTGCCGGCGATCTTCCCCGCGAGCAGGTGCCGCACGGGGATCTTCGTCGCGATGATCTCGACGATGCGTGACTGCTTCTCCTCGACGACGCTGTTCGCCAGGGTCATGCCGAAGATGAGCGAGGCCATGTAGAACAGCACCGCCAGCGCGAAGGCCATGCCCTGGGCGAACCCGCGTTGGTCGGCGTCGCCGACGAGGACGTCGGACTCCAGCGTCGTGCCCGCCGTCAGGGCCGCCACCGACGTGCCCGCCCGATCGGCGTTCTGGGTGAGCACGGCGTCGCGCACCACCGTCGCGGTCACCGCCTCGAGCCCGCTCGGCACCTCGTCGTGGGCGACGAGCAGCCACGACCCGTCGCGCTCGGTGAGCCACGCGTCGGCGTCGTCCGCGCGCACCGCCGCCTCGGCGGCTGCGTCGTCCGCAGTGGGGACGACGGTGACCCGGATGCCGTCGTCGAGCGTGGGCGCCTGACGCGCCACGGCATCCGCCATCGTCTGGGCGCTGGAGGTGACGACGACGTCATAGGTCCTCGTCCGCTCGGCCAGCACGGCCTGGAGCACGACGAAGCCGATGATCAGCGCCAGCGTCAGCAGGGTGCCGACCAGGAACGAGCGGTCGACGAGCTTGGTCGCGACCTCACGGCGGGCCACGAGCAGCCACGGCTGGCCGACCTCGGTGGCCGATGAAGGCTGAGTCGTCTGGGTGCTCATGCCGTCACCTCTCGGTAGATCTCGGACAGGGGCGGGACGACCCGCGCGAACTCGAGCACCGGGCCGCGGTCGACGGCCGCCCGCAGCACGGCCTGCTCGGCCCCCGGGTCGATGAGTTCGAGCAGCGCCCGCCCCCCGTCGACGTCGTGGACGTGGATGCCGCGCTGGTCACGCACCCACCCGACGTCACCCGCCGTGACGAGTCGGTAGCGAGTGGGCCCACCGGCGCGCAGCGTCTCCACGGTGCCCTGGGCGACGACCCGGCCGCGGGCGAGCACGATGAGGCTGTCGCACAACCGCTCCACGAGGTCGAGCTGGTGGCTGCTGAACAACACGGGCACGCCGGATGCCGCCCGGTCACGCAGGATGTCCGCCATCGCGTCGACGGCGGCCGGGTCGAGTCCGGAGAACGGCTCGTCGAGGATGAGCGCGGTGGGGCCGTGCATGAGGGCCGCGATGATCTGCACCCGCTGCTGGTTGCCCAGGCTGAGCGCCTCGACCCGTTCGCCGGCCCGGTCACCGAGCGAGAACAGCTCGAGGTGCTCGGCGACCGCGCTCTTCGCCGCCGCCGACGACATCCCAGACAGCTGCCCGAGGTACGCGAGCTGCTCGGCGACCTTCTGCTTGGGGTAGAGCCCGCGCTCCTCGGGCATGTAGCCGAAGCGCTGGCGGTCGGCGGCGGTCATCGGCCGATCCCCCCACAGCACCTGCCCGGCATCCGGGCGAAGCACGCCCATGATCATGCGCATCGTGGTCGTCTTGCCGGCGCCGTTGCCGCCGACGAACCCGGTCAGGCCACCGGGGCGCACGACGAGGTCGACCCCGTCCACGGCCCGCACGTCGCCGAAGGTGCGGGTCAGCCCTCGTGTCTCGATCTGTGCCATGCCTCGACGCTAGACGGGCGGTCGCAGCGGTGGATCAGCCCGCCGGGTGAGGTCGGCGGGCGGCCCCGCGGGTCAGGCCTCCGCCGGGAGGACGAGGCCCGCCTCGTAGGCGACGACGACCGCCTGCACCCGGTCGCGCACGTGCAGCTTGGCCAGGCAGCTCGACACGTGGGTCTTCACGGTGGCCTCGCCGAGCACGAGGTGGGCGGCGATCTCGCTGTTGGACAGCCCTCGCGCGGCCAGCACGAGCACCTCGCGCTCGCGGTCGGTGAGGCGGCCGAGCCCGTCGAGCCGGGCATCCACCGCGGCCCCGCGCAGGCCGGGCGCGCTCTCGGATGCCGGTGCGCCGGGTTGCGTCGTCGGCGCACCGGCGATTCCAGCCCCCGTCGTGCTGGTGGGTCCCGCGCCGGACCGGCCACTTCGGGCCATCCGCTCGATGACCCGGCGGGTGACCTCGGGTGCGAGCAGGGCGTGGCCGTGGCCGACCGCCCGCACGGCCTCGACGAGCTGGTCGGGTTCGGCGTTCTTCAGCAGGAAGCCGCTCGCCCCGGCCGAGAGGGCGTCGAAGACGTAGTCGTCGCGGTCGAAGGTGGTGAGGATGAGCACCTTGGCGAGGTCCTCGGCGACGAGGGCCCGGGTGGCCTCGATGCCGTCCATGACCGGCATCTGCACGTCCATGAGCACGACGTCGGGGCGCAGCGCCCGTGCCTGGGCGAGCGCGACCCGCCCGTTCTCGGCCTCGCCGACGACCTCGAGGTCGTCCTCGACGGACAGGATCATCGCGAAGCCCGAGCGCACGAGGTGCTGGTCGTCGACGATGAGCACGCGCAGCGGTGGGTGCAGGTCAGACACTGTTCTCCCCCAGTGGAATCCGGACCCGCACACGGTAACCGCCGGTCGGCCGCGGGCCGATCTCGGCCTCACCCCGTTGGCTCGCGGCGCGCTCGCGCACCCCGAGGTGACCGAGCCCGGAGCCCGACGAGCGACCCCTGGGCCTGCCGTCGTCGAGCACCTCGACCTCCGCGTGCGGGCGCGGGCCGTCCTCCTCGACCCGCAGCACCACCGTGGCGTGGCGGGCGGTGGAGTGGCGGGTGACGTTGGCCAGGGCCTCCTGCACGACCCGGTAGAGCGCCAACCCGGTCGACGAGGGCAGCCGGTCGGCCGCACCGGGGCTGGACTCGACGACGTCGTAGGAGGTGGTGAGCCCGGCCGTTCGCCGCTCCGCCACTATGGTGGGCAGGTCGGCGATCCCGGGCTCCGGCATCCGGCTCGTCGCGATGTCGGGGTCGGCGTCCTCGGGGTCGCGCAGGGTCCCGAGGAGGCTGCGCATCTGCGTGACACCGTCACGCGACGAGGTCTCGATCGCCGCGAGAGCCGTGGCAGCGGCATCCGGATCGCGCGTGAGCACCCGTCGCGCCGCGGCCGCCTGGATGCCGATGACCGAGATGTGGTGCCCGACGACGTCGTGCAGCTCACGGGCGATGCGCAGGCGTTCGTCGGTCACGGCGCGCCGTTGCAGGGTCTCGCTCTGCGTGGCGATGGTCGCGGATGCCGTCTCGAGCTGGGCGCGCTGTCGGGCCGCCCGCCAGTCGAGCTGACCCGCGATGACCGCACCCCCGAAGTAGATGACGTTGATGAGGACCGTCAGGGCCACCGCCGCGGTCACCGGGCCGACGAGCCCGATGCGCTGGACGCCACGGGTGTCGTCGACGATGTCCTGAACCCCGCTGCCGAGGAGGAACTGCCACGCGATCCAGACGAACATCACGACGATGATCGAGCCGACCACACCGAGCATGAGCCGTCGGTCGCGCGACCAGGCCACCGCCGCGTAGAAGGCGATGAAGTAGACGACCTGGAGGGTGAACTGCCCCATCACCGGGGCCATGGTCACGCCGACGACGAACATGTGCACTGCCGCGGCCACGGCGATCGACAGGGGCCAGCGACGCCGCCAGGTGAGCAGGGCAGAGGCCGACACGGTCGCGAGGATCTGCGCCCACACCGGTGGGTCGACCGCCTCGAGAACGCCGATGCTGCGCACGAGTTCGAGGGAGACCAGGCCGAGCACCGCGGTCGCGAGCGCGAGGATGACGTCGCTGTGACTGACCCGGGGGCGAGGGCGCTGCCACGGATCGTCGACGCCGAAGAACTCGCCGACACGCGAGTGCAGCGGGAGACGGGCGGGCGGCATACGGGCAGCCTAGGCACGCCCGAGTGCCCGGCACCTCCCCCGCAGGGGGGACCCGGCCACCTTCCTGAGCGCGCGGACCCAAGGGGTCTGGGGAGACGTCGTTGCGCCGCGCAAGGAATCCCTTGTCCGACGCAAGGGCTCTCAGCAGTACCCCTGCCGGTCGCCCTCAGCGGGAGTCAGGCCCCCGGAACCAGCACGTCGAGGCCGACGTGCGGACGCAGCGCCTCGGGCACGATGACCGAGCCGTCGGGCTGCTGGTGGTTCTCGAGGATCGCGACGATCCATCGCGTGGTCGCGAGCGTGCCGTTCAGCGTGGCCGCGACCTCGTTGCCGCCCTCACCCTTGACCCGGGTGTTGAGCCGCCGGGCCTGGAAGGTCGTGCAGTTGGAGGTCGACGTGAGCTCGCGGTAGCGACCCTGGGTCGGCACCCACGCCTCACAGTCGAACTTGCGCGCCGCCGGCCCGCCGAGGTCACCCGCCGCGGTGTCGATGACGCGGTAGGGCACCTCGATCGCGGCGAGCATCTCCTTCTCGAAGGCGAGCAGGCGCTGGTGCTCGGCCACGGCATCCTCGGGACGGCAGTAGACGAACATCTCGATCTTGTTGAACTGGTGCACGCGGATGATGCCGCGGGTGTCCTTGCCGTAGGAGCCGGCCTCGCGGCGGTAACACGTCGACTGGCCCGCGTACCGCAGGGGCCCGGCGGACAGGTCGAGCACCTCGTCGGCGTGGTAGCCCGCGAGTGCGACCTCGGAGGTGCCGGTCAGGTAGAGGTCGTCGGCCTCGAGGCGGTACACCTCGTCGGCGTGGTGGTCGAGGAACCCGGCGCCGGCCATGACGTCGCTCTTGACCAGGGTCGGGGTGATCATCGGCACGAAACCCGCCGCGATGGCGCGCTGCATGGCCAGCCCGAGCAGGCCCATCTCGAGGCGGGCGCCGGCCCCCTTGAGGAAGTAGAACCGGGCCCCGGAGACCTTGGCCCCGCGCGCCATGTCGATGGCGTCCAGGCCCTCGGCGAGCGCGAGGTGGTCACGCGGCTCGAAGCCCTCTGCGGCGAAGTCCCGGGGGGCGCCGACGGTCTCGAGCACGACGTAGTCGTCCTCACCGCCGCTCGGCACCTCGGGCTCGACGACGTTGCCGATGGTGCTCAGCAGGGTGTCGAGCTCGACCTGGGCCTCGTCGGCGTGGGCCTGCAGCGCCTTGACCTGCGCCGCGATCTCCTTGGTGCGGGCGAGCAGCGCCTGCTTCTCCTCACCCTGGGCGCGGGCGACGTCCTTGCCCATCGTCTTCTGCTCGGCGCGCAACTGCTCGTATGCCGTGAGCGAGCTGCGGCGACGCTCGTCAGCCGCGCGGATGGCGTCGACGACACCCTCGTCCTCACCCCGGGAGCGCTGGCTGGCACGGACGGCGTCGGGGTTGTCGCGCAGCAGCTTGATGTCGATCACCCGGGGAGTTTATCGGCGCGCCGGGACGCGTGCGGATCAGGTGGTCGGGCGGCCGGTGAGCAGCAGCCCGCCACCGAGGGTGAGCATCATCAGCCCACCGGCGCCGCCGACCCGCTCCATCCGCTTGGGGGATGACGCGAACCAGTCCCGGGCCCGGCTCGCGACCAGTGCCACGGCGCCGTCCATGAGCAGTGCCAGCACGGCGAACACCGCGCCCAGCGCCACGAGCTGGGGCAGCACGGCCGAGGTCGGCACGACGAACTGGGGCAGCAGCGCCGCGAAGAACACGATGGTCTTCGGGTTGGTGACCCCGACGACGT
>JAGNQK010000093.1 GCA_017989115.1 Dermatophilaceae bacterium | reverse complement strand
CCGTGCTCGCGAAGGTGCTGACCTCGGGGTTCCTGCACGACGGCAGCCACTCCAGCTTCCGGGGGCGCACCTGGGGCCGACCGGTCGGCATCGAGCACGTCGACGCACGCCGCCTGCTGGGGTACCTGCAGACCCACGACCAGGTCGGCAACCGGATGACCGGCGACCGGATCAGCGCCGTCGTGCCTGCGGGGCTCCAGGCTGCCGGGGCCGCGCTGTACCTGCTCGCGCCGACCACCCCGATGATCTTCATGGGGGAGGAGTGGGGCGCCTCGACGCCGTGGCAGTACTTCACGAGCTTCACCGACGAGGCCCTCGCGGATGCCGTGCGCGCCGGGAGGCGGGCCGAGTTCGCCAGCCACGGCTGGTCCACGGCCGACGTGCCGGACCCGCAGAGCCCCGCCACGCGGGAGGCCTCGGTGCTCGCCTGGGGCGAGGTCGACGAGGCCGGGCACCGGCGCCTGCTCGACTGGTACCGGGCGTGCATCGCCCTGCGCCGGAGGGTCATCGGTGCGGGTCCGACCCGCCTCGCCGATGTCCGCGTCGACGTGGACGAGGCCGCGCGCACGGTGGTGACGCTCCACGCGCCTGCTGGGCGGACGGCATCCGCCGTCGTCGTCAACCTCGCCGACGACCCCGCCGAGGTGGCGCTGCCGCGGACGGGTGGGCGCGTGGCGCTCGCCTGGGACCCCCAGGGCACCACGGTGACCGCGGATGCCGTGCGCCTGCCGGGCGGGTCAGCGGCGGTGCTCCTCTGGTGAGGGCACGCGCAACATGCCCTCCTGCGCGACGGTGGCCACGAGGATGCCGCCCTCAGTGAACATCCGGCCGATGCCCAGGCCCCGCCCGCCTTGCGCCGAAGGGGAGTGCTCGGCGTAGAGGATCCACTCGTCGGCGCGAGCCGGCCGGTGGAACCACATGGCGTGGTCGAGGCTGGCTGCCCGCAGGCCCGGGGTGGTCCAGGCGCGGCCGTGGCGGCGCAGGATCGTCTCGAGCAGCGAGTAGTCGGAGGCGTAGGCCAGCACGGCGTCGTGGATGAGCGGGTCGTCGGGGAGGGTGCCGGTGGCGCGCATCCAGACCCGCTGGTCAGCGACCTGGTCGGTGGCCGGGGTCGCGAAGAGGTTGCCCTCGACGTGCCGCTGGTCGATGGCCCGGCCCTCCGCCATGTGCCTGGCCGCCGGGTGGTCGACGCCCTCGAAGAGCTGGGCCAGGCTCGGGAGCGTGTCGGGTGAGGGGGTCTGCGGGAAGGGGTCCTGGTGGTCCAGGCCGGCGTCGGGGTCCTGGAACGAGGCGCTCATCGACAGGATCGGCTTGCCGTGCTGGATGGCGTGCACCCGGCGGGTCGAGAAGGAGCGGCCGTCACGCATGCGCTCGACGCTGAACGTGATCGGCTGGGTGTCGTCGCCCGGGCGCATGAAGTAGGCGTGCAGCGAGTGCAGGCGCCGCTTCTCGCCGCCCGCGATCACGCGCACGGTGCGGCCACAGGCGATGACACCCTGGGCGAGGACCTGACCACCGAACACCCGACCGTGGGGCTGCTTCTGGCTCTGCCCGCGGAACAGGGTGATGTCCTCGGCGAAGGTCTCGGGCAGTGGCGTGGGCAGCGACCCGTCGGCGGTGTCTGCCGTCGACAGGGGCTGCACGCTCATCACCGCTGAGCCGAGCTCCTCGAGGTCCAGGGTGGTCAGGAGGTCGAGGAGCGGTGCGGGCTGGGTGTTCTCAGGGGGCTGAGTCGAGTGGCTGGAGGTCACCGTCGCAACGATATCCGGCGCGGTGGTGGGCGGGGCGGTGGGCCCGGTCAGGCGACGAGCGGTCGCCGCCTCCCGCTTGCGTCCGGCACGTTGGCTGCTGGGGCAGCCACCCTGCCGGACGCAAGGGGGGCGCGCGCGGACTCGAGGGCACCGGCGAGGCGAGCCACGGCATCCACCATGACCTCGGGCGGCAGGACGAACGGCACCCGGATCCAGCGATCCAGCCCTCCGACGACCGCGAAGCGCGGGCCGGCGGCGACGAGCAGCCCGGCATCCTCGGCGGCCACGGCGACGGAGGTGGCGTCGACGTCCTCGGGCAGCTCGCACCACAGCGACAGCCCGCCGCGCGGCATCCGGAAAGAGATCTGCGGGAGGTGAGTTCGCAGCGCGTCGGCGAGGGCGCCCCGCGAGGCGCGCAGGTCGAGGCGGCGTTGCGGTGACAGGCCGGGGTGGGCGCGCATCAGCTCCAGGAGCACGAGCTGTTCGAGCACGGGGGCTCCGAGGTCGGTGGTCACCCGGGCCTCGACGAGCGCAGGCAAGGTGCCCTTCGGTGCCCGGATCCACCCGGTGCGCAGGCCACCCCAGTGCGACTTCGACGAGCTGCCGACGCAGATCGCCCGCGGGTCGTGGGCGGCGAAGGGCAGCGGTATCGGGTCCGCGTCGTCGAGGTCGACCTCGACGATCGTCTCGTCGATGACGGGGATCGTCGCGGATGCCGTGAGCGCGCGGGCGAGGGTGGCGCGCGCGTCGTCGCCCATCAGGGCGCCGGTGGGGTTGTGGAAGTCGGGGATGAGCACGGCCAGGCTCGCGCCGGCGGCACGGATGGTGCGGGCCGACTCGGTGGCGTCCCAGCCGTCGGGGTCGATCGCCAGCGGGACGAGACGGGCACCCGAGCGGCGCAGGGCGTCGATGGTGTTGGGGTAGGTGGGGCTCTCGACGACGACACGGTCGCCGTGGCTCAGCAACGCCCGCAGCACGATGCCGATACCGGCGACCGCCCCCGAGGTGACGAGGACGTCGTCAGGGCTGGTCGGCAGGCCGCGCTGGGTGTAGCGGTCTGCGATGACCGCGCGCAGGTCGGGGATGCCGAGGGTGAGGTAGCCGGCCCCGGCCAGGTGTTCGGGGAGCTGGGACACCGCTCGCTCGTAGGCCTCGACGACACCCGCGGGTGCCCGGGTGGCCGCGCAGGTGAGGTCGATGACTCCCTCGCCCGGGTCGGCGGGGAAGAGCGACCCGGCGCCGCGGACCCGGCTGCCGGAGGGGAGCGAGGCCACGGACCCCGAGCCACGGCGCGAGGTGAGGTAGCCGGTGTCGCGCAGCACGGCATACGCCCGGGTCACCGTGGTGCGGCTGACGTCGAGGGATGCCGTGAGCTCGCGCTCGCTCGGCAACCGGGTACCAGCGGCGATGCGGCCGTCGGCGATGGCCAGGCGCAGGGCGTCGGCCAGGGCCCGGTAGGCGGGGCGTCCGGGGGTGAGGGTGCCGACGATCCGTGCGGTACGTGCTGCGGAGACCGAGTGCGTCGACATGGTGGCCACTCTTGCACGATTGGCTATCGAAGTGAAGGCCACTTCTGGGGCATGCTGGGGTGCATGACCCCGATCCAGGCCCTCCGTCGCGGCGCGAGCCGTCGTGTCGAGCTCGTCCCGATGAACCCGATCGAGCAGCTGCGCGCTGGTCGCCTGCCGCACCGAGTGGCCCAGCTGCTCGTCGGGCTCGTGTTGTTCGGCATCTCGATGGCGTTGTTGCTGCGCGCCGACCTGGGGCTCGAGCCGTGGGGGGTGTTGCAGTACGGACTGATCCAGCACATCCCCATGTCGTACGGCCTCATGAGCATCGTCGTGTCGTTCGTCGTGCTGCTGCTGTGGATCCCGCTGCGTCAGTGGCCGGGGCTGGGGACCGTGCTGAACGCCGTGGTCATCGGTCTCGCGATCGACGCGACGCTGGCCGTGGTGCCCGACATCGAGGGGCTGGGGTGGCGGGTGGCCGTGATGCTCCTGGCGATCGTCGGCAACGGGGTGGCCGGGGCGATGTACATCGGCAGCCAGCTCGGCCCGGGGCCCCGCGACGGGCTGATGACCGGGCTGGCGCGGCGCACCGGGCGCTCGATCCGCCTGGTGCGCACCTCGCTGGAGGTGACGGTCGTCGTGCTCGGGTTTGCCCTCGGCGGCATCCTCGGCGTGGGGACGGTGCTGTACGCCCTGCTCATCGGGCCGGTCGTGCAGCTCTTCCTGCCGATGCTCACCGTGCGGGTGCAAGCCCCCGAGCCACGAGGCCTGCGTCCGCAGCGCCCCGAGGCAGCCGTCACAGGGCCTGCGGCAGGCTGACGAACGTGTAGCCCTTGGCCCTCAGCCCGGCGATGACCGAGGGCAGGGCCGCTGCGTCGAGGGTGGTGCCGTCGTCCGGGTTGGCCCCGACGTGCATGAGCACGACCATCCCGGGGCGGGTGGCCGACAGCACCCGGTCGCGCACCTTCTCGGTGCTCATCCCCCCGCTCGTGCCCTTCCAGCCCAGGCTGTCGACGGTCCACCGGACTGCGACGTAGCACTCCTCGTTGACCAGCCGGATGGTCCGGTCGTCCCGCGCGCCGAACGGGAACCGGAACCACGGAGCGGGGGAGCGTCCGGTCGTGGCGCGGATCGTGGCGGCGCCGGTGCGGACCTCGTCGACGACTGCCGACGACGAGAGGGTCGTGAGGTCGCGGTGGTTCTCCGGCGATGCCCACGCACCACACCGCACGGATCCCGGACATCACAGCCTCCTCCCCAGCGTCTCGCCGTCAGCGGGCGGCGGCCGCGGGATGTGGCGCACGGATCACCCGACGCGCGTCGCCGCACGCAGGGCCGGTGTGGAACGGTCAGCCGTCGACGGCGAGCGCGAAGGGCAGCACGGCGGGGACCCCGGCCTGACGCAGCGCCCGCCCGGCGACGGTGAGGGTCCACCGCGACGAGACGAGGTCGTCGACGAGCAGGACCGGGCCGTTGACACCGGCCAGGGCCGCCGCCAGCTCTGGGCCGACGACGAAGCGCTCCCAGACCCCGGAGAGCCGGAAGGCGCTGTTGCCCCCGGGCTCCCCGATCGGCCCCCCGTGGGCGAGGTCCAACGCCCCGAGCAGCGGCAACCGACCGATCTGCGCCAGCCCAGCGGCGAGCGAGGTCACCAATGTCGGGTGTGAGCGCGACGGGACGGCCACGACCGCGACCGGCCGCTGCGCCCACGGCCACTCGGCCAGCACGGGCACGCACGCCCGAAGGAGCTCAGCGCTGGCCGGGCTGTCGTCACGCAGCACCTCACGCAGGCGCTGACCCCACCCCAGGTCGGACAGCCGAGCCAGGGCCCTCCCCGGCTGGAGCGACTCGTCGGCGCTGATCTTGCCCTTGACCGGCACCCCGATGCGGTCCATCCCCGTCGGCCACTGCACCCGCGGCTCGAGGTCGACGCCCGCGCGCGTGAGGCGTTCACGCGCCGCGCCGACAACGGCATCCGGCACGCTCGTCGGGTACCACGGCCCGGCGCAGCCGTCGCAGCGCCCGCACGCGACGGCGGTGTCGTCATCGAGGGTCTCCTGGAGGAAGGCCATCCGGCAGGAGTCGCTGTGCTCGTAGTCGATCATCAGCTGCTGCTCGGCCCGGCGGGCAGCAGCGACCCGTTCGTAGCGCTCGGCGTCGTAGGTCCACGGCACCCCCGTGGACACCCACCCGCCCGACACGCGCTGCACGGCACCGTCGACGTCGAGCACCTTGAGCAGCAGTTCGAGTCGGGTGCGTCGCACGTCGACCGCGGTCTCCAGGGCGGCCGTCGACAGGGCCCGCCCCGCTGCGGCCAGGGTGTCGAGCACCTTCTGCGCCTGCTCCTCGCGCGGCATCGACACCGACGCGAAGTAGGCCCAGATGTCCTTGTCCTCGGGGCCGGGCAGCAGCAGCACGTCGGCACGCTCGGTGGCACGTCCGGCGCGGCCGACCTGCTGGTAGTACGCGACCGGCGAGCTCGGTGCCCCGAGGTGCACGACGAAGCCGAGGTCGGGCTTGTCGAACCCCATCCCGAGCGCGGACGTCGCGACGAGAGCCTTGACCTCGTTGCGGCGCAGCGCGCCCTCGAGGCGCTCGCGATCGGCGGGGTCGGTGCGACCGGTGTACGACGCGACCGCGATCCCGGCATCCGACAACGCCGCTGCCACGTCCTCAGCCGCAGAGACGGTCAGCGTGTAGACGATGCCGCTGCCCGGCAGCTCGTGCAGGTGGGCGACCAGCCAGCCCAGTCGCTGCTCGGGCGACATCGATCGCAGCACCCCGAGGCGCAGTGAGTCACGAGCCAGACCGCCGCGCACGGTGAGCACGGAGCGGCCACCGACCTCGAGCTGCTCGACGACGTCAGTCACCACGCGCGCGTTGGCGGTGGCGGTCGTCGCCAGCACCGGGGTGTCGGCCGGGAGCCCGGCGAGCAGGTCGCGGATGCGCCGGTAGTCGGGGCGGAAGTCGTGCCCCCAGTCGCTGACGCAGTGCGCCTCGTCGACCACGAGCAGACCGCACCGGCGCGCGAGGTCGGGCAGCTGCTCGTCGCGGAACCTGGGGTTGTTCAGCCGCTCGGGGCTGACGAGCAGCACGTCGACGGCATCGGCCGCGAGTGCCCCACGCACCTCGTCCCAGTCCTGTGCGTTGGCCGAGTTCATCGTCACGGCGCGGATGCCGGCCCGCTCGGCTGCCGCGATCTGGTCACGCATGAGCGCCAGGAGCGGGCTGATGATGACGGTGGGCCCGGCGCCCTCCGCCCGTCGCAGCGCGGTCGACACGAAGTAGACGGCCGACTTGCCCCACCCGGTGCGCTGGACGACGAGCACCCGTGACCGGTCGGCGACCAGCGCCGAGATGGCCTCGAGCTGCCCGTCGCGGAAGTCGGCGTCGTCGCGCCCGACGAGCCGGCGCAGCGCTGTGCGCGCGGCCTCGGCGAGCGCGGCGGACGGTGCGGCGGGAGCGGCAGGGGACGGGACGGCATCCGGGGTGTTCGTCATGATCACCCCACCGTAGGCGCAGTCACCGACAGCGGCGTCCCGTCATCCACAGGGCTCGAGGACGAAGATCCGCACCGTCCGCCCGGAGATGCGGGTCAGGTACTTCGGGTAGCCGACGTAGATCGTCGCGGCCGTCGCCAGCACCTGAGCCCGCTCGGCCTCGGTCGCCGTGCGGGCGATGACCTCGACCTCGCGGTGCCGGAACGCCACGGTGGCCGCCGCGTTCGCTTCGAGGTTCAGCGCCCACGTCGGCGTGCTCGGACCGCCGAAGTTCGTGCCCAGCAGAGCCAGGGACTCCTGGTGCGGGATGGCGACGAGCTGGGTGTGCCGACGCGCCCCGGAGCGCCGACCCGTCGTCGTCAGCTCGATGATCGGCAGACCCGCGAGCAGCTCGATCGCCGTGGTGCGGCCCCGGCTGAGGCGGGCGACGGTGCGATCCATGGCCGGCAGGTGGCGCGCCAGCAGTCTGGACCCGACACGTGTGGATGCCGCTCGCCGCACCCCGCGCTGAGCCACGTTCGGTGCGGTGATGCGGTAGGCGAGGGTGTCCGCCAGGCCCACGCGCGTCACCGCCAGCCCGAGTCGTCCACGCCACCGGGCACGTCGGCTGCCGGGTCGTAGGGCGTGCGGGTGAATCGGAACGACGCGAGGTCCAGGTGCGAGACGCTGCCGTCGGGGTGGCGGACCACGCGCAGCGGTTCACCCGTGTGGTACCCGTCGAGGCCCTCCCACGCGTCGGGCCCGGTCCGCCGGAACCGCGATCCCCGCCCGGCACCGGGCTCGCCGAGTACGAGGTGCTCGCCGACGATGGTCACGACCTCGACCGCCGGCCCCCAGTGCCACGTCCCCACGAGCTCGAGCAGGCTGGCATCGCCCGCGGCTGACCACGGCGTCACCGGTGCCGGCTCGAGCTCGGCCAGCGTGCTCAGCAGATCAGGGCCGATCGTCTTCGTGACGGCGCTCGCCGTTGTGTTGGTGAGCACGACGACCCCGTCGCCGGAGGCACCCACGGCGCGCGGACGGCATCCGGATGCCGTGGTGCGGCTGTCGGTGGTCAGCTGGACGCGCAGCCCCGCGAGGAACCCCGGCATCGACCCTCCGTGGCCGGCGTACCGGATGCCGTTGGCGTTCCAGACCTGCCACCCCAGGCCGTGTGCCCCTGACCACGGCTGGCCCGGCTCGTCGACGACGTGGTGTGGCTCGACCATCTCGGACAGCGTGTCCGCCTCGAGCAGCCCGTGGGTGTTGCCGCCGAGGAAGGCGGCCCACCGTGCCAGGTCGGTGGCGGTGGTCCACAGCTGGCCGGCCGGGGCCATCGCGCCGGCGTCGTGCTCGGGCTCGGGAAGGAGGACGTCGGCGAAGGGGTGCACCGCGAGGCCCTGCGCGGTGGAACCGGTGGGACGGGTCGTCGTGCGCGTCATGCCGAGTGGCTCGAGCAGCTCGTCCTGGACGACGTCGAACCAGCCGCGGCCGTGGTGGACCTCGAGAAGGCGCCCGAGGGCGGCGTACCCGACGTTGGAGTAGTGGAACCGGCGCCCGGCCCGGAACCGCGGACCGGTCGCGGCGGCCAGCGAATCCCAATCACCGCCTTGGGTGCGTTCCCACCACGGACCGTTCGTCTCGGCCTGGACTCCGCTCGCGTGGGTGAGCAGCTGCTCGATGGTGACGTCGTCCAGGGCGCTGCCGGGCACGTGGGCGCCGAAGCGGTCGGTGAGGTCGAGGCGGCCGGCAACCCGAAGGCGCAGGACGCCCACGGCGATGAACGTCTTGGTGATGGAACCCATCCGGTACTGCGTGTCGGCGTCGGCCGGGCGTCCGTCGGCGCGACCATCGACCGTGCCGACGGCCCCGCTCCAGACGAGCTCGCCACCACGCACGAGCGCGGCGGTTACCGAGGGCAGGCGGCCGGTTCGCTGGGCTGTGGCGAGCACGTGGTCGAGACGGGTCACGGTCGAGGGGAGCAACGGCATCCGCACAGCGTAGGGCGGCAGGTGCGACCTGGCCGCCGGGAAGAGAGGGTTGGCGCGGTGGTGCTGTTGGCCGCGGGGAGGAGGGGGGATTCTGTGGGGGAG
>JAGNQK010000092.1 GCA_017989115.1 Dermatophilaceae bacterium | reverse complement strand
CCACCCTCCCAGCGCAGCTCGCCGACGGGGGTGATGACGGCGGCCGTCCCGCACGCGAACACCTCGCTGATCTCGCCGCTGGCGACGCCGTCCTTCCACTCCTGGATGGGGATGCGGCGTTCCTGGGGCGTCAGGCCCAGCGATGGCGCCAGCTCGAGGATGGAGTCGCGGGTGATGCCCTCGAGGATGGACCCGGTGAGCTCGGGGGTCACGAGGTGGTTGTCGCGGGTGACGAAGAACAGGTTCATCCCCCCGAGCTCCTCGATGTAGGTCTGCGTCGAGGAGTCGAGGAACACCGCCTGGTCGCACCCGTTCTCGATGCCCTCGAGCTGGCCAGCCAGTGACGAGGCGTAGTTGCCACCCGCCTTCGCGGCTCCGGTGCCCCCTGCGCCCGCGCGGGCGTAGTGCTGCGAGATCCACAACGTCACCGGCTTCAGACCACCGGGGAAGTACGCACCCGCCGGGGAGGCGATCAGGCAGTACGTGGCCTCGTCGGCGGGACGCACCCCGAGGAAGGGCTCGCTCGCGAAGGTGAAGGGCCGCAGGTACAGGCTCGTCTCCCCCGTGCCGGCCGGCGGCACCCAGGGCTCGTCGACGGCGATCAGGGCCCGCAGGGACTCGACGAAGTCCTCGGTCGGCAGCTCGGGCAGGGCGATGCGGCGGGCGCTGCGCTGCATCCGCTCGGCGTTGGCCTCGGGGCGGAAGGACCACACCGAGCCGTCAGCGTGGCGATAGGCCTTCAGGCCCTCGAAGATCTCCTGCGCGTAGTGCAGCACGGCCGCACTCGGCATGAGCTGGATCGGGCCGTAGGGCTCGACGCGACCCTCGCCCCAGCCGCCGTCCTTGGTCCACACCGCGCGCACCATGTGGTCGGTGAAGTGGACCCCGAACCCCGGGTTGGCGTGGATCTGCGCACGTCGCTCGGCACTCGCCGGGGAGGGGTTGCGGTGCAGGTCGAAGGTCAAGCTCATGGGACTCGTGGTCCTTTCCTCGGGGAGCGACGGTGCTACCCGCGAAGGTTACTCGTGCCCGGACCTCGTCACAGTCGGGCGGCGATGGCGTCACCGACGACGTGCGTCGGGCGAGGTGCGGTGCCGCGCTCGGCGAGGTCAGCGGCCACGGCTGCCTCGACGCGCTCGGCCTCGGCCGTGCGCCCGAGGTGAGCCAGCAGCATCCCCACCGACATGATCGTCGCGGTCGGGTCGGCCTTGGCCTGCCCTGCGATGTCGGGCGCCGAGCCGTGGACCGGCTCGAACATGCTCGGGTAGCGGCCCTCGGGGTTGATGTTGCCGCTGGCTGCGAGCCCGATGCCGCCCGCGATGGCCGCGGCGATGTCGGTGATGATGTCGCCGAAGAGGTTGTCGGTGACGATGACGTCGAAGCGGCCGGGGTCGGTCGCCAGGAAGATCGTCGCGGCATCCACGTGCTGGTACGCCGTCTCGACCTCGGGGAACTCCGCGCCCACCTCGTCGACCGTGCGACGCCAGAGATGACCGGCGTGGGTGAGCACGTTGTGCTTGTGCACCAGGGTGAGGTGCTTGCGGGGGCGGGCCTGGGCGCGGGCGAAGGCGTCACGCACGACGCGCTCGACCCCGAAGCGGGTGTTGACGCTGACCTCGGTGGCGATCTCGTTCGCGGTGCCCGTGCGCAGCGACCCGCCGTTGCCGACGTACGGGCCCTCGGTGCCCTCGCGCACCACGACGAAGTCGATGCCGTTCGGGGCCACCCGCTCGACGGCCAGCGGGCTCTCGACGCCCGGGTAGAGACGAGCGGGGCGCAGGTTGACGTAGTGCTCCAGGGCGAAGCGCAGCGGGAGCAGCACCCCGCGCTCGAGGACGCCGCTCGGCACGGTGGGGTCGCCGATCGCCCCGAGCAGGATCGCGTCGTGGCCCTTCAGCTCCTCGAGCACCGAGTCGGGCAGGGTCTCACCGGTGGCGTGCCAGCGTCGGGCACCGAGGTCGTACTCGGTGGTCGAGACCTTCGGGCCGTCCGCACCGACGACGGCATCGAGGGCCTTCAGGCCCTCAGCGACCACCTCGGGGCCGATGCCGTCTCCGCCGATGACGGCGATGTCAAGGGTCTGGGTGTCACGCTCGCTCATGCCGCCAGCCTAAGGATCGATACCGGCATGCGGACGGTCGTCCCAGAGCGTGGAAAGGCCCGCGCCGGGAACGGCGAGGCCGCCGAGCGGCTGGCCACCGCGGACGCGGCGCGACAAAGGCCCCGGACCGGACGGTCGGGGGCCTTGGCGTGGTGAGCGACTCAGTCGTCGCTGTGGCCCTGGTCGCGCAGGTCCATGGACTCCTGGAGCGCCTGGCGCGCCAGCGTGGCCTCGTCGAGGGTGCTGTTCTCATTCATCGGTGTCGGGCCCTTTCTCGGCGCGGCGGACAGGTTCGTCCCTTCGAGAGTAGGGAGATGCCGGCAGGGCGGCTCCGCCCTCTCACCATCCGGACGTTGCAGCGACGAGACCCTGATCACACTGAGGCTCAGGCTGACGCTTTCCGCTGCCCAAAGACCTGCATACACGTGATTCCGAAGGTTGCATGACGGCATCCGCACCCTGCCTCCACGGCATCCCTGCGCGACTCCCCCAGCTCCGTGCCCTCCCCGAACGCAGAAGTTCGGATGGCACGCAGTAATTGCTGCGTGCCATCCGAACTTCTGCGTGGCCGGCCAAGCGATGGGCCGGAACCGGCTCGGTCAGACGAGGTCGACCACGCGCACCGTCTCGGCGCCGATCGCGGCCTCGACGGAGGTGACGACGTCGGCGGGGATCTCGTTGTCGAGGATCAGGGCGACCAGGGCCTTGCCGGTCACGTCGTCGCGGGAGACCTGCATGCCGGCGATGTTGACGTTGGCGTCACCCAGGATCCTGCCGACGGCGCCGATGACGCCCGGCCGGTCGACGTAGGAGAAGAACGCCATGTGCACGCTGAGCGGGATCTCGAGGTCGTAGCCGTTGATGCCGGTGAGCTTCTGCACCATCTTCGGGCCGGTGAGCGTGCCCGAGACCGAGAGGGTCGAGCCGTCGGCCATCGTGCCGCTGAGGGTCGTGACGTTGCGGAAGTCCTCGGAGACCTCCTCGGTCAGCAGGCGCGACTCGCAGCCGAACTCCTTGGCGATGAGCGGGGCGTTGACGTAGGTGACCGGGTCCTCGGTGATGTCGGTGAACAGACCCTTGAGCGCTGCGAGCTGCCAGATCGACACGTCGTGGCTCGTGATCTCGCCACGGGCCTCGACGTCGAGCTGCACCGGCACGGCACCCGCGAACCCGGTGAACACGCGGCCCAGCTTCTCGACGAGGTCGATGCCGGGGCGCACCTCCTCGGCGACCGCGCCACCGGAGACGTTCACGGCATCCGGCACGAGGTCGCCGCCGAGGGCGAGGCGCACCGACTTGGCCACGGCGACACCGGCCTTCTCCTGGGCCTCCTCGGTCGAGGCGCCGAGGTGCGGGGTGACGACGACCGACTCGTGGGCGAACAGGGGGCTGTCGGTGCAGGGCTCGGTGGCGAAGACGTCGAGGCCGGCGCCGGCGACCCGACCCTCGGCGATGGCGTCGGCGAGTGCCTGCTCGTCGAGCACTCCCCCGCGGGCCGCGTTGATGATGCGCACGCTGGGCTTGACCTTGGTCAGCGCCTCGGTGCCGATGAGGCCGATGGTCTCGGGGGTCTTCGGCAGGTGGATCGTGATGAAGTCGCTCTCGGCGAGCAGCTCGTCGAGGGTGACCAGGCGGGCGCCCAGCTGTCCGGCGCGCTGCACGGAGACGTAGGGGTCGTACGCGAGGACCTCGACGCCGAAGCCCTTGAGCCGCTCGGCGACCAGCTGGCCGATGCGGCCGAAGCCGACGATGCCGACCTTCTTCTCGAGCAGCTCGACACCGCCGTACTTGCTGCGCTTCCACGCCCCGTTCTTCAGGGCTTCGTTGGCCGGTGCGATGTTGCGCGCGCAGGCGAGCAGCAGGCCGACGGCGAGCTCGGCAGCGGAGGTGATGTTGGAGGTCGGGGCGTTCACGACCATGACGCCGGCCTTCGTGGCGGCGGGCACGTCGACGTTGTCCAGGCCCACGCCGGCGCGCGCGACGACCTTCAGGTTCTTGGCTGCTGCCAGGGCCTCGGCGTCGATCTTGGTGGCCGAGCGGATCAGCACCGCGTCGACGTCGGCGATGGCCGGGAGCAGGGCCGATCGGTCGGCTCCGTCGACGTGGCGCACCTCGAAGTCGGGGCCGAGTGCGTCGAGGGTGGCCGGGGACAGTTCTTCGGCGATGAGGACGACGGGCTTGCTCACGAAAGGAATCCTGCCTTCGGTGCTGCTGCGGTCGGTCATCCGCTGGAGATGCGGGATGCCGTGGCCCGGACGGGCCGCGCGCCTCACCGGTGCTCGGCGAGGCGCTCCGGCACGCCGCTGGGCCGGGAGTTCCATGATACGGGCAGCCCAGCATGTGGACTCCACTGACCACTCTGTGACACGGGACGCATGCCGCCACCACGGCATCCAGCGCGGGGTCGAGGTGTTACCGCCCGCAAAACCGCGCACCCACGATTCGACTGATCCTTCGACTCAGCCCCCGGCGGAGTCCGCAGGTGCCCGCTCGAGTCGGCGCGACACGACGACGATCGCCACCACCACGGCGACCGCCGCGAGGGCCCACCACCACGCCAGGTCGCCGAACCACGCGTCGAGCACCGTGAACCCGACGGTCGTGTACACGGTGGCCCAGAGCAGGGCGCCCACGGTGACTGCCGGCAGGAAGCGTCGCTGCGGCATCCGGAGCATGCCAGCCGACGCGTTGATCGCCGTCTGCACCCCGACGGTGAGGAAGCCCAGCGCCACGGCCGGGGCCCCGAAGCGCCGGACCCACCCCTCGGCCCGGCGGACGATGGGGCGCTCCAGGTGGTCGGCGAAGCGCGACCGACCACCCCCGGCGCGCACCCCACGGCCGACCCAGTAGGTCGCGTTCCCGCGGGTGAAGGCACCGAGCCAGAGCACCCCGAAGACCAGCCACACCGGCCAGCCCTCCACCCACGACTCCACCCCCAGATCGTAGACATGGCCGCGTGGGGCCCTGCCCGCGGGCGGGAACGAGAGAGCGCAACACGCCGGGCGCGACGAATCGCACCCGGCGTGTTGCGCTCACTCGACTGCCGCGGCGGGCAGGCGCGAGCCGGGGTCAGCGGGCGGCGGAACCCTCGACGTAGTCCTGGTCGCGGTCGGAGTCGACCCACGCCATGAGCTTGCGCAGCTCGCGGCCGGTGGCCTCGATCGGGTGAGCGGCACCCTTGGCGCGCAGCTCGGCGAACTCGGGCCCACCGGCATCCTGGTCGTCGATGAAGCGCTTCGCGAAGGCGCCGTTGCGGATGTCCGCGAGCACCGCCTGCATGTTCTCCTTCACCGACGGGTCGATGACGCGCGGGCCGGAGACGTAGTCGCCGTACTCAGCGGTGTCGGAGACCGACCAGCGCTGCTTGGCGATGCCGCCCTCGATCATCAGGTCGACGATGAGCTTGAGCTCGTGCAGGCACTCGAAGTAGGCGACCTCGGGCTGGTAGCCGGCCTCGACGAGGGTCTCGAACCCGTACATCACGAGCTGCGACGCGCCGCCGCAGAGCACGGCCTGCTCACCGAACAGGTCGGTCTCGCACTCCTCGGTGAAGGTCGTCTTGATGCCGCCGGCGCGCAGACCACCGATGGCCTTGGCGTAGGACTTCGCGAGGTCCCAGGCGTGGCCGGAGGCGTCCTGCTCGACCGCGAGCAGCACGGGCACACCGCGGCCGTCGACGAACTCGCGGCGCACGAGGTGGCCGGGGCCCTTGGGGGCGACCATGAGCACGTCGGAACCAGCCTCGGGGGTGATGTAGCCGAAGCGGATGTTGAAGCCGTGGCCGAACAGCAGCGCGGCACCCTCGGCGAGGTTGGGCTGGATCTCGTTCGCGTAGACGGTGCGCTGCACCTGGTCGGGCGTCAGGATGACGACGAGGTCGGCCTCGGCGACGGCCTCGGCCACGCTGAGCACCCGCAGGCCCTCGGCCTCGGCCTTGGCGCGGGACTTCGAGCCCTCGGCGAGCCCGACGCGCACGTCGACCCCGGAGTCGCGCAGGTTCAGCGCGTGGGCGTGGCCCTGGCTGCCGTACCCGATGACCGCGACCTTGCGGCCCTGGATGATCGCCAGGTCGGCGTCGTCGTCGTAGAACATCTCGGCCATCGTCTCGGCCTCTCCTCGTGGTGGTGGTGACTGTGGGTGGAAGTTCGGGTGGAACTGTATGCCGTGCCCCGGGTGGGGTGCGGCGTGGTCTCAGGCGGTGCGCAGGCTCCGGTCGGTGATGGATCGCGGGCCGCGACCGATCGCGACGATCCCGGACTGCACGAGCTCCTTGACGCCGTAGGGCTCGAGGACGTCGAGCAGGGCGCGCAGCTTGTCGGTGGTGCCCGTGGCCTCGATGGTGAGCGACTCGGTGGCGACGTCGACGACCTTGGCCCGGAACATCTGCACCATCTCGAGCACCTGGCTGCGGGTGGCGGCGTCGGCACGCACCTTGATGAGCATGACCTGGCGCTGGACGGCCGACGTCGGCTCGAGCTCGACGACCTTGAGCACCTCGACGAGCTTGTTGAGCTGCTTGGTCACCTGCTCGAGCGGGAGGTCCTCGACGTCGACGACGACGGTCATCCGCGAGACGTCGGGGTACTCGGTCTCACCGACGGCGAGGGAGTCGATGTTGAAGCCCCGACGGGAGAACAGCGCGGCGATGCGGGCGAGCACGCCGGGCTTGTTCTCGACGAGGACGGACAGGGTGTGCTTCGACATGACAGTCACCGCTTTCAGTTCCGGGGGGAGCCCGAGGGGACTCCGTCGTGATCGGCATCGAGGTCCTGCTCGAGCGCCTCGGACTCCTCGCGGTCCCACTGCGGCGCGGTGTCGCGGGCGACCTGGATGAGGTCGTTGCTCACCCCGGCTGCGACCATCGGCCAGACCATCGCGTCGCGGTGGACGACGAAGTCGACGATGACCGGGCGGTCGTTGACGGCCATGGCGGCACGGATGGTGTCGTCGACGTCCTCGGGGCGCTCGCACCGGAACCCGGCGCAGCCGTAGGCGTCGGCGAGCTTGACGAAGTCAGGCACCCGCGAGCCCACCGAGGTGTGCAGGTCGGTGTTGGAGTAACGCTCGTTGTAGAACAGGGTCTGCCACTGGCGCACCATGCCGAGCGAGCTGTTGTTGATGACGGCGACCTTGATCGGGATGTTGTTGATGACGCAGGTCGCGAGCTCCTGGTTCGTCATCTGGAAGCAGCCGTCGCCGTCGATGGCCCACACGGTGCGGTCGGGCTCACCGACCTGGGCGCCCATCGCGGCCGGGACGGCGTAGCCCATGGTCCCGAGGCCACCGGAGTTCAGCCAGGCGTTGGGGCGTTCGTACTGCACGAACTGGGCCGCCCACATCTGGTGCTGGCCGACGCCGGCGACGTACACGGCCTCCGGGCCGACGATGGCGCTGAGCCGCTCGATGACGTACTGCGGTGCCAGAGAAGCCTCCTCGGGCTCGGTGTAGCCGACGGGGAAGGACTCCTTCCAGCCTGCGACCCGCTCGCGCCACTCGCTGTAGTCGCCGCCACGGCCCGCGTCGATGTCGGAGTCGACGGCCTCGGTGAGGTCGGTGATCACCGCCTTGCAGTCGCCGACGATCGGGACGTCGGCCCGCCGGTTCTTGCCGATCTCGGCAGGGTCGATGTCGGCGTGGATGACCTTCGCGAACGGCGCGAAGGTCGACAGCTGGCCGGTGACGCGGTCGTCGAACCGGGCGCCGAGGGCGATGATGAGGTCGGACTTCTGGAGGCCGGTGACGGCCGAGACCGACCCGTGCATCCCCGGCATCCCGAGGTGGAGCGGGTGGCTGTCGGGCAGGGCCCCACGCGCCATCAGGGTGGTCACGACGGGGATCTTGCTCAGCTCGACGAAGCGGCGCAGTTCCTCGCTGGCCTCGGCGCGGATGACGCCGCCGCCCACGTAGAGGATGGGACGCTCGGCCGCGGCGATGAGGCGGGCGGCCTCACGGATCTGCTTGCCGTGGGGGCGGGTCACCGGGCGGTAGCCGGGCAGGTCGATGCGCGGAGGCCACGAGAAGGTGGTGCGGGCCTGGAGCGCGTCCTTGGAGATGTCGACGAGCACCGGGCCGGGGCGGCCGGTGGAGGCGATGTGGAAGGCCTCGGCGATGATCCGCGGGATCTCGTCGGCATTGGTCACCAGGTAGTTGTGCTTGGTGATCGGCATCGTGATGCCGCGGATGTCGGCCTCCTGGAAGGCGTCGGTGCCGATGGCGGCCGAGTTGACCTGGCCGGTGATCGCCACGATCGGCACGGAGTCCATGTGCGCATCGGCGAGCGGGGTCACGAGGTTGGTGGCCCCGGGGCCGGACGTGGCCATGCAGACCCCGACCCGCCCGGTGGCGGCGGCATAGCCCTCGGCGGCGTGGCCGGCGCCCTGCTCGTGCCGAACGAGGATGTGCCGCACCTTGACCGAGTCCAGGAGCGGGTCGTACGCCGGCAGGATCGCCCCACCGGGGATGCCGAAGACGGTGTCGACGTCCATCGCCTCGAGGGAGAGCACGAGGCTCTGCGCGCCGGTCACCTCGATCGGGGTCCGGGCGCGGGCCTGCTGCGCGACCTGCGCCGGGCTCGGGCTGCCGGGGCCACCGGAGCCCCCGGAACCGCTCGGGGTCGCGGCCGCGCTCTTGGCCATCGGGACAACCGGGTTCGCCGGCCTCGTTTCGCTCACTGCCGTTCACCGCTCTCTGGGGTTTGCCGCTTGCTCGCGGCCGTCGTCCGTGCACAAAAAAACCCTCCAGTCCCACGGGGGACGACGGAGGGAGCGCGTCTGCCTGATCGGTCAGACGCGCCGTGAAAGTACGAGGACTCGGGCCACCCCTGAACTGTCCCCCGCCGGGGTGGTCGTGTCAACCGGCGAGACGGCCGATCCCACGATCCGGGAAGGTGACGTGCCTCACC
>JAGNQK010000091.1 GCA_017989115.1 Dermatophilaceae bacterium | reverse complement strand
CTCGGGCGCCTCCTCGTCGCCAACCGCCCGGCGGATGCCGCGGTGATCGAGGCGCGCATCAGCGACGGTCGCGGGTTGCTCGCCGACGACGGCGTGAGCATCTCCAACCTGTTCTCCGGCGACGCCCCGACGTCGTTGCTCACGATGAGCGGGCTCAAGCAGGGCAGGGCAGGGCTGGGGCCCTCACAGTCGTACGCCGCGTTCTTCACGCACCCGGCCGGCATCCTGCGGGCGGTCATCCTCACCATCGGCGAGATGGGCAAGGAGATCTTCCAGGCCCGACGCCAGGTGCGCCGGGGAGTCGAGCCGCGCATCCACCGGGGAGGGGCGTACGTCGCCCTGCGCGCGGCCACCAACGTGTTCCTGCGTGACCTCAACGTCGCGCTGGTCGTCGAGGCGATGATGCGCGGGTCGAAGTCCATCTACGTCGACTTCGTCGACTACGACGAGATCGCCCACCACGCCGGGGTGACCCGCTCGGAGTCGCTCGCCGCCTTCTACGGCCTCGACGACGCGCTGCGCAGCATCGAGCAGATCATCGACTCGGGGGTGGCGCCGCGGCCCTACGAGATCGTGCTCGTCTCCGACCACGGGCAGAGCCAGGGGGCGACGTTCCGCCAGCGCTACGGCCAGACCCTCGAGGAGGTCATCCGCGAGCACCTCGCCGACGGCCAGAGCGTCGCCGCGGCGACCGACGAGGTGGAGACGTGGGGGCCGGTCAACATGTTGCTCGGGCAGTTGTCGGGGCAGGACTCGGTGTCCGGGCGGCTCACCAAGAAGGTGCTGTCGGATCGGGATCCGCAGGCACCCGTGGGCCCTGCCGGGTCGGGCGGCCCGGTCGGGGGCGACGCCACGTCGGATGCCGGCCCCGTCGAGACCCCCGCGGACCTCACCGTCGTCGGGTCGGGCAACCTCGGTGGGGTCTGGTTCAGCCAGCACCCGACCCGACTCACGGCCGAGGACATCGAGCGTCTGCACCCCGGCCTGCTCAGCGCCCTGGCCGCCCACCCCGGCATCGGGTTCGTCGTCGTGCTCACGGCGGGTGGGCCGGTGGCCCTCGGGGCGAACGGCACCCACGACCTCACGACGGGTGTCGTCGTCGGTGACGACCCCCTGGCGCCCTTCGGGCCGGATGCCGTGAGCGACTTCGTGCACGTGAGCGGGTTCGCCAACGCTCCCGACATCTACCTCAACTCGCTCTACGACCCCGTGCTCGACGAGGTCGCGGCCTTCGAGGAGCTCGTGGGCTGCCACGGAGGGCTCGGCGGGTGGCAGACCCGTCCGTTGCTGGTCCACCCCGCCGGGTGGACCGTCGACGAGGACCTGCTCGACGAGCGCGGGCGCCTGCGCGGGGCTGACACCGTGCACCACCAGCTGGTGCGCTGGCTCGAGCGACTCGGCCACCGCGAGAACCTCGCTGCCTGAGGAGGGACGGCGACGGCATCCGCGCGTTGGCTACCAGTGACGCCGATGACGCCGTACGCTTGGGGTGCCGCGTCGGTCGACGCGGGCGACATGCAGTGGCACGGGGATCTGGGCATGGTCCCACGCACGCGTTCGGCGTGAGTCCCGATGCCGGGTGGTCAGCGCGGAGGGTCTTCCCCGTCGGACGCACTCGACACCGACGCCAACCCGTCGTGCCTGACTGAGGAGAAGGATCGCTTGTCACAGCGAGCTCCGCGCCGTGGAGGTGCGACCCGCACCGCACCGCGCGACCATGCGCGTTCCGGCACCCCCGACGGCGAGGGCGTCATCCCCGTGCTGGCCCGGACCGTCCGCCAGGTCGAGGCTGCGGCCCAGCGCGGCAAGGTCCGCCCCAGCCAGCGCACCGCCTACCAGGTCGTGGCGCTGCTCGTGCGTGAGGAGCGCGCCCGCGTCAAGGCAGACACGACCATCAGCGAATCCGAGCGCACCGCGATGCTGACCCGTCTCGAGGGCATCGCCACGATCCTCGCGAAGACCGCGGCGCGCGACACCTCGCTGCTCGAGCTGCTCACCGACGGCGCCGTCGTGTCATCCGCCGCCATCGACCTGAAGAACGACCTGCTGCGTGCGGCCGGCCGCGAACCCGAGCCCGAACCCACCCCAGTGGTCTCGCCGACCGCCCCGTTCGCATCGGCGTCGCCGCGCGGAGTCGTGCCCAAGACCGTCATCGCCCGGCAGCTCGCGAATCCGTTCCTCGCGCCGGACTTCTCGGCTCTCCCCGCGCCCAGACCGCGGACGAACCGACTCGGCGGGTGGGAGTTGCTCTCGCCGCTGTTCCGCGCCTTCGAGTACGGCGGCGACGCCACGTGCATGCCGCTGCCGGAGCCGACGCGAGTCGTGCACGGCATCAAGGGTCTCGAGCTGATGCACCACCAGGCCCAGGTGGTCGCCGCCGCTGCCGAAGGACACCGCACCTTCCTGCTGGCCGACGAGCCCGGTCTCGGCAAGACGGCTCAGGCGCTGTTGGCTGCCGATGCTGCTGGTGCCTTTCCCCTGCTCGTCGTCGTGCCCAACGTCGTCAAGGCGAACTGGGCGCGCGAGGCGGAGCTCTGGACGCCGCGACGTGCGGCGACGGTCATCCACGGTGACGGTGACACCGTCGACGGCTTCGCGGACATCGTCATCGTCAACTACGAGATCCTCGACCGGCACGTCGGCTGGCTCGGGGCGCACGGCTTCCGCGGCATGGTCGTCGACGAGGCCCACTTCATCAAGAACAAGTCCTCGCAGCGTTCCCAGCACGTGTTGGAGCTCTCCGAGCGCATCCGGTCCAAGCACGCGCGAGCCCTGTTCATGGCGCTGACCGGCACCCCGCTGATCAACGACATCGAGGACTTCAAGGCCATCTGGCAGTTCCTCGGGTGGATCGACTCCACGAAGCCGCGTCACGCCCTGATGGCAGCGCTCGAGGAGACCGGGCTGACCCCGGCCGACCACGGGTTCTACGCCGCCGCCCGAACGAGCGTCATCAACCAGGGCATCGTGCGTCGCCGCAAGGTCGACGTCGCCTCCGACATCCCGGCACGACGGGTCGCGGACCTGCCCGTCGAGCTCGACGACGAGGCGAGCCGTTCCATCCGGGCCGCCGAGCAGGAACTCGCGGCGCGACTGGTCAAGCGGTACGACGCGGCGCTGGCCGCTCGCTCGGTCTCCGTCGTCGTCGAGGGCATCGACCACGACATGGTCCGCAAGGTGGCGCAGTGGGAACGCAAGAACGCCACCACGGCGACCACCGGCGACAACGTGTTCACCGTCATGCGCAAGATCGGACAGGCCAAGGCCGGCCTCGCCGCGGACTACGCCGCGCAGCTCGCGCGCAACGTCGGCAAGGTGGTCTTCTTCGCCAAGCACATCGACGTGATGGACATCGCCGAGCAGACCCTGGCCAAGCGGGGCATCGGCTACGCGTCGATTCGTGGCGACCAGACACCGGCCGTGCGCAAGGCCAACATCGAGGCTTTCCTCACCGACCCCGAGATCTCCGTCGTGGTGTGCTCGCTCACGGCTGCGGGCGTCGGCCTCAACCTGCAAGTGGCCTCCAACGTCGTGCTCGCCGAGCTGTCGTGGACCTCGGCCGAACAGACGCAGGCGATCGACCGGGTGCACCGGATCGGGCAGACCGAGCCCGTGACGGCCTGGCGGATCATCGCGGCGCAGACCATCGACCCCCGCCTGGCCCAGCTCATCGACGACAAGGCCGGTTTGGCCGCTCGGGCGCTAGACGGGTCGGATGAGGAAGTTGGTTCCTCTGCTGACCTTCAGCTCGAGGCGCTCATGGCGATGCTCACGGACGCGCTCGAGGCCCGCGGGTTCCCGGCCTGATCAGGGTCTGGGGTGCAGGCGCAGGAAGGCTCCGAGCGCGATGAGCTCGTCGGGTGAGCCCGGCGAGAAGTCGGTGAGCACCCGCGAGCGCACGACGTAGGCCGCGTACTGCCCCCGCGAGATGCCCACATTGAGCCGGTGTCGGTCGAGCAGGAAGCCCATTCCGCGCGATACCTCGGAGTGCGACGACGCCGCCATCGACAGGATCGCCACCGGCGCCTCCTGCCCCTGGAACTTGTCGACGGTGCCCACGCGAACGTCCTCCAGCCCGGCACCACGAAGCACTGCTCGGATGCGGTCAGCCTGGCGGTTGTACGGCGTGATGACGATGAGGTCCCTCGCTGTCAGTGGCCGGCCAGGCGCTGGCGCACCCGGACCACCAGGCGCTGGCGCACGGGGGCCGTCCGTCGCGGAGGGGTCGTGCCACATCCGCCCGATGAGCGTCTGTGCCAGCGAGCAGACCGCCTCGGCCTCCTCCAGCGACTCGGTGGAGTTGTCGAGGTGGTCGACGACGACGACGTGCAGGCCGGGGCGGATGCCGTCCAGGCGCCGGGCGGCGGTCACCTGTTCGTATGAGGTCAGCGCCCCGTCGTAGGCGAGGTCGGAGACCACGGTGGTGAGGTCGGGGTGCATCCGGCGGGTGGTCTCGAGGAAGTAGCCGAGGTGAGCAGGCAGCACTGGTTCACCCGCGGCCAGCCACCCGAGCGCCGACTCGTCGACCGGTTGGGCATGCACCCCGGTCGACACCTGGGGCAGTTGCTGCGGGTCTCCCAGCAGCAGCAGCCGCCGGGCGCAGACCCCCACGGCCAAGGTCTTGGCCACGCTGAACTGACCGGCCTCGTCGATGACGAGCAGGTCGAGCTGGTCGCGAGCCACGCGACGCTCGTTGGTGAGGTCCCAGGCGCTTCCGCCGATGACGTAACCACGCCCCACCTGGTCATGTTGCGCGGCGAAGGCCGCGAGGTCGTCGGCCTTGGGCAGGGAGGTCCACGCCGGGTCGGGCGTCGCCTTGGCGACTTTGCCCACCTGGGCAGGATCGAGCCCGGCGCGCACCACCGCTGACAGCACGTTCTCGACGGCGGCATGGCTCTGGGCGCAGACCCCGATCCGCCATCCCCAGGCGGCGAGTCGTGCGATGACGTGCCCGCCGACGTGGGTCTTGCCCGTGCCGGGCGGGCCCTGGGCCGCGACGTAGGAGTCGTCCATGGCGAGCAGCGCTGCCTCGATGGCGTTGATGACGCGGTCGTCGCCCGCGTCGGCCACCGGCGGCAAGGCAGCGCCACCCCTCAACCGCGGTGCCCGACGCAGCAGCACGTCGGTGCCCGCCGACACCGGAACCGCCCCCGACGCCAGCACCTCCTCGGCGACCTCGGCCAGGGCCCGGTCGATCGAGTCGGTCTTGATGGGGCCACCCGGGGTGAGGGCCACGGGGAGGTCGTCGTGGTCACCCAACGACCGGGTGTGCTGCTCGCTGAGGGTGACGACGAGGCGCGCCACTCCGTCGGCGGACAGCTCTTCATCAATGGACAGCACGGTGCCCTTGCTGGGGTTGACCGTGTTGGCATCCATGGGCGGTGCCTCGAACCCTGCAGGCCCGGGCGCCGCGTAGACGACGTGGCACTCGCCCACGCGTGGCGCTCCGCCAGCGGCCTCTCCGGTGAGGCGCAGGACCCGACGGGGGTTGTGCCGGGCGGACTGCTGCGCCCACGGCTCGACGACCTCCGCGCGGTCGACGACGAAGACGCCGTCGGCGCGGCGCCAGTCACCGACGGGCAGGCGCAGCCGCTCGTAGTGCTCCTGCCACGCCGGTTTGTCCTCACGGGCATGGTAGAGAACCGACGAGGCGATCATCGCCATCGCGCGCTGCTCGTCGCTCCACTGCGCCGGGGGGATGTCGTCGACCAGCGCTCGAACGGCCGCTTCGAGAGCAAGAGCAGCCGCCCGCTTGTCGCTGACCGGTGCTGCGGAGGCACCGTCGTCGTCGACCGGGCCCGCCGGGGAACCACCCGCGTCCCGGCACCGAGCGAGCAGCCAGTCGCGCAGCCTCAGGGTGGAGACGCAGTCGAGCTCGTTGTAGTCCGCGATCTCGGCCAGCAGTGACGCGGCTTCGTCGGTGCGGCCCTCGTTGGTGGCAGCGGAGAACTGGTGGTAGACCACGATGCTCTCGGCCCCGCCCTGCACCTCACCCTCGCGTGCCGGCATGTAGAGCGGCTCGAGCTTCTTGATGGAGTACGACCGCTGCGAGATGCGCACCCCGGCCTTGACCACCGCGTAGAGGTCGACGAAGATGCGGCGGCGCAGGAGGTCATCGACCTCGTCCTCGTAGACACCGTGCCTGGCGGCCATCCGCAGCAGGGCAGCCGGCTCATACGGCGCGTAGTGGTAGACGTGCAGGTCTGGCCAGGTCGCCAGGCGCGCGTTGACGTGGTCGACGAAGGAGACGAGGGCCTGCTTCTCCTCGCGCCGGTCGTGGGCCCAGAACGCCCGGAACCGTTCCTCCCCGCTGTCGACCTCGATCATCCCGAAGAGGTACTCCAACCCCCAGATGCCTGACCCCGGCTCCTGCCACAGCGGGTCGCCCTCGAAGTCGAAGAAGATGTCGCCCGTGCTCGGTGCGGGCAGTCGGCTCAGGGCCGCGACGTCGGTCACCTCGTGGTGCACCGCGCCGGTGGGGTCGGCCTCCTGCACGAGCTGCAGCCGGGCCTGGGCCCGCAACCGGTCGAGCGACTGCGCCCTGACGTCGGCCACCGGCCCGGTGCTCGATGCCAGGTCGTCGATGGTGCGCACCCCGGCCTCGTGCAGCCGTCGACGGGTGGGCCGTCGCATCCCGGCGACGAGCAGCAGGTCTCGTGCTGCCTCGACCTCGGCCACGCACGTCGCGCAGGACCCGCAGGCCGACCAGCGCTCATCCCCCCACGCCGCGGGTGCCTCGTCGGCACGGTGGTCGGCGAGGATGCCGTCGAGCCGGGCTCGGCGGCTGCGGTAGACCGGGAGCACCTCACCGAGCGGGTCGTCACGCGTGGCCCCGTCGCCGAGCACCAACCGCACGATCGGCGCGACCGGTGCCCCGGCATCCAGCAGGAGGGCGGCGTAGGCGCCGACCTGGAGCAGGGCGGAGACGGTGGCGTGGCGGGCCAGCTTGGTGTCACTGACCAGCCAGCCGGCCGGGGTGAGCTCGAGGAAGTCGGCGCGGCCGACGAACCCGCCGTCGAAGACGGTGGCCTGGCTGACCACCTCGGCTCCCGAGCTCAGCGTCTCGAGGGTGGTCGTCATCGCGGCGGCCAGGTCGTGCGGTGTGTTCGACGGTGTCGGCAGGTGGCGGACCCGGCCCGGGTGCTCGCGACTCAGCCGTCGCAGCTCGGCCTGTTCGTGCTGGTCGCCGAGGGCCTTGACCCGGTCGAGCATCGGGTCGCGGGGCTCCTCGACCCGCTCGGCGCGGCCGAGCAGCACGTCGAGCTGGCGCACGACGGCGAACTCGCACGCGGATGCCGTGCGCAGGTCGCTGGCGCTGATGACGAGCCGGGCGTCGTCGCCGAGGAGGAGCATGCACCGAACCTAACAACGGCGACCGACACGGCCTGCGGACGGCATCCCCACTGCGGAGTCGACGCGCAGGTGCACGGTTTCGCGGGCGGTCTCACCTCGACCGCGACCCCCCTGACGTCAGATCCAGCTCGGCAGCCACATCCGCCAGCGCCAGTGGTCGTAGGGGATGGTCTCCCCGACGTAGATGGGGTGGAAGAACGCGAACATGGCCAGGGTCAGCAGGAGGTAGCCCCCGACGATGAACCAGCGCGTGCGCCATCGCTGCGGGTCGTCCTCGCGCCGCCCGACGAACAGTGCGATGACGAACGTGACCGCGAGCACCACCCACGGCTCGAACGCCACGGCGTAGAAGGCGTAGATCGTGCGATCGGCGAAGGCGAACCACGGCAGGTAGCCGCCGACGATGCCGGCCGCGATCGCCCCTGCCCGCCAGTCCCGGCGCACCAGCCACCACCACACGACCACCGCGAGGGCGAGCACGCCGAGCCACCACACCGTGATCGTGCCGACGGGGTTGATGGCCTGCGAGCACTGGTCGACGGTGCACCCGGCGACCCCGCGCGTCGGGCTCTCGTAGTAGAAGGACGTCGGCCGCAGCTGCAGGATCCAGGTCCAGGGGTCGGACTGGTAGGGGTGCGGGGTCTGCAGCGTCGTGTTGAAGGCGAAGGCGTCCTGGTGGTACTTCACCCAGTTGCGCAGCACAGGGGGTAGCCACATGACGCCCTCGCCGGGATGGAAGGTGTTCCACTGCCGGTGGTAGCCGACGTCGCTGCGGAACCACCCGATCCACGACGCCACGTAGACCACGGCGGTGGTGCCGACCATGGCCAGCGCCGCGAAGGGGCCGTCCTTGAGCACCGCCCCGAGACCCCAGCGGCGCACCCCGGCTGCGCGTCGAGCGCCCATGTCCCACCACACGGTCATCAGCCCGAACGCCGCGAGGAAGAACAGCCCCGACCACTTCGTGCTTGTCGCGAGGCCCAGAGACAACCCGGCGACCCAGCGCCACGGGCGCCAGCCCAGCCACGGCCCCATCCCCTGCGGCCACGTGCCCCGCGGCAGCGCCCCCACGCGCGCGGCGAGGATCTCGCGGCTGCGGTCGCGGTCGATGAGCAGCGCCGCGAACCCGCACAGTGCGAAGAACGACACGAAGATGTCGAGGATGCCGGTGCGTGACATCACGAAGTGCGACCCCTCGAAGGCCAGCAGGAAGGCCGCGACACAGCCCAGCGCCGTGGAGCCGAACATCCGCCGGGCCACCCGCCCGAGGATGAGGATGGACAGCGTCCCGACGACCGCGGCCGACACCCGCCACCCGAACCCCGAATCGGACCCGAAGACCCACTGGCCGGCCGCCAGCATCCACTTCCCGACGGGAGGGTGCACGACCATGTCGCCGTCGACGGTGGAGAAGACGTCCGGGTTGCCGCCGGTGAAGACCTTGTCCGGCTCCTTCAACGTGCTGAGCACCCGCATCTCGACGCCGAAGCGCAGCATCGAGGCCGCCTGCTTGACGTAGTACGTCTCGTCGAAGACCATCGCCCGCGGGTGGTCGAGGTTCCAGAACCGCAGGAACCCGCCGACGAGGGCGATCAGGCCCGGGCCGAGCCACCCCCACAGCTTGTCGGTCATCAGTGACACCGGCCGTGGGCCGAGCAGGCGCAGGCGCAGCTCGTCGGTCCGGTTCACCGGGTCATCCTAGG
>JAGNQK010000008.1:25066-34260 GCA_017989115.1 Dermatophilaceae bacterium | reverse complement strand
CCGGAAGCTAAGCCCTTCAGCGCCGATGGTACTGCACTGGTGACGGTGTGGGAGAGTAGGACGCAGCCGGACAACCATTAGCGAAGAGGGCCCACCAGTCATGGTGGGCCCTCTTCCGCATTCCCCGGCACATTGTCGATGAGCTCGTGCGACACCAGGGGCAGTCGCTGTGTCCGCAGGGGCGAGGAAGGTCCGTAGACTTGGTTGGCGCCCGACGCGGTGTCAGCACAGTGAGCGGGTGTCGCGTGCGGAGTGCGTGGCACACGAGGTCGGCCGGTGACAACAGTCAACGCGCGGCCCCGAACAACAGGAGATGATGGCGTGACCGAGGACAGCAACATCGAGCGCCCGGAGGGCGAGCCCTCGCGGGACGGTGTGTCGGAGCCTCGGCGTGACCAGAGCCGCCCCCCTCGGTCATCCTCCTACGACCGGGCCCCCCGCCAAGGTGCTGCGCCCGGCCCCGGCGGGCCTGACCGTCGAGGTGGGTCGCGCAGTGGTGAAGACCGTCGCACCGGCGGCCATCGGGGCGCTGGTCCGGATCGCCGCCGTGACGATCGCAGTGGTTCCGGGGCCCGTCCGCAAGGCCGTGATGGGCGTGACACCGGTCGTGAGGGGAAGCCCGCTCGAGCCGGCGAGCGCGATGACCGTGGAGGGAGCCGGCTCGCCCCCAAGAGCCCCCGGCTGCCCGAGCCCCGCATTCCGGACGAGGTGACGGGCAAGGAACTCGACCGTGCTGTGCACCAGCAGTTGCGCACCCTGTCCAAGGAGAACGCGGAGGGGGTGGCTCAGCACCTCGTCATGGTTGCTGCAACGCTCGAGGCCGACAACCTCGAAGCGGCCCTGGCCCATGCCGAGACGGCCGTGCGGCGTGCTGGGCGCGTGCCGGCAGCCCGCGAGGCGCTCGGCATGGTGGCCTACAGGCTCGGTGACTTCGCGCGCGCCCTGACCGAGTTCCGGACGGTGCGCCGCCTCAGTGGTTCCAGCCACCTGCTGCCGCTGATGGTGGACTGCGAGCGAGGGCTGGGCCGGCACTCACGTGCCCTCGAGCTGGCAGCCACGCCCGAAGCACGCACGCTCACCGAGGACGAGCGGCAGGAGTTGGCGATCGTGGTGTCGGGCATCCGGCGAGACCTCGGCCAGGATGACGCGGCACTGGTCGCGCTCCAGATCCCTGCGCTGCGCCGTGCTGCGGGTCCGTCCGTGTGCCGGCTCCACTACGCCTACGCCGACGTCCTTCTCGGACTCGGCCGCGACGAGGAGGCGCGCGCCTGGTTCCTCAAGGCCGTCGAGGGAGACGTCGACGCGGTGACGGACGCCGTGGAGCGACTCGAGGAGCTCGACGGGATCGTCGTCGAACTCGGTGAGGACGACGAGGACGACGGCGCTGAGCTCTCCGAGGTGACGGCTGTCGCTCCGGAGGACGTGTGAGCCGGCCGCAGACCCTGGCTGCGCGCTACGCCGCCATCGTCTGCGACCTCGACGGGGTCGTCTACCGGGGCCCGACGGCGGTCCCGCATGCGATCGAGGCCCTCACGAGCAGCAACCTCCCCGTCATCTACGCCACGAACAACGCGTCGCGCACTCCTGAGGACGTCGCCGCTCACCTGCGCGACCTGGGCCTGGACTGTGAGCCCGGTGACGTCGCAACCAGCTCGCAGGCCGGCGCACGGCTGGTGGCGGACAACGTGCCCCCATCCAGCAGGGTCCTCGCCGTGGGCGGCCCGGGAGTGTCTGCCGCACTGGTCGAGGTCGGCCTGGTCCCGGTCGTTCCGGCCGACGGACTCGGGCACGACGTCGTGGCCGCGCTTCAGGGGTACGGCGCAGGGGTCACTGCGTCAGACCTCGCGGAGGTTGCCTACGCCGTGCAGGCCGGAGCGACCTGGGTGGCGACGAACACCGATGCCACCCTCCCGACCGACCGTGGTGTCGCACCGGGGAACGGCTCGCTCATCGGCGCGGTGCAGCGTGCGGTCGGTCACGCTCCGGACATGGTCGCCGGCAAGCCGTCAGCGCCGCTGTATCTCATGTGCGCCGACCGGCTGGCGATTCCGGCAGAGCGCGTCCTGGCGGTCGGTGATCGGCTCGACACCGACATCGAGGGGGCCGTCGCCGCGGGCATGGACTCCCTGCTCGTCCTGACCGGTGTCGACGATCTCGCTGCCTGCCTCGAGGCGCCACCCCACCGGCGCCCCACCTGGGTCGCGCCCGACCTGCGCGCCCTGAACGTGGACCCGGACGCAGAGGGTGATTGGCTCCACGCGTTGTCACGAGCAGTGGTCGCCGTCCACCGGGCACGGGACGCGGGAAGCCCTGCCTCGGACATCGCCGCACTGAGTGAGTCGGCCGAGTCCGTGCTCGCAGCGGTCCGCTTTCGGTAGCGTGGGCGACAGCGGGTGGCCGACGGGGCTGCCAGATCGAGGAGGATCCATGGCCAAGAACTCCATCCAGGGCTACGTCGAACTCGCCTCCGGGCTGGGTGACCTCACCCGAAGCAGGGCGAAGGAGGCGGCTCAGGAGATCATCGCCCTCGCCAGCCAGGACACCTCGCGCAAGAAGCTCGCCAAGCAGGCCAGTGCGCTGGCCGACGACCTGCTCAAGGCGGCCGAGGCCAACCGCAAGCAGATCGTGCGCCTCGTGCGGCGCGAGGTCGACTCCGCCGTCGGCAAGCTCGACGTCGACCGCCTCACCCGTGAGGTCCAGGGACTGGGCGCAACGGTGGCTGCCCTGGCCTCCCAGGTGGAAGAGCTGGCCCGAAGCGCCGCCTCCGTCGAGATCCGCGGTGCGGCAACCGTGGTCTCCGAAATCGTCGAGGTCGCCCCTGAGCCGGTGAAGGCCGCGGCGAAGAAGGCTCCCGCACGGGTGGCGAAGAAGGCGCCAGCGAAGAAGGCCGCCACGAAGGCGACTCCCGCCAAGGCGGCCGCAAAGGCTCCGGCTGCCAAGGCGCCGGCGAAGAAGGCCGCCACGAAGGCGGCTCCGGCGAAGAAGGCGAGCGCCACCACGGCGAAGGGGGCCGCGAAGGCTCCGGCTGCCAAGGCACCCGCGAAGAAGGCTGCCACGACGTCGGCTCCCGCCAAGACGGCCGCGAAGGCTCCGGCGAAGAGGGCCACCACGAAGTCTGCCCCGGCTGCGAAGAGCACGGCATCCAGCGCCTCACCCGCGACGCAGGCTCCGTCGGCACCGGCATCCGGCAGCACTCCCGCGAGTGACGCGTGAGGTTGCCGGACATCGACGACGCAGCACAGCAGGACCAGCAGGCCGGGCCGCCGGAAACCGGCGACATCGTCATCGACGCTGCACTGCGCGATCTCGCGAACACCCCGGCGGGTGACCTCGACGGTCAGCTCCAGGCCGGTGAGGCCGTCCACCGCACCCTGCAGGGGCGGCTCGCCGACCTCGGCGGCTGACATCGCACGTCTGGACGCCGAGCTCGTACGGCGGGGGCTGGCACGCTCTCGGGGGGAGGCGCGGGAGTTCGTCAGGGCCGGACAGGTCACGATCGGTGGCTCGGTGGCGACCAAGCCGTCGCTGCCCGTGGCCGACGACGACGTCCTCGTGGTCGAGGTCGCCGGCCCCCGTTGGGTGGGCAGGGCTGCCCACAAGCTCGACGCGGCGCTGCAGGAATGGGGACCCGTCGGCCTCACCGTGAAGGGGCGTCGGTGTGTCGACGTGGGTGCCTCCACCGGGGGCTTCACCCAGGTGCTGCTCGCCGCCGACGCAGCGCATGTCGCTGCCGTCGACGTCGGACGAGGGCAGCTCGTGCCCGACGTGGCGAGCGACCCACGCGTCACCGAGCACAGCGGGACGACGATCCGCGGACTTCAGCCGGAGACCATCGGCGGCCCCGCGGATGTCGTCGTGGCCGACCTGTCCTTCATCTCGTTGACCCTCGTGCTCGCCGACCTCGCTCGACTGATGGGCGAGCGAGGTGACCTCGTCGTGCTCGTGAAGCCACAGTTCGAGGTCGGGCGGGGCCGGCTGAACCGGCAGGGCGTGGTGACAGACCCGCGCGAGCGGACGGCGGCCCTCCAGCGGGTCGTCGAGTCGACCCTCGACGCGGGGCTGTTCGTGCACGGCATCCGCGAGAGCCCGATCGCGGGCACCACCGGCAACATCGAGTACCTCCTGTGGGCCCGGTCGGACCCGTCGGACACAATGAGCGCTGACCGGGTCCGCGACATCGTTCGCGAGATCACCACCGAGGCGCGCGGAGGATGAGCATGACGAGCACCCCGTCACGTCGCATCCTGCTCGTCACGCACCTCTGGCGGACTGACGCCCAGGAACTCGCAGCCGGGGTGGCCACCCGGCTCATCGCCGCCGGCGTGGGGGTGAGCGCGTCCAGGGACGAGCTCGTCGACACCCCACTGGCGCGGGTGCCGGGCGTGCTCGGCGTCGACACCGACACCGATGAATCGGCAGCAGCCGGCTGTGAACTGGTCTGCGTCCTCGGTGGGGACGGCACGATCCTGCGGGGGGCCGAGCTGTCCCGCGGGTCAGGCGTCCCGCTTCTCGGGGTCAACCTCGGGCACGTGGGCTTCCTCGCCGAAGCCGAGCGTGAGGACCTCGACGCGACCGTGGAACACATCGTGGCTCGTGAGTACCACGTGGAGGAGCGCACGACCCTCGAGGTGCGCGCGGAGGAGGACGGCAGGACGGTCTTCCAGTCGTGGGCGCTCAACGAGGTCACGGTCGAGAAGGCGTCTCGGGAGCGGATGCTCGAGCTGACCGTCGAGATCGACGGGCGCCCGCTGTCGACGTGGGGCTGCGACGGGGTCGTCATGGCCACCCCGACCGGGTCCACGGCGTACGCGTTCTCGGCGGGTGGCCCCGTGGTCTGGCCCGATGTCGAAGCCCTGCTGCTCGTGCCGATCAGTGCGCACGCCCTGTTCGCGCGCCCCGTGGTCGTCGGCCCGCAGTCGCGCTTCGTCGTCGAGGTGCTCGCGCAGACCGACGCCCACGGGGTGGTGTGGTGCGACGGGCGCCGGGCGGTCGGCCTCCCCCCGGGCGCGCGGATCCACGTGCGCCGTTCCGATGAACCGGTTCGCCTGGCCCGCCTGAACTCCGGGGGCTTCACCGACCGACTCGTCGAGAAGTTCGACCTCCCCGTCGAGGGGTGGCGCGGTGCCGCCCGCCGCCAGCTGGCCCAGGGGGACGGCTCACCGTGATCGAGGAGATCCGCATCCGCGACCTCGGTGTCATCGACGAAGCAGTGCTCCCGCTGCACCCCGGGCTGACCGTGCTGACGGGGGAGACGGGCGCGGGGAAGACCATGGTCGTCACCGGGCTGGGCCTGCTCCTCGGCGGCCGCGGAGACTCTGCCCTGGTCCGCGCCGGTGCCGACCGCGTCGTCGTCGAAGGGGTGCTGTCCCTGCCCGAGGGCCACCGGGCGCTGGGCCGGGCCGCGGATGCCGGGGCGGACGTTCGCGACGGCCTCGTCCTCGTGCGCTCGGTCGCGTCGGACGGCAGGTCCCGGGCACACGTCGGTGGTCGGGCCGCGCCCGTCGGACTGCTGGCCGAGCTCGCCGAGCACCTCGTCGCCGTCCACGGGCAGGCCGACCAGTGGCGGCTGCGCCGCGCGGACCAGCACCGTGAGGTCCTCGACGGCTTCGGCGGGGGCGACGTCGCGACGGCCCTCACCGACTACCGGGCGGTCCACGGCGAGCTGATCGGGGCCGAGGCCGAGCTGGGCGACCTGCGCGCCGCGGCCGCCGCCCGTGCGCGCGAGGCCGAGACCCTGCGGGTCGGGCTCGAGCGCATCGAGGCCCTGGATCCCCAACCGGGCGAGGACGACGCCCTGCGCGTGGAGTCGCAGCGGCTCGGCCACGCCGAGGAGCTGCGCGACGGTGCCGGTGCGGCGCACGACGCGCTCACCGGCGGCGACGACGCCGGCGGTCCCGCGAACCCGGGCGTCCTGGGGGCGCTCGCGACGGCATCGGCGCGCCTCGACCAGGTCAGCGCCAGCGATCCGGCCCTGGCCGAGATCGGCACCCGGGTCGACGAGCTGCGCTACCTCGCCGCTGACGTCGCGGCCGACCTCGGCTCCTACCTCGCCGACGCCGACATCGACCCGGCCCGGCTCGAGCAGGTCGAGTCGCGCAGAGCCGCACTGTCCGAACTGACCCGCCTCTACGGGCCAGGCGTCGACGACGTACTCGCCTGGGCGCGTGACGCAGCCGTGCGGGTAGCCGAGCTGGAGTCGACCACCGATCGCATCGACGAGCTCGCCGCGCGCGTCGAGGTGCTCACCGCCGAGCGTGAGCGGGCTGCCGCCACCCTCACGGCGCGCCGCACCGCCGCTGCATCCACCCTCGGGGACCGCATCACCGAGGAGCTCACGCACCTGGCCATGGGGTCCGCCACCGTGACCGTGGACGTCGCGGATGCCGGTCGCTTCGGCGCCGAGGGGCGCGACGACGTGGAGATCCGGCTCGCGTCCGGGTCGGGCACGGCACCGCGATCGGTGACCAAGGCGGCATCCGGTGGTGAGCTCTCCCGGGTGATGCTCGCCCTCGAGGTCGCCACGGCGACCGAGACCGCCAGCGTCCCGACGTTCGTCTTCGACGAGGTCGACGCCGGGGTCGGTGGGCGTGCCGCCCTCGATGTCGGGGCCCGGCTGGCCGCTCTGGCCCGCCACGCCCAAGTGATCGTCGTGACGCACCTGGCGCAGGTGGCGGCCCACGCCGATCGACACCTCGTCGTCGAGCGCTCGGACGACGGCCACGTGACCCGCAGCGGCGTGCACGAGGTCACGGGGGAGGACCGCGTGGCCGAACTCGCGCGCATGCTGGGTGGCTCGGGCACCGACGCCGCCCTGGAGCACGCCCGAGACCTGATGGCTCGCGCTCGCGGCTAGCGTCACGTGGCACGATGGTGCCGATGTCGATTCGCCTACCCTCCCGCCGTGGCCGTGGTCCCCTCCCGGGGCTGACCGGCCCTGCTCGAGTGGACCGTCGCACGAAGAACCTGACCAAGCGGCTTCGGCCCGGTGACATCGCCGTGATCGACCACGAGGACCTCGACCGGGTGAGCGCCGAGGCCCTCGTCGCCTGTCGCCCCGCCGCCGTCGTGAACGCCGCTGCGTCGATCTCGGGCAAGTACCCCAACCTCGGCCCGGAGATCCTCGTGGCGGCCGGCATCCCGTTGATCGACAGCGCCGGCCCGGACGCGATGCAGATCAAGGACGGGGTGCTGCTCACCATCGATGGTGGCGACCTGATCGCCGACGAGCGCACCATCGTCACCGGGGAGCGGCTCGACGCAGAAGCCGTCCAGGCGATGATGGCCGTCGCCCGCGCCGGGATGTCCGACCAGCTCGAGGCCTTCGCCGAGAACACGATGGACTATCTGCGCCAGGAGCGTGACCTGCTCTTCGACGGCGTCGGGGTCCCCGACATCACCACCGAGCTCGAGGGCCGGCACGTCCTCATCGTCGTGCGCGGCTACCACTACAAGGAGGATCTGCAGATCCTTCGCCACTACATCCGTGAGTACAAGCCGGTCCTCATCGGGGTCGACGGCGGTGCCGACGCCCTCATCGAGGCCAGGCACAAGCCCGACCTCATCGTCGGCGACATGGACTCGGTGTCCGACGACGCCCTGCGCAGCGGCGCCGAGGTCGTGGTGCACGCCTACCGCGACGGCAAGGCGCCCGGGCTCGAGCGGGTGCGCTCGCTCGGCGTCGAGCCGGTGGTCTTCCCGGCGACCGGGACCAGCGAGGACGTCGCCATGCTGCTCGCCGACGACAAGGGCGCCCAGCTCATCGTCGCCGTCGGCACCCACGTCACGCTCGTGGAGTTCCTCGACAAGGGCCGCAAGGGCATGGCCAGCACCTTCCTCACCCGGCTGCGGGTGGGGAGCAAGCTCGTCGACGCCAAGGGGGTCAGCCAGCTCTACCGGTCCCGGATCTCCCTCTGGAGCCTTTTCCTCATGCTGGCCGTGGGCCTGCTCGCGCTCGCAGCCGCGCTGTGGTCCACCGACGGCGGCCGCGCGCTCATCCAGGTCTTCGGTGCACGCCTCGACGACCTCTGGTCGTCCATCCAAGGAGTTTTCTAGGTGATCGACTTCCGCTACCACCTCGTCTCCATCGTCTCGATCTTCCTCGCGCTCGCGGTGGGGATCGTGCTCGGTGCCGGCCCGCTCCAGGGCGAGCTCGGGGACACCTTGACCAACGAGGTCGCCGGCCTGCGGGAGGACAAGGCCCAGCTCAACGCACAACTGTCCGACGCGACCGCCGAGATCGATGCCCGCGAGGACTACATCGGTGAGACCAACCCCGCCATCCTGGCCGACAGCCTGGACGGCCAGCGGGTGGCCGTCGTCGTGCTGCCCGGCACGGACACCGCGCTCGTCGAGTCCACCGCGACGAGCCTGGCCTCCTCCGGCGCGGCTGTCGTCTCGACCACCACCATCGGCCAGAACTGGGTCAGCACCGACGAGGCGGTCGTGACGGCTCGCGACGCCGCGGTGCGTGACGCCGCTGCCGGTGCCGGCATCGACGTCAGCGACACCGGGTCGGTGTCGGCGAGGGACGTGCTGCTCGCAGCACTGCTCAGCACATCCGCCCGCACCCTGCCCAACACCATCGACGCACAGCAGGCCAGGTCTGCCCTGGCCACGCTCGCGTCGGCAGACCTCATCGAGGTCGCTGGTGAGGACGTGCAGATCGCCGACCTCGTCGTCGTGGTCGCCGGGACGATCACCGAGGGAAATCCTGCTGCCCAGCAGGCCGCCGCCGACCGGTGGGTCGACCTCGTCATCGCCCTGGACGCGCGATCGGCAGGTCTGGTCACCGCTGGCGCGACGACCACGGCCACGGACGCCATCGACGTGGTGGCCAGCATCCGCAACGACGCGACGGCCACCGAGGGCGTGTCCACGGTGGACAACGGCGGGTCGACGCTCGGCCAGGCCAGCATCGTGCACGCCCTGGTCGAGCAGCGTGCTGGCGAGGTCGGGCAGTACGGCTTCGCCGAGGGTGCTGACGCCCCGTTCGCTCCCGTCCCGGCGCCGTGATCGCTCGCACCGCCGCCATCGGCGGCCTGGCCGCGGGGGCGGCCCACGGTGCCTTCCGGTTCCTCACCAGCGCGGTGACGTCCCGCCGGTGGGCGCGCACGAACCATGCGGGGCACGACGTCACCCTCCTCGAGGGCCCGGCCTACGTCGTCGGGGCAACGGTGGGGGCCGCCGCAGGTGCC
>JAGNQK010000008.1:11363-24966 GCA_017989115.1 Dermatophilaceae bacterium | reverse complement strand
GGCTTCGGCCGCATCCTGGTGTTCGCGGATGCCGTGCGCGCCGGCGGAGTGGGCGGCATCTACTCCAGCGTCAACGCCCTGCCCAACGTCATGTTCGAGGTGGCCGCCGGTGGTGTGCTGGCCGCCGTCGCGGTGCCGCTCATCGCCCACCGACTCGGGGCGGGGGAGCGTGACCGGGCCGACCAGACGGCATCCGTCCTGCTCTCGTGGGCGATGCTCGTCCTCCTCCCGGTCGCGGCCCTGCTCTGGCTGCTCGCCGGGCCGATCGCCGGCTGGCTCATCAAGTCACCAGACCCGGCCGCCGGGGACGTCGCCGCGACCCTGCTGCGGATCTTCTCCGTGCAGGTCCCGCTCTACGGACTGGGCATCATCCTCACCGGGTTGCTCCAGGCCCACCGCCGCTTTCTCGCCGCGGCGCTGGCCCCGCTGGTGTCCTCGGTCGTCGTCCTCGTGTCCTACCTCTGGTACGGCTCGATCGTCGACGGCGAGACGGCACCCTCACTCGTGAGCGCCGAGGCCATTCGCGTGCTGGGGTGGGGCACGACGATGGGTGTTGTCGTGCTCTCCGTGCCACTGGTCGTTCCCGCCCTGCGCACCGGTTGGCGCTGGCATCCGGGACTGCGCCTGCCCAGCGACGACGCCCGTCGCCTCCGCGTGCTCGCCGGCGCCGGGATGCTCGCCCTGCTCGCACAGCAGGGGGCTGTGCTCGTCACGATGTGGCTGGCCAACCACACCGGCGACGACGGCACCTTCACCGTGTATCTCTACCTCCAGGCGGTCTACCTGCTGCCGTACGCCGTGCTCGCCGTTCCCGTCGCGACGAGCGCGTTCCCGGCACTGGCCACCGGAACCGGCGCCGGGCAGGACGTCAGCGGGACCCTCGCCCGCTCGCTGCGTGCCGTGCTCGTGCTGACGGGGCTCTCCGTCGGCGTCCTCATCGCCGCGGCCCCGGCCATCGGCCCCTTCTTCGCCATCCTCGACGCGCGCCGCAGTGACGGCGTGGCGAGCACCGCGGCCCTGGCGGCCCTGCCCGGCGCGCTCAATGCCTACGCCCCCGGACTCGTGGGTTTCGGTCTCATCGCGCTGCTGACGCGGGCGTTGTACGTGCGCGGCAAACCCATGGATGCCGCGCTGGCCGCCGCCATCGGCTGGAGCATCGCCGCGCTGCTGCCGCTCGCGGTGCTGGGCAGCGGGCAGGACCCGGGGCTCACCCTGCGGTGGCTGGGCCTGTCCTCGACGATCGGGATGACCGTGGCCGCGGTGGCACTACTGCTCCTGGTGCGGCGAACGTGGGGTCCTGCAGTGACCCAGGGCATCGGTCGAACGACGGGGGCACTCGTCGTCTCGGTCGCGCTCGCGGTCGCCGCTGGCGACGTCGTGACGCGGGGGAGGGCCCTCGACGACCTCGTGGAGACCATGGTCGTCGGGGCGGGCGCGGGGTTGCTGGCCCTGATGATCGGGGTCGTCGCGCTGATGGTCGGGGACCGCGCGATGATGTCGGAAGTCCTCACGCGCGGGAGGGCCAGGCGCCGTGGAAGGGGGCAGGAGTGAAGGTTCTCATGGTGCTCGGGACGAGCGCCGGAGGAGTCGGTGCGCACGTCAAGGGGCTCATCGGGTCCCTCACTGGGCAGGGACACACCGTCGTCGTCGCCTGTCCGCCAGAGGTGGAGGAGCACTTCCACTTCGCCCGGGTGGCGACGACCACGGCATCCCTCGAGGTCGCTGACCGACCGCACCCGACCCGCGACGCCCGAGCCGTGCGCGACCTGGCACGACTGTCGGCGAAGGCCGACGTCGTGCACGCGCACGGACTGCGGGCCGCCGCCCTCGCGGTGATCGCCACCGCCCGCTCGGGGGTTCCCGTCGTCGCGACCCTGCACAACGCCGCGCCGTCGGGGGCGCTCACGTCGGCGGTCTACGGGGGGCTGGAACGGGTCGTCGCTCGGGGGAGTGACCTGGTGCTCGGGGTGTCGGCCGACCTCGTCGAGCGCATGCGGCGGCTTGGTGCCCGCCGCACCGGCCTCGCCGTCATCGCGGCACCGCCGCGACGCGAGGCCGAGCGCGACCGGTACGCCGTTCGATCCGAGCTCGGGATCGGCGGACGCACCTCCCTCGGGGTCGTCGTCGCGCGACTGGCGCCCCAGAAGGGGCTGCCGCTGCTCCTGGACGCCCACCACGAGCTCTCGACCCAGGGGCTGGACCTGCTGACCGTCATCGCCGGGGACGGGCCGCTGCGCGAGTCCCTCCAGGCGCGCATCGACGCCGAGAACCTCCCCGTGCGCCTGCTCGGCCACCGCAGCGACGTGCCGGACCTGCTGCGAGCTGCCGACGTCGTCATCTCCAGCGCGGTCTGGGAAGGCCAACCGGTCGGCATCCAGGAAGCCCTGCACGCCGGTGCGGCCGTCGTCGCGACGGATGTCGGGGGAACGGCCGCGGTCACGGGTGGTGCAGCGCTCCTCGTGCCACCGGATGACCCCCTGTCGCTGTCGCGCGCGATTCGTGACGTGGTGCTCCACGGATCGGTGCGTGATGACCTGCGCTCCAAGGCCGTCGAGCGCTCCGGCGAGCTGCCCACCGATGCGGATGCCGTGGCGGCGGCGCTCGGCGCCTACGCGTCAGTGCTCGGGCAGGGGCCCGACGGACGGTGAACCACCGGTCCGAAACGTGGGACCTCGCGACGCGCCGACCCAAGCCGTCCCGCAACCCCCGCGCCATGACGTACCGTTGAATCCCGTGGTGCTTCAGACGACGAAACAGATCTTCGTGACCGGAGGAGTTGCCTCCTCCCTCGGCAAGGGGCTCACGGCCTCCTCCCTCGGTCACCTCCTCCGGGCGCGCGGGCTGCGGGTGACGATGCAGAAGCTCGACCCCTATCTCAACGTCGACCCCGGGACGATGAACCCCTTCCAGCACGGTGAGGTGTTCGTCACCGACGACGGTGCCGAGACCGACCTCGACATCGGCCACTACGAGCGATTCCTCGACGTCGCGCTCAAGGGCAGCGCCAACGTCACGACCGGTCAGGTCTACAACCGGGTCATCCAGCGCGAGCGGCGCGGGGAGTACCTCGGCGACACCGTCCAGGTGATCCCGCACATCACCAACGAGCTCAAGGAGCGGATGCGCGCCCAGGCCGCCGGCTCGCCCGGGGTCTCGGATGCCGACGCACCGGACATCATCATCACCGAGATCGGTGGCACCGTCGGCGACATCGAGTCGCTGCCCTTCCTCGAGGCTGCCCGCCAGGTGCGCCACGACCTGGGCCGGGACAAGGTGTTCTTCCTGCACGTCTCGCTGGTGCCCTACCTCGCCCCGAGCGGTGAGCTGAAGACCAAGCCGACGCAGCACTCGGTCGCCGCCCTGCGCCAGGTCGGCATCCAGCCCGACGCCCTGGTCCTGCGGGCGGACCGCGAGATCCCCGAATCCATCAAGCGCAAGATCAGCCTGATGTGCGACGTCGACACCGAGGCCGTCGCGGCCGCCGTCGACGCCCCCAGCATCTACGACATCCCGAAGGTGTTGCACCGCGAGGGGTTGGACGCCTACGTCATCCGCCGCCTCGGGCTGACCTTCCGCGACGTCGACTGGACGGACTGGGACCTGCTCCTCGAGCGGGTCCACGAGCCCGAGCACGAGGTGACCGTCGCCCTGGTCGGAAAGTACGTCGACCTGCCCGACGCCTACCTCTCGGTCACCGAGGCCCTGCGGGCAGGCGGTTTCCACCACGACGCCAAGGTCCAGATCCGGTGGGTCGCCTCCGACACCTGCGACACCGAGGCGGGGGCGCAGCGCGCCCTCGGCGGGGTGGATGCCGTGCTCGTGCCCGGAGGCTTCGGCGTGCGGGGTATCGAGGGCAAGGTCGGCGCGTTGCGCTGGGCCCGCACCCACCTCGTCCCGACGCTCGGGATCTGCCTGGGTCTGCAGTGCATGGTCATCGAGTACGCCCGCGACGTCGCCGGGATCGAGGGCGCGAGCTCGACCGAGTTCGACCCCAAGAGCACGGCTCCGGTCATCGCGACGATGGAGGAGCAGAAGGCGTTCGTCGAGGGTGCCGGCGACCTGGGCGGGACGATGCGGTTGGGTTCGCAGCGGGCTGCGTTGCTCGAGGGATCGGTCGTCGCCGGTGCGTACGGTGCGACGTTCGCCGACGAGCGGCACCGCCACCGCTACGAGGTCAACAACGACTACCGGCAGCAGCTCGAGGACGCCGGGTTGGTGTTCAGCGGCACCCACCCCGAGCTGGGGCTCGTCGAGTTCGTCGAGCTGCCGGCCGACGTGCACCCCTACTACGTCTCGACACAGGCCCACCCCGAGTTCAAGTCGCGCCCGACGCGGGCCCACCCGCTGTTCGCCGGTCTCGTCGGCGCGGCGATCGAGGCCCAGCGGGCCTCACGGCTCGTCGAGGTGGAGCGTCCGCGCCACCACGAGGCTGCCGACGCCCATGCCTGACGAGCTGCGTGACCAGCTCGCGTCACTGCCCGTGCGGTCGTGCGTGCGGTCCTTCACGGGCCACGTGTGGAACATCGTCACCGAGGACGTCGACCTCGGTGAGGGCGGGGTCGTGACCCGGGACTTCGTCGACCATCCCGGGGCGGTCGGCATCCTCGCCCTCGATGAGCAGGATCGCGTCGTGCTCGTCCAGCAGTACCGGCACCCGGTCGGTGCCTACGAGTGGGAGCTCCCGGCGGGTCTGCTCGACGTCGACGGAGAGGCACCGCACCTCACTGCGGCGCGCGAGCTCATGGAGGAGGCCGACCTCGAGGCGGCGCAGTGGCACCTGCTCCTCGACCACTACACGAGCAGCGGCGGGTCCAGCGAGTCGGTGCGGGTCTTCCTCGCCCGCGGACTCACCGACGTCCCGGTGGAGTCGCGCCACGCGCGCGACGGGGAGGAACTCGGGATGCCGGTGCGTCGCGTCCCGCTCGACGAGCTCGTGGAGTCCGTCCTCGCCGGCGACGTGCACAACGGCACCCTCATGGTCTCGGCCCTGGCAGCCCAGCGGCTGCGCGAGCGGGGCTGGGTCGGCACGCGCTCGGTCGACGAGCCGTGGCCGACGCGGCCCCGACGCCGCGGATGAGCGAGCGAGCCTTCGGGGACCGGTCGGCGGCGGCGCGGATGCCGTCGGCGGACCGGCGGTGCCCGTGCGGTGGCGTTCCTGCCGGGGCCGCGCTGAGCGCGTGCTGCGGCCCGGTCGTCGCCGGTGAGCTGGCGGCATCCACCGCCGAGGCGCTGATGCGCTCGCGGTACACCGCCTACGTGCTCGGCGACGGTGACCACCTCTTTCGCACCTGGCACCCCCGCACCCGCAGCGACGATGCCGACCCGGACCCGAGGGTTCGCTGGGAGGGGCTCAGCGTGCTCGACGTCGTGGCGGGTGGCCCGCAGGACACCGACGGCATCGTGGAGTTCCGCGCCCGCTGGGTCAGTGCCGACGACGGGCCGGTGCGGCGCGGGCAGCTGCACGAGCGCAGTCGCTTCGAGCGCCGCGCCGGCAGGTGGTTCTACGTCGAAGCCGTCGACAAGGCTTGACGAGACCTGTTCTCCTGCACCGCGCGCTGCCATACTCGGGCATCCCACGAGCGTGGAGGCCGCATGACCGCGTCACGAACCACCGTCGTCCGAGGGCTGGCCACAGCCGTCGGCATCGTGAGCCTGGTGAGTGTCACCGGGTTGGCCACCGCAGCGCCCGGTGACCCTGGCAAGCCGCGCTTCACCGCGGGCTCCGAGGGCGTGGGGGACAACTACTTCCCCTACTCGGGCAACGGTGGCTACGACGTCTCGCACTACGACCTGGCCATCGACTACACGCCTCCGGCACCCTCGCCGGCCCCCCTGGAAGGCCAGCTCTCGGGAGTTGCGACGATCGACCTCACCGCGACGGCCGATCTCGACCGGTTCAACCTCGACCTGCGGGGGATGACGGTCTCGGCGATGACGGTCAACGGCAAGCGCGCCACCGGCATCACGCCACCCGCGCCCGGTGCCGAGGTCGATGGAGCCGCGTACTGGCAGGTGCAGGACGACGCCGAGCGCCGGTGGGAACTCACCGTGCAGCCACGGCCCAAGCTCAAGAAGGGCCAGAGCGTCCGACTCGTCGTCACCTACGGGGGGACCACCACGCGCCCGACCGACATCGAGCAGGCTCCCTACGGCTGGTACACCACCCGGGACGGGGCGATCGTCGTCAGCGAGCCGGACGGCTCGATGACGTGGTACCCCGTGAGTGACCACCCACGCGACAAGGCCACGTACTCGTTCCGGATCACCGTGCCCGAGGGCAAGGTGGCGGTGGCCAACGGGCTTCCGGACGGCCCTCCGGTGACTGCCAACAGGCGCACGACCTGGTCGTGGGATGCCGTGGACGAGCAGGCCAGCTACCTCACGACCGCGTCGGTGGGTGACTTCGAGGTGCTCCCGGTGACGTACTCGGCGAGCGGGGTGCCCATCCACGACTTCGTCGACAGAAAGATCTCCGCGAGCCGGCGCGCCACGACCAACGCCAGCCTGGCCCTGCAGCCCCGGATGATCGACTTCTTCGAGTCGAGGTTCGGCCCCTACCCGTTCAGCGCGTTCGGCTCCAGCGTCGACAACGACAGCGTGGGCTACGCGCTCGAGACGCAGACCCGCCCGGTGTACTCCGGCTCAGCCAGTCAGGGCACCGTGGCGCACGAGCTGGCGCACCAGTGGCTGGGCAACGCCGTCAGCCCGAAGGACTGGAAGCACATCTGGCTCAACGAGGGCTGGGCCACCTACGCGACGTGGCTGTGGAACGAGGAGAACGGCATCCGCACCGCCCAGGCCGCCTTCGACTCCTGGTACGCCCCCGCCCGCACCCCCGCCTACTGGGCGCTGCCGATCGACGACCCGGGCCCGATGGGCCTGTTCGCGGGACAGGTCTACGACCGCGGCGCCGGCACCCTGCACGCCCTGCGGCTCAAGGTCGGCGACGAGGCCTTCTTCGCGGGCGTGCAGACCTGGGTTGAGCGCTACGACGACAGCACCGCGACGACGGCCGACTTCCAGGCCGTCTACGAGGAGGTGTCCGGCCAGGACCTCGACGGGTTCTTCCAGGAGTGGCTCGCCACCCCGGCCAAGCCCAGCTACCCGTAAGCCGAAGGAGCCGGTCGCGCTCACTGGTAGGAGACGAACCACGGTGTCGGGCTGACCTGCGCCATCGTCTGCTCCGGCGTGAGCATCGGCAGGTCCTCGTCCTCGAAGTTCTTCCACCCGAGCCACACCCCATCGGGCAGGTCGCGCCTGAGGCGCTTCCAGGTGGACTGCTTGGCACCCTGACGGCCCTGCCCGTCGGCGTGCACGAGCCACTGGATCTCGTCCAGGGTGGTGTCCAGGCGCTCCCGGTCGGTGATCATCGACGGACGGAACTGGTGGAGGGTGAGCACCTTGGCGGGCAGGTCGTGCTCGCGCACCAGCGCTGCCAGCCAGGCCCCCACGCGGTTGACCTCGTCGACCCCGACCGAGCCGATCTGGCGCAGGTGCTTCTGGTCGGGTTCCAGGCGCCATTCCGGGTCGAGGGCCAACCCGACGGACGGGCGGCGCAGCAGGGGTTCGTAGAACTTCGCCTGGGTGAGGAAGTCGGTGCGCCCGGGTTGCAGGTCGATGACGACGTAGATGCCCGCCTGCTCGGCCGCCTCGACCCAGGGGAGCAGCACCTCGATCGGGGTCCGTCTCGAGTACGAGCCGTCCTCCCCAGCGGCCTGGGACGCCACGCTGGCGATGAGCTCGAACGCCGGGATCACGGGTTCCTTGCTGAGGGCGGTGTACTCCTTCGCCAGCGACCGTGCGCGGCGAACCGCCTGGTCCGGGGGCTGCTCACCGAGCATCCCCAGTGCCTTGGTCTGCGGATGTCCGTAGAGCGCGATCATCCGGCGCCCCGGGAACGGGACGAAGCCACCACCGGGCAGTTCCACCGCGCGACGCACCGTGCGCACCCGCTGGGCAACCCGCTCCGCGGGGCCGAGGTCGGACCCCAGGGCGAGGGTCGGCCCGCTCCCGGCGCGCACCGGCCCCATGGCATCCGGGGTCGCCCGGACGTCGCCGTGCTGCACCGTGACCCGGTCGGCCCCTGCGGCGTCGGCCGTGGCAGCCACGGCTGGCGGGAGGGCACCGCCCGGCCTGAGCAGCACGACGGCTCCGTGGGCCTTCGGGCGTGGGGGCAACCCGGGAAGCGCCGCGACCGCGCCGGCATCCGACCCGTCCACGACGACCAGGCCCGCCGATTCGTCAACGCCCTCGGGCGCGCCGGCACCGACGCGAACCACCGTGCCCACACCGAGCCGGTCCAGCTCTGCGGCCAGACCCGGCCCAGCGACGAGCACCGGGAGTGCGTGGGCGGTGGCCAGTTCGGCCGCGGCCGCGACATCGGTGTCGGCACTCGCCACGACGACGACACCGGCGCGGTCGAGCAGGACACGCGAGGCGGCCAACGCCTGCTCGTCGGGGGAGGCGTCGACGTCGACGACACCGGCACGCTGGTCGGCGGCGACCACGAGGGACGTGGAGCCGGCATCCGGGTCGCCATCATCGCTGCCGCCGCTGCTGTCCGACGTGCAGGCCGTCGTCGTGGCGGCGACCGAGCCGACGACGAGCACGGCGGCCGCGCGCAGAGCGGTGCGGCGGGGGAGGGGCTGGTTCATTGGGGGGCTCACGGTGGGGGCAGGGAGGCCCTACCACCCTGACACGGCTCGCCGCGGTTTCGGCCGTCGTGCCCACCCGGGATCGGGGGAACCCGTTCTGAGGTCACGCCGGACCTCCGTAGACTGAGGCGGCTCCACCGCACCCCACCCCGACCCGAGAAGGATCCCCCGTGCTCCGCACCCACGAGGCCGGCACCCTGCGTGCCGCCCACACCGGCCAGACCGTCACCCTCACCGGGTGGGTGGCAAAGCGGCGTGATCACGGGGGCGTGGCCTTCATCGACCTCCGCGACGCCAGCGGGGTCGTTCAGGTCGTGGCGCGCGACGAGGTGTTGACCGGTGCCGCCCACGACCTGCGCAGCGAGTACGTCGTCAAGGTCGTCGGTGAGGTCACCGCGCGCGAGGACCGCAACATCAACCCCGACCTGCCGACCGGCGAGGTCGAGGTCGTCGCCGGCGCCATCGAGGTGCTCAACGAGTCGGCGCCGCTGCCCTTCCAGGTCGACGAGCGCGTCACCGTCGGCGAGGAGGCCCGGCTCAAGCACCGCTACCTCGACCTGCGTCGCCCCGGCACCCGCTCGGCCGGTCACGCCATCCGGCTGCGCTCGAAGGTGAGCGCGGCCGCCCGACGCGTGCTCGAGGCCCGCGACTTCGTCGAGATCGAGACCCCGACCCTGACCCGGTCCACGCCAGAGGGTGCCCGCGACTTCCTCGTGCCCGCGCGCCTCGCCCCCGGCTCCTGGTACGCCCTGCCGCAGAGTCCGCAGCTGTTCAAGCAGCTGCTCATGGTGGCCGGGATGGAGCGGTACTACCAGATCGCCCGCTGCTACCGCGACGAGGACTTCCGCGCCGACCGCCAGCCCGAGTTCACCCAGCTCGACATCGAGATGTCCTTCGTCGAGCAGGACGACGTCCTCGAGCTCGGGGAGGCCGTCGTCCGCGAGATCTGGCAGCTCATCGGCGTCGACCTGCCGACGCCGTTCCGCCGGATGACCTACGCCGAGGCGATGCGTCGCTTCGGCTCCGACAAGCCCGACCTGCGCTTCGGCCAGGAGCTCGTCGAGTGCACCGACTACTTCGCGGACACCCCGTTCCGGGTCTTCCAGGCCGAGTACGTCGGCGCGGTGGTCATGCCCGGCGGTGCGAGCCAGCCGCGCAAGCAGCTCGACGCGTGGCAGGAGTGGGCCAAGCAGCGCGGCGCCCGCGGCCTGGCCTACGTGCTCGTCCAGGAGGACGGCACGCTCACCGGACCCGTCGCGAAGAACCTCTCCGAGACCGAGCTCGAGGGCCTCGCCGCGCATGTCGGTGCGCAGCCCGGTGACTGCGTCTTCTTCGCGGCCGGGCCCACCCGATCCTCGCGGGCCCTGCTCGGCGCCGCCCGATTGGAGATCGGCAAGCGCTGCGGCCTGATCGACGAGGACGCCTGGGAGTTCCTCTGGGTCCTCGACGCGCCGCTGTTCGAGCCGGCGTCCGAGGCGGTTGCCGCCGGTGACGTCGCGGTCGGCTCGGGCGCGTGGACGGCCGTCCACCACGCCTTCACCTCGCCGAAGGCCGAGTTCCTCGACACCTTCGACACCGACCCCGGGCCGGCGCTCGCCTACGCGTACGACATGGTGCTCAACGGCAACGAGCTGGGCGGCGGGTCGATCCGTATCCACCGCCGCGACGTGCAGGAGCGCGTCTTCCAGGTCATGGGCCTGTCGCGTGAGGAGGCCCAGGAGAAGTTCGGCTTCCTCCTCGACGCCTTCGCGTTCGGCGCGCCCCCGCACGGCGGCATCGCCTTCGGCTGGGACCGCATCGTCATGCTGCTCGGCGGCTTCGACAGCATCCGCGACGTCATCGCCTTCCCGAAGTCCGGCGGCGGCTACGACCCGCTCACGGAGGCGCCGGCCCCGATCACCCCGGAGCAGCGCAAGGAGGCCGGGATCGACAGCCGGCCCCCGGCATCCGAGCCGCCTGCCTGACGGGTCCGCTCAGCCGAACCAGCGGCTGGTCCAGCGCATGCCGGTGGTGAAGCCCAGCCGTTCGTAGACGCGACGGGCCGAGTCGTTGTCGGCGAACATGCCGAGGGCGCAGGCCCCGGTCTGCTCGACGGCGCGGCGGGTGAGGTGCGCCGTCACGGCTGCGCCCCACCCGCGGCCGCGCTGCGAGGCGTCGACGGCGATCCCGGCGAGCGTGGGGGTGCCGGCCGCGCACGGCTCGCTGCACCCGGTGGCCAGCAGTGCGCCGGTGTGCGGGTCCCGCACGCCCACCCAGTACTGGTCCGGGCGGGCGAAGGGCTGGCCGTGGGTGCGCGGGCTGTGTGCGGCGAGGAAGGCCTCTGCCTCCTGCCTGCTGGAGGGGTCCAGGACGACGACGTGGTCCTCACCACGGACGGGCGCGGGGGAGGTGCTGGTCCACATCCAGTCCCACTCACCGCCCCGGGTGCCGAGGTCGAGGCGCGCCTCGACGAGCCCGACGAGGCCGCGCGGGACGCTGAGGTGGCGGTGGCCCTCGCCCGTGACGAAGGCCCGCACCGCCGGGTCGTCGAGCAGGATCGCCAGGCCGCCCTCGGTCGCGAGGGCGGAGCTGCCCGGGACCCCGTGGTCGGAGCGCCGGTGGAACAGCACCGAGGTCTGGCCGGCGTGGTCGACGGCGAAGGCGGGCCCGACGAAGCCGGCGCCGACGTCGAGGAGCGCGACCGGATGCCGTGAGGTCGCCTCCTCGAACTCGGCGCGCGTCGTGAGGGTGCGGACCGCCGTCATTCGGTGATTCCCCATCGTTCGTGCAGGCGTCGCAGCGGTGCGGGGGCCCACCAGTTGGCCGAGCCGAGCACCGACATCGTGGCCGGGACGAGGAGCATGCGCACGAGGGTGGCGTCGATGACGATCGCCAGGACGAGGGCCACCCCCATCTGCTTCATGATGAGCAGGTCGCCCGCGGCGAAGCCGGAGAAGACGATGACCATGAGGAGCGCGGCCGAGGTGATGATGCGACCGGAGCGTTGCAGGCCCAGGGTCACGGCACTGCGGGTGTCGTGTCCCTGCTCGTGCAGCTCGACGATGCGGGAGAGCAGGAAGACCTCGTAGTCCATCGACAGGCCGAACCCGAAGGCCAGCACGAGGAGCGGGATGGTGTTCTCGAGCGCCCCGGTCGAGGCGAAGCGCAGCAACCCCTCGAGGTGGCCGTCCTCGAAGATCCACACGGTGACACCGAGCGCGGCCCCGAGGGAGAGCACGTTCATGACCAACGCCTTGATCGGGATGACCACGGAGCCGGTCATGAGGAAGAGCAGCACGAGGGTGGCGAGGACGACCAGCCCGGCAGCCCAGAGCGCCCGGTCGGCCACGGTGGCGCGGAAGTCGACGATGCCCGAGGCCTGGCCGACGACGTAGGCGTCGAAGGGGGCCCGGTCGCTGCGCAGCGAGTCGACGAGGTCGCGCGAGGCCTCGCCCGTGCCGGAGTCACCGGTCTGGAAGCCGACGGTGACGACGCCGTTGTCGAGCTCGCGGACCGGGTCGACGGACTCCACACCCGGTCGGTCGGCGGCGGTGTCGGCCCAGGCCTGCACCTCGGCGACCGGCGCACGGCTCACGAGCAGCACTTCGGCGCCGGCGAGCAGCGGGTAGCCCGCCCGGAAGTCCTCGTAGAAGGTGCGCTCGGGGGTGCCGACGGGCAGCAGCTCGGGGCCGGACGAGGTGAGCTCGAGGCGTAGCGCCGGGAGGGCCATGACGACGAGCACCGCCGAGACGGCCGCGATGACGACCCACGGCATCCGGTGCACGCGCTCGGCCAGGCGCGAGAACACGCCGACGTCCGAGGCGGTCTCCGTGCCGCGCTTGAGCAGGCGTCGGGCCCCGAGGACACACAGCGCCGGGATGAGGGTCAGCGCGACGGCCAGGGCGATGAGCACGACCGAGACACCGGCCACGCTCACCGCGCGGATGAACGGGATCTGCAGGACGAGCAGGCCGGACAGCGAGATGGCGACGGTGAGGGCGGAGAAGATGACGGTGCGGCCGGCCCGGTTCATCGTCGCCGCGGTGGCGGCGACCACCTGGGCGTGCGTGGCGTCGGTGGCCGGGGTGCCCTGGAGCAGCGCGCGCATCTCCTCGCGGAAGCGGGAGACGACGAGCAGCCCGTAGTCGATGCACAGGCCCAGCCCGAGCACCGTGACGACGTTGACGACCGAGGCGTCGAGGTCGAGCAGGTACGACAGCCCGAGGAGCGAGGCGAGTGCGCCGGCGATCGAGGCGATGGCGCCCAGGACCGGGAAGCCGGCAGCGAGGAACCCACCGAAGACGACGACCATGACGAGGAAGCTGACCGGAAGGGCGATGCCCTCACCGCGCTGGCCGTCGATCTTGACCTGCTCGATGATCCGGTCGACGAGGGAGCGCAGCCCACCGCGTTGGTCCCCGGTGGCGCCGGTGTCCTCGGCGAGGCCGTCGAACACGGCGTCGACCTGGTCGGTGGCGGCGGCCTCCTGCTCGGCGGTGTTGGCCTCGTCGAAGGTGACCACCGTCGCGAACCCGCCGGATGCCGGGTCACCGTCGAGCACGAACCGCAGCGCGTCGGGGGTGCTCGGGCCGCCAGGTACGACGAACGGGTTGACGGCGGATTCGACGTGCTCGATGGCGGAGAGGTCCTGCACCGCGGTCGCGGCGGCGCTCGCCACGGCCGGGTCGCTGAGGTCGACCCCGGTGAGCGTCTGGGTGTAGGTGCTGAACCCGCTGCCGCCGCCCTGGGCCAGCAGGTCACGGCCGTCCTGGTTCTCGCCGGCGACGACGATCTCGCCGCTGTCGAGCCGGCTGAACAGGCTCGGGGTGCCGGTGGCGCCCAGGGCCACCGCGAACCCGACGACGATGAAGAGCAGCCAGAAGATGACGATGGCCTTGGCGCGACGGGCGACGTGGCGCCCCCACCGCTCCAGGGCCGGGCTGCCGTGTCGGGCGCTCCTGCTCATGCGG
>JAGNQK010000008.1:8669-11263 GCA_017989115.1 Dermatophilaceae bacterium | reverse complement strand
TCAGTACCAGTGGGGGGAGCGGGACAGGAACGCCTCGTAGGCCCGGCACGGGCTGCCGTAGCGATCCTCGATGTAGCCGAGGCCCCAGCTGATCTGCGTCGCGGGGTTGGTGAGCCAGTCGCTGCCGGCGCTCGCCATCTTCCAGCCGGGTAGCGACTGCGGGATGCCGTACGCCCCCGAGCTCGGGTTCGTCGCGCTCCAGCTCCACCCGGACTCCCGGTGCCAGAGCGTCACGAGGCAGGTGAACTCCCCGGGGTCCCACCCGCGGTCGGCGACCATGGTGCGGGCGATCTCCTGCGAGGCACGGGCGCTGGTCCCTGAGGCCTGGACGCCGATCAGTGTTCCGCCGAGGCTGGCGGCGGCCTCCCGCAGGCTCGCGAGGTCGGCGGCCCCCTGCTCGAGCTCGGCGAGGCGCTCGCTGAGGGCCTCCTGGCGTTCGCCCAGCGCGGCGGCCTCCCTGCCGGCCTCCTCGGCGGCCTTCTCGGCGGCGGCACGGGTCGCCTCCGCGGTCGCGAGCAGGGCTGCCTCGCCGTCGCGTGCCGAGGTCACGAGGTAGTCCCGACGCTTCGCGTCGGCTGCGGCCAGCTTGGCGGCGTCGACGGTCTCGCGGGCCCCGGTGGCCTGGTGGTCCATGACGACGGACAGGTCGGACATCACGTTCGGGGGCGAGAGCAACAACGTGGTCAGGCTCTGCAGGTCGCTGCCCTGCATGTACATCAGGGCCGCGCTGCCCGACAGCGCCCGGTCGGCGGCCGCGCTCTCGCTCCTGGCTCGGGCCAGGTCGACCGTTGCCCGCCGGACGGCCTCCTCGGCGCCCGCGAGGTCCTTCGCGGCCTGCTCGTGCGCGGCAACGGAATCGGACACCGCACGCTGCAGGGTCTCGAGCCTGGCCTGGGCCTTCTCGACCTCGGCGGTGATCTCGGCGACCTCCTTGGCGACCGCCGCCGCCTCGGCCTGCGTGACCTCACCGGCGCTCGGGACGGTCGGTCCGGGGGCGGGAGCCGCCGCTGACGCCGAGGCAGCCGGTACGGCGAGGGCCACCGCCGCGGCCAGCACGGCGACAGAGCTCGCGCGGGTCCGCAGCGAAAGGCTCACCCGTGAATCATCCCCCGAGATCCGGCCGGTGTCACCCAGATGCTCGGGATTGGCCGCGACGAGCAGTTGCCCGCGGTGGGTCCGGGTGTGGGCGCTGCCGGATACCCTCACGACCGTGAGCCTCGAGGACACCGACCTGTTCGGCGCAGCAGCCGCGGACGCTGCGGGAGCCGACCACCCGGCATCCATCGCACCCCTCGCCGTGCGCATGAGGCCGCGCACCCTGGCGGAGGTGCGCGGGCAGGGTGACGTGCTGCGACAGGGCAGCCCGCTGCGCCGGCTCATCGAGGGCAGTGCGGGTGCGGCCGGCCCGATCTCGGCGATCCTCTGGGGCCCGCCGGGCACCGGGAAGACCACGCTGGCGCACCTCGTCGCCACCGCCGCCGACCGCGAGTTCGTCGAGCTGTCGGCGGTCACGGCAGGGGTCAAGGACGTGCGGGCCGTGATGCAGCAGGCCACCCGGGCGCGCCAGCTGTACGGCCGGCAGACCGTGCTCTTCCTCGACGAGATCCACCGCTTCACCAAGGCCCAGCAGGATGCCCTGCTCCCCGGCGTGGAGAACCGCCAAGTCGTCCTCGTCGCCGCGACGACGGAGAACCCGTCGTTCTCGGTGATCGCCCCGCTGCTGTCCCGCTCGATGCTCGTCACGCTCGTGCCGCTCACCGATGGCGACATCGCCGACGTCCTCGCGAGTGCGGTGGCGGATGAGCGTGGGTTGGCCGGCGCCTACCGCCTCGACGACGACGCCAGCGAGCACCTCGTGCGACTGGCCGGCGGCGACGCTCGGCGGGCACTGACCTTCCTCGAGGCGGCGGCGGGAGTCACCGAGGATGCCGTGGCGCCGGGCGCGCCCCGCCCGGACGTCCTGCCGATCACCCTCGCGCAGTGCGAGCAGGCCGTCGCCCACGCCGCCGTTCGCTACGACCGCACCGGCGACCAGCACTACGACGTCGCCTCGGCCCTCATCAAGTCCATGCGCGGCTCCGACGTCGATGCGGCGCTGCACTACCTCGCGAGGATGCTCGAGGCCGGCGAGGACCCGCGCTTCATCGCGCGGCGGATCGTCATCTCGGCGTCCGAGGACGTCGGGCTCGGTGACCCGACCGCGCTCCAGACCGCCGTCGCGGCCATGCACGCCGTCGCCCAGATCGGGATGCCGGAGGCGCGGATCATCCTCGCTCAGGCGGTGGTCCACAACGCCATCGCGCCCAAGTCCAACGCGGCCTACGTGGGCATCAACGAGGCCATCGCCGACGTCCGGGCCGGCCGCGGGGGCCCGGTCCCGGCGCACCTGCGGGGCAGCGGCTACGCCGGGGCGGCTCGCCTCGGTCACGGCAAGGGCTACGTCTACGCCCACGACGAACCGGATGCCGTCGCGGCGCAGCAGTACCTGCCCGACGACCTCGCGGGCACCACCGACTACTACCGCCCGAGCGACCGCGGCTTCGAGGCGCGGCTCCAGGAGCGCTGGACGTGGCTCAAGGGCCGCCTCGGACGCT
>JAGNQK010000008.1:0-8569 GCA_017989115.1 Dermatophilaceae bacterium | reverse complement strand
TAGGGTCGCGCCCATGGAATGGACGCTCGGAGGAATTGCCGCGATCATCGCCGCGCTCGCGTTCGCGTACCTCGTGGTTCGGCTGGCCGCGCTGCTGGGGCGTGCGAGCACGATCCTCGACGAGACCGCGGCGAGCCTGCGCACGACGAGCGAGAACGTGCAGCCCACCCTCAAGGGACTCACCGACACGGTGACCCTCACCAACGACCAGCTCACCCGGGTCGACACCATCACGAGTTCGGTGTCGACGATGACGACCAACGCCTCGGCGCTGACCTCGGTGGCCGCGGCCACCGTCGGGTCACCGCTGATCAAGGTGGCGGCGTTCAGCTACGGCGTGCGCACGGCCGTGTCGGGCCTGAAGAAGGCACGCTGATGAGGCTGCGCACCGTGGTGCTCACGGCTGCGGCGGTCGGGATCGGCTACGCCGTGTGGCGGATGCCGGCGACCCAGCGGTTCGTGGCCACGGTCAAGGAGGCCTCGGCCCGGCGCGAGGCCGAGCTTCGCGAGGCCATCGAGGTGGCCGTGCTCACCGACGCGACGACCCGTGCCCCGCGCCACGCCAGCGGTGTCAGCACCCCCGGACTCGACGTCACCGCGGGCTGGGACGACGACCGCCGGCCCCGCACCCACTCCGCCGCCGCGCTGGGGGCCGATGACCCGGGGCGCTCGCTGACCCCGGAAGAGGCGAAGGCGCTGTTGCTCGACCCCACGGGCGAGCGAGCTCAGTAGGGGCCGCCAGCCCCCACCGCCGCGCGGGGCGCACCGATCACGACCCCGACCCACCGAACGACCGAACGCCGCCGAGAGCATCCCGGCATACGATGACGCGTGCCCGCACCCCGGTGGCACCGATGACTCCCAAGGACTGAGAAGACATGGAAACCGCTGAGATCCGGCGCCGCTGGCTGGCCTTCTTCGAGAAGAACGGCCACACCGTCGTCCCCTCCGCGCCGCTCATCCACGACGACCCGAACCTGCTGTTCGTCAACGCCGGGATGGTGCCGTTCAAGCCCTACTTCCTCGGCCAGGAGACCCCGCTGTGGGACCGTGCGACCAGCGTGCAGAAGTGCGTGCGCACCGGGGACATCGAGGAGGTCGGCAAGACCTCACGGCACGGGACGTTCTTCCAGATGAACGGCAACTTCTCCTTCGGTGACTACTTCAAGGAAGGTGCCATCACCCTCGCGTGGGAGCTGGTCACCACCTCGCAGGCCGAGGGTGGTTACGGCCTGGATGCCGACAAGATCTGGCCGACCGTCTACGAGGACGACGACGAGGCCTTCGCCATCTGGCGTGACACGATCGGTATCCCCGTCGAGCGGATCACCCGGCGCGGCAAGCTCGACAACTACTGGCACATGGGCGTCCCCGGCCCCGGCGGCCCGTGCAGCGAGATCTACCTCGACCGTGGCCCGGAGTACGGGCTCGAGGGTGGCCCGGCTGTCGACGAGGACCGCTACCTCGAGTTCTGGAACCTCGTGTTCATGCAGGAGGAGCTCTCGGCGGTCCGCGCCAAGGACGACTTCGACATCTCCGGCCCGCTGCCCAAGCGCAACATCGACACCGGCATGGGCCTGGAGCGCATGGCCACCCTGCTCCAGGGAGTCGACAACCTCTACGAGATCGACGAGGTCTATCCGGTCATCGCCCGCGCGGCCGAGATGACCGGCAAGCGCTACGGCGAGCACTCGGGCCAGTCCGCGGGGTCCAGCCACCCCGACGACGTCCGGCTGCGGGTCGTCGCCGACCACGTGCGCTCGGCGCTCATGCTCATCGGTGACGGGGTCACCCCCGGCAACGAGGGCCGTGGCTACGTCCTGCGCCGGATGCTGCGCCGCTCGGTGCGCTCGATGCGCCTGCTCGGCTACGAGGACCCGTGCCTGCCGGAGCTGCTGCCGGTCTCCCTGGAGCGGATGCAGAACTCCTACCCCGAGCTGGCCACGGGCTTCGACCGGATCGCCCAGATCGCCTACGCCGAGGAGGACGCCTTCCGCCGCACCCTGGCCGCCGGCACGACGATCCTCGACACCGCCGTCGCCCGCACCAAGGATGCCGGGGGCTCCACGCTCGCGGGGGAGCAGGCCTTCGCGCTGCACGACACCTACGGCTTCCCCATCGACCTCACCTTGGAGATGGCTGCCGAGCAGGGCCTGGAGGTGGACCGGGACGGGTTCACCCGCCTGATGCGCGAGCAGCGTGAACGCGCGCGGGCCGACGCCAAGGGCAAGAAGGCCGGGCACGCCAACACCGAGGTCTGGCGTGACCTGCGGGCCAGCGGCGCGACCGACTTCCGCGCCTACGAGGAGCTGACGAGTGAGGCCACCGTCGTCGGCCTCGTCGTCGACGGCGAGGCCGTGCAGGAGATCGCCCCCGGCCAGCAGGGCCAGGTCGTGCTCGACCGCACCCCCTTCTACGCCGAGTCCGGTGGTCAGATCGCCGACGAGGGCATCATCACGGCCGACGGTGTGCACCTGAAGGTCATCGACGTCCAGCGGCCGGTCAAGGGCCTCATCGCCCACACCGTCGAGGTCGTGACCGGTGGCCTGCAGACCGGCACGAGCGTGCTGGCCCAGGTCGACCCCGAGTGGCGGCTCTCGGCCTGCCAGGCACACTCCGGCACGCACGTCGTGCACGCTGCCCTGCGCCAGGTGCTCGGCCCCTCGGCCCTGCAGTCCGGGTCGTACAACAAGCCCGGCTACCTGCGACTCGACTTCGCCTGGGGGCAGGCGCTGTCCGCGGCCACCCGCAGCGAGATCGAGGAGGTCGCGAACCTGGCGGTCCGTCGTGACCTGCCGGTGTCGGCCACGTACATGCCGCTGCCCAAGGCCCGCGAGATCGGCGCCCTGGCGCTCTTCGGCGAGACCTACGGCGAGGACGTGCGGGTCGTCGAGATCGGCGGCGAGTGGAGCCGTGAGCTGTGTGGCGGTACCCACGTGCAGCACTCCAGCCAGGTCGGTGCCCTCACCCTGACCGGTGAGTCCTCCGTGGGGTCCGGTGTGCGGCGCGTCGAGGCCTTCGTCGGCATGGAGGCGCTGCGCTTCCTGGCACGCGAGCGAGCGATCGTCGCCGAGCTGAGCGGCCTCGTCGGTGCGCGCCCCGACGAGCTCACCGACCGCATCGGGGCCATGGTCACCCGGCTCAAGGACGCCGAGCGCGAGCTCGAGCGGGTGCGCAAGGAGGCCGTGACGGCGGCCGCGGGCAACCTCACCGAGCAGGCCCGCGACGTCAACGGGGTCACCTTCCTCGGCCACGACGCCGGGGATGCCGGCGCTGACGACGTGCGCACGATGGTCATGGACCTGCGGGGTCGCCTCGGCAACCAGAGCCCCGTCGTCGTCGCCATCACGGGTGCGGCCAAGGGGCGCCCCGTCGTCGTCGTGGCGACCAACGAGGCGGCCCGGGCCCGCGGCATCCGGGCCGGTGAGCTCGTCCGGGTGGCGGCCACGACCCTCGGCGGCGGTGGTGGCGGCAAGGACGACATCGCCCAGGGCGGTGGGCAGGACGTCGCCAAGGTCGGCGAGGCCCTGTCCGCGGTGGAGTGGCGCGTCGGGGAGCTCGCCGGCTGATGCCGGAGCCGTCCGGGACCTGGATCGGTGTCGACGTCGGCACCGTGCGGGTCGGCGTCGCCCGCAGCGACCCGCACGGCATCCTCGCCACCCCGGTGGCGACGCTGGCCCGGGACCCGGATGCCGCCCTGTCACCGCAGGACCCGGACGTCACCGCGATCGCCGGCCTCGTCACCGAACTCGGCGCGGTCGGCGTGATCGTCGGCCTGCCCCGCTCGATGTCCGGTGTCGAGGGTCCGAGCGCAGCGAAGGCGCGCCAGTATGCTTCCGTCGTTGCGGCGCGCATCGCGCCGGTGTGGGTGCGTCTCATCGATGAGCGCCTGACCAGTGTCGATGCCCACCGCACGCTGCGTGACAGCGGTGTCTCCGGTCGGCGACAGCGCGCGGTGGTCGACCAGGCCGCTGCGGTGCTGATCCTCCAGAACGCCCTGGACACCCAGCGCACCACCGGATCCCCACCCGGGGAACAGGTCCGGATCGGACGGCGCAAGCCACGGACGAAGGATGTCAACCCGTGACGCAGGGCGACGTCTCCCACACGATCTTCGGTGAGCCCGAGCCGCCGCCCACGCGGCGTCGGGGGCACCACCGCCACGCGAAGCGCAACAACCGCCGCTGGCTGGTGCTGCTCATCGCGCTCGCCCTGCTCGGCGGTGCCGCGTGGGCTGCCGTGAGCGTGATCAAGCCGGTGCTGTCCTCGGTGTTCAACGGTGGCGGTTCGGAGACCGCTGACTTCCCCGGCCCCGGGGAGGGTGCGGTCGAGATCGTCGTCACCCCGGGGGAGACCGGCGAGGACATCGCGACGACGCTGCGGGACGCCGGCGTGGTGAAGACCAGGGGTGCGTACATCGACGTCGCTCGGTCCGATCCCGAGCGGGCCGCGGCCATCCAGCCCGGCAGTTACAGTCTGCTCAAGGGGATGACGGCCGCCGAGGCGTTCGCGGTCCTCGGTGACCCGGCCAACCGGATCACCTCCGGCACGACGGTGCGCGAGGGGCTGTGGGCCACCGAGACCTTCGAGGTGCTGTCGAAGTCGACCGGCATCCCGGTCAAGGAGTACGCCGCTGCGGCCAAGGACGCGCGGGCGATCGGCCTGCCCGCCGAGGCGGAGGGCAACGTCGAGGGCTGGCTGGCCCCCTCGACCTACGAGTTCCCCGAGAACTCCACGGCCGCCGAACAGCTCGCGGCCATGGTCGCCCAGACCGTGAAGGTGCTCGACACCGCGGGGGTGGCCCCGAAGGACCGCGAGAACGTGCTCATCCTCGCCTCGCTCGTCGAGGCCGAGGCCAAGCTCGACGAGGACCGACCCAAGATCGCCCGGGTGTTCCTCAACCGGCTGGAAACCGACGGGGCGCCGACCTACGGTCTGCTCCAGTCGGACGCGGCGGTGTCCTACGGGGCTCAGCGCAGGTCGTTGTTCCCCAGCGAGGCCGAGCTCAACGACGCCAGCAACCCGTACAACACCCGACTGATCCCCGGGCTGCCGCCGGGCCCGATCAGCAACCCCGGCGCGGCGTCGATCAAGGCCGCCGCGAACCCCGCGGACGGCCCGTGGTTCTTCTTCGTCGCCGTCAACCCCATCACCGGTGAGACCAAGTACGGGGTCACCCTGGACGACCACAACAAGAACGTGCGTGAACTGACCGCGTACTGCAAGGAGAAGCCCAAGGACTGCGGGCTGTGAGGGCTGCCGTCCTCGGCTCACCGATCGCTCACTCGCTGTCGCCGGTGATCCACCGGGCCGGGTACCTGGCCGCCGGGCTCACCGGGTGGGAGTACACCGCCCACGAGGTCGACGCCGACGCACTTCCCGGGTTCGTCGGCGGCCTGGACACCTCCTGGCGTGGCCTGTCCCTGACGATGCCGCTCAAGCAGGTCGCCGGTGCGCTGGCCACGACGGTGGATGCCGTGGCCACCCGGTCCGGGGCCGTCAACACCTTGGTGCGGCGCGCCGACGCAGGGTGGGACGCCACGAACACCGATGTCGTCGGGGTCATCGAGGCGCTGCGGCCGCACCTGCCCGACCGGGTGACCCGAGCCCTGGTGCTCGGGTCCGGCGCCACCGCCCGCTCGGCCGTGCTCGCCCTGGCCGAGCTCGGCATCACGACCCTCACCGTGCGGGCCCGCGACACGGCCAAGGCGGCCGACCTGCTGAGCTGGGCCCTCGGGCTGGACATCGGGATCCGCAACGGCTCGGTGGCCGACCTCGGGCCCTGGGTGAGCACCCGTGACGACGTCGTGGTCTCCACCCTGCCCGCGACGGCTGCCGAGGCGGTCGCCGCCACGGTCCCGGCGGCGCACCACGGCATCCTGCTCGACGTCGGCTACGACGGCTGGCCCACGCCCCCGGCGCGGGCCGCGGCCGCCGCCGGGATGACGGTGGTGTCGGGCCTGGACATGCTCGTGCACCAGGCGGCCGAGCAGTTCCGTCTCTTCACCGGGCACGACGCCCCGGTGGCCGAGATGGCCGCCGCAGGTCGGGCGGCCCTGGCCCGGCGATGACTCCGTGGTGGGTGGTCGTGGCCGCTGCCCTGGTCATGGGGGTGGTCGGCCACCTCACCGGGCAGCAGCTCGCGACGGGCGGCTACCGGATCCCCGAGGACGAGGCCGAGCACGCGGTGGGGCGCAACTGGTGGCCCGGGCTGCTGTGCGGTGCGCTGTCGGCGGTGGCGGCCTGGGCCGTCGGCGACCTCGCGGGGTGGGCAGCCCTGCCGGCCTACCTGCTCTTCGCGTGGCTGAGCGTCGGCCTCATCTGGATCGACCTCGACGTGCACCGCCTTCCGGTGGGTCTCGTCGTCCCCACGGGCTGGGGCATCCTCGGGCTCCTCGGCGTCGCGTCCCTCGCGTCCGGGGACCGGCGCTGGCTCGGCGCCGTCGTCGGGTTCGTCGTCATGGGGGTGGCCTACCTCGTGCTGGCGGTGCTGCCCGGTGGTGGTGTCGGCGGGGGAGACGTGCGGCTGGCGCCCCTGATCGGGGCGCTGCTCGGGTGGCTCGGCGCAGCCCACCTGGTGATCGGGCTGGCCGCCGGGTTCCTGATCGGCGGGGTGGCCGCTGCGGCGCTGCTCGTTCTCGGCCGGGCAGGGCTGAAGTCGTCGATCGCGTACGGCCCGGCGATGTGCCTCGGGGCGTGGGTGGGCATCGCCGCGACATCCCGGATCCTGACCGTGCTGTCGGGCGGCTGAGCGTCGCGTGACAGGATTCTGGCCATGCTGCGCTGGTTGACCGCCGGGGAGTCACACGGCCCCGCCCTCGTCGCGACGATCGACGGGTTGCCCGCCGGAGTCGTCGTCTCCAGCGACGACCTCGCCCGGGCGCTGGCCCGCCGCCGCCTCGGCCACGGCCGCGGGGCCCGGATGTCCTTCGAGCGTGACGACGTGGAGTTCCTCGGCGGGGTGCGCCACGGCGTGACCCTCGGCTCGCCCATCGCGATCCGGGTGGGCAACAGCGAGTGGCCCAAGTGGCAGACCGTCATGAGCCCCGACCCCGTCGCAGCCGACGACCTCGCCGCGGCGAACGACATCAACGCCGAGAAGGAGATCGCCCGCAACCGGCCGCTCACCCGGCCCCGCCCCGGCCACGCGGACCTCGTCGGCATGCAGAAGTACGGCTTCGACGACGCGCGCCCCGTGCTCGAGCGGGCGTCGGCCCGCGAGACGGCCGCCCGGGTGGCGCTCGGTGAGGTGGCGGCCCGCTTCCTCGACCAGGCGTACGGCATCCGCCTCGTGTCCCACACGGTCGCCATCGGTGCCGCCGGCGTCGCCGAGGACGCACCGTTGCCGACCGCTGACGACGTCGCGGCGCTCGACGCCGACCCGGTCCGGGCCTTCGACGCCGCTGGCTCCGCGGCGATGGTCGCCGAGGTCGACGCCGCGCACAAGGACGGCGACACCCTCGGGGGAGTGGTCGAGGTCGTCGTCACCGGGCTGCCGCCGGGCCTGGGCTCGCACGTGCACTGGGACCGGCGCCTCGACGCGCGGCTCGCGGGGGCCCTCATGGGCATCCAGGCCATCAAGGGCGTCGAGGTCGGCGACGGCTTCCGCACCGCGACCCGGCGCGGCTCCGTGGCCCACGACGAGATGGAGCGAGGTCCCGACGGGGTCATCCGCCGGCGCACCGGGCGGGCCGGCGGCACCGAGGGCGGCATGTCGGTCGGCGGGTTGCTGCGGGTGCGCGCGGCCATGAAGCCCATCTCGACGGTGCCCCGGGCCCTGCAGACCGTCGACGTCGCCTCCGACGAGCCCGCACGCGCCATCCACCAGCGGTCCGACGTCTGCGCGGTGCCGGCGGCCGGGGTCGTCGCCGAGGCGATGGTCGCGCTCGTCCTGGCCGAGGCCTGCCTGGAGAAGTTCGGCGGAGACTCCGTCGGTGAGACGGCACGCAACCACGCGTCGTACCTGGCCGCGATCCCGGCCTCGATGCGCACCTGGGACGACGAATGAGCCCGCGGGTGGTGCTCATCGGGCCACCCGGGTCGGGCAAGAGCACCGTCGGGGCGGCGCTGGCCGCACGGCTCGGGCTGCCGCTGCACGACACCGACGCCGCGATCGAGGCGGCTGCGGGCCGCTCGATCTCGGACATCTTCATCGAGGACGGCGAGCCCACCTTCCGTGAGCTCGAGCGGGCCGAGGTGGCCCGTGCGGTCGAGCAGGAGGACGGTGTGCTGGCGCTCGGCGGCGGCGCCCCCGTGGACCCCCTGACCGAGCAGGTGCTCGCCGGGCAGGTCGTCGTGTTCCTCGACGTCGGCATCGCCGATGCCTCCAAGCGGGTGGGCTTCGACCAGAGCCGCCCCCTGCTCGCGGTCAACCCTCGGGCGTCGTGGGTGCGCCTGATGAACGAGCGCCGGCCCGTCTACGAGCGGGTCGCGACCCACCGCGTCGACACCGCAGGACGCACCCCCGACGCCGTCGCCGAGGAGATCGCCACCCTGCTGGGGGCGTCGTGACGGCGCCGGCGACCGTCATCCCGGTCGGAACCTCCTATGACGTCGTCGTCGGCCACGG
>JAGNQK010000007.1 GCA_017989115.1 Dermatophilaceae bacterium | reverse complement strand
CGGGGCTGACGAGGAGGTCGGTGCCCTCGAGCGTCATGCCGATGAAGCCGACCTTGGTGCCGGAGATCTCCTTGACCCACGTGCCGGGCAGGAACGTCCTGCCGTTGCTCTTCTTGATGACGTTCGCGGCCAGCCACGGGAAGTCGGCACCGGCGTAGGGCTCGTCGGGGAAGTAACACCCGTCGACAGGGTGGCAGCCGCCGTTCTGCATGCGCAGCAGCTCGTCGGTGCCCTCGTCGAACTCGTGGTTTCCGACGCTGCTGACATCCAGGCCCATGGCGTTCAGGCTCTCGACCGACGGCTCGTCGTGGAACAGGCCGGACAGGAAGGGGGACCCACCGATGAGGTCACCGGCAGCCACGGTAAGGCTCTTGCTGTCGCCGACCTTCGCGCGCAGCTCGGTGAGCTTGGTGGACAGGTACTCGGCACCACCGACAGGAGTGGCAGACGGGTCGTGAATCGCCGAGAGCGGGCCATCCGTGGCCTCGATGTGACCGTGGTAGTCGTTGAACGACAGGACCTGCACGCTCGTGAGGTTGGGGTTGCCCTTGGTGGCGGGCTTCTTGCCCGGTCCGGCCAGGGCGGGTGTGCCCGCGACGAGGGCTGCGATCGCGGTTGCCGCGATCCCGGCGCCGAGGACGCGCCGCTGAGTGCTGCTCATGTGAGATCTCCTTGTGGTGGTCGACCGGGCCCCACCCTAGGGGGGCACCGCGGGTGGCGCGCCGGAAAGACACACCGAACTTCCGGCATCCTCGTGGGCGCTACCTGCCAGTAGCCCGCCGTCCACCGGCGCGTCACCCAGACCACGGATCAGGCGAGGCAGCGGGGGCCGAGCAGCACCTTGAGGTCACCGAACAGCGCCTCGGTCGCCTCGACCCGGAAGGCCGGGTCCAGGCGGATCTCGACGGCGCGGCCGGGCTTGACCAGCCGCAGGTGGACCTCGGTGGTGCCCGGGTGGTTGGTCAGCACGCTCTTGAGCTCCTCGACCCGTTCGGTCGTGGCCCTGGCGGTCTCCATCGTCACGACGACGGGGCCGCGCGGCCCCTCGCTGACATCGGGCAGGGTCAGCTCCTGCGCATAGATGGAGACGGTGTCGTCACGCCGGTTGATCTTGCCGCGCACCACCGCCACGGTGTCCTGGCGCAGCATCGGACCGACGGTCATGTAGGCGCTGGGGAAGAACAGGCACTCGATCGAGCCCGCGAGGTCCTCGACGGTCGCGATCGCCCACAGGTCGCCCTTCTTCGTGCGCTTGACCTGAAGACCGGTGATCAGGCCGGCGATGGTGACCATCGAGCCCTCGGGTCGACCGGCCTCGTCAGCAGTCAACGCCGCGATCTGCGTGTCGGCATGCTGGCTCAGCACGTGCTCGACCCCGAACAGCGGGTGGTCGGAGACGTAGAGGCCCAACATCTCGCGCTCGAAGGACAGCAGCGCCGACTTGTCCCACTCGACGGCGGGCACGCTCGCGAGCCCCATGAGGTCACCGCCGCTGTCGCCACCGGAGTCGTCACCGAACGAGCCGAACAGACTGTCCTGGCCGATCGCCTCCTGGCGCTTGACCGCGACGAACGCGTCGACGTACTCCTCGTGGACCTGCAGCAACCCCATCCGGGGCTCGCCGAGGCCGTCGAACGCGCCGCCCTTGATGAGCGACTCGATGGTGCGCTTGTTGCACACCACCGCCGGCACCTTGGACATGAAGTCCCGGAAGGAGGTGAAGGGCCCCTTCTCCGCTCGTGCCGCGATGATCGCCTCGACGACGTTGTGGCCGACGTTGCGGATCGCCTGCAGGCCGAAGCGGATGTCGGCGCCCACCGCCGCGAACTGCCCCAAGGAGTCGTTGACGTCGGGGGGCAGTACCTTGATGCCCATGTGGCGGCACTCACCGAGGTAGAGGGCCGACTTGTCCTTGTCGTCGCCGACCGAAGTGAGCAGGGCCGCCATGTACTCGGCGGGGTAGTTCGCCTTGAGGTACGCGGTCCAGTACGAGACCAGGCCGTAGGCGGCGGTGTGGGCCTTGTTGAAGGCGTAGTCGGAGAATGGGACGAGCACACCCCACAGGGCCGCGATCGACGCCTCGTTGAAGCCCTTGGCCTTCATGCCCTCGGAGAAGGGCACGTACTCGGCGTCGAGCACCTCCTTCTTCTTCTTGCCCATCGCTCGCCGGAGCAGGTCGGCGTTGCCGAGGGAGTAGCCCGCGAGCTTCTGCGCGATCTCCATGACCTGCTCCTGGTAGATCACCAGGCCGTAGGTCGTGCCGAGGATCGGCTCGAGCGCGGACACCATCTCGGGCTGGAGCTTGCCCTCGAGCTGGGGGTCGAGCGGGATGAGCGCCTGCTTGCCGTTCTTGCGCAGGGCGAAGTTGGTGTGGGCGTTCACACCCATCGGCCCGGGGCGGTAGAGCGCGAGCGCCGCCGAGATGTCCTCGAAGTTGTCCGGCTGCATGAGCTTGAGCAGGGTGCGCATGCCGCCGCCGTCGAGCTGGAACACCCCGAGGGTGTCCCCGCGGGCCAGCAGGTCGAAGGTGGCGCGGTCGGTCATGTCCTTGGACAGCGCGTCGAGGTCGATCTCCTCGCCACGGTTGGACTGCACGTTGGCGATGGCGTCGTCGAGGATGGTGAGGTTGCGCAGGCCCAGGAAGTCCATCTTGACCAGGCCGAGAGACTCACAGCTCGGGTAGTCGAACTGGGTGATGACCTGCCCGTCCTGAAGGCGGCGCATGATCGGGATGACGTCGATGAGCGGCTCGCTGCTCATGATGACGCCGGCCGCGTGCACTCCCCACTGGCGCTTGAGGCCCTCGAGGCCCTTGGCGGTCTCGACGACCTCCTGCAGGTGCGGCTCGCCGGCGACGAGGTCGCGGAACTCCTTGCCCTCGCCGTAGCGGTCGTGGGTCTCGTCGTACATCTTCGACAGGGGCACGCCCTTGCCCATGATGTCCGGGGGCATCGCCTTGGTCAGCTGCTCGCCGACCGCGAAGGGGTGGCCCATCACGCGGGCGGCGTCCTTGACGGCCTGCTTGGCCTTGATCGTGCCGTACGTGACGATCTGCGCGACGCGCTCGCTGCCGTACTTCTCGGTGACGTAGCGGATCACCTCACCGCGCCGGCGCTCGTCGAAGTCGACGTCGAAGTCGGGCAGCGAGGGGCGCTCGGGGTTGAGGAACCGCTCGAAGATCAGGCCGTGGGGCACCGGGTCGAGGTCGGTGATCTTCATCGCGTACGCACACATCGACCCCGCACCCGAGCCACGACCCGGGCCGACCCGGATGCCGTTGTTCTTGGCCCAGGTGATGAAGTCGGCGACGACCAGGAAGTAGCCGCAGTTGTGCACCGCGACGCCCTCGGCGACGTAGGTGTGGTCACCGGACACCGTGAGGTTGAACACCGTCCCCGAGTACGCCTCTCGAGACACCGCTCGCACCCGAACCCACCATCGACCGTCCACGCAACGGGCGTTGTAGGGCTGCTTCTGCGACTGCGGCACCCACAGCACCTTGTAGGACCGTTGACTGGGAGAGCGCTGCAGCGTGCACCACTGACCGAGTGACAACAGGATGGACCGCAGCTGCCGCGCCAGGACGTCGTTGACGGTGGTCACCATCCACTTGCCGCGAGCGTCGACATGACCGTCACCCTCGTGCCAGCCCCTCACGAATGCCCGCAGCCCTTCGTCCGGGGTCGAGAGCACCCATTCGGGGACGCGCTTGTTGCGGACCCCTGAGCCGAAGAGCCTCGTCAGCACGAGCGCCAACGGGTGGTTCGTCAGCATGACGACGACCCCGTGATGCCCCGGCACGGACGGCGAGGCTTTCGAATACACGCGCGCGGTGCCGAGGTCGAGGTCGTCGATGACGCGGCAGAGTCGCTGCACGGCGGGCTCGTCCTCGTGCAGCGTCCACCCGATCTGTGCCGGGTTGACGCCTCCCTCCGGGTCGTAGAGATGCCCCTCCGCAACCCACAACCCGAACAACCACAGCAGATCCGTGGACCACTCCAGTTTCGAGGGCAGGGTGCCGACGTTCGGGCGGGCCGCACGCTTGAGACCTGCCCCCATGCGGTGGACTCGACCGTCCGGCGACTGTCCGATGGTCCACCCAGCAGCCTCCATCAGGGCCACGACGTCGAGGTCCTGGTAGACCGCGCGCTCTGGCTGAGGCAGGAGCACCTCGTCGCCGGGCCGCACGTCCTTGGCCTCCACCCACCCGCGGTGAGCCACCAGGAAGGGGTGCTCGGCAGTGGCCTTGAGCGGAAAGGCCTGACCGTACGGGTGGATGACGTGCAGGTCCTCCGACACCGAACGTGTCAGGACCTTCTCGACGATCGCGTTGCGTCCGCGCAGGGCGTGGGTGTCGACCGAGGTCACGACGTCGCCCTCCACGACATCGCTGATCGCCTTCCACCCACCATCACCCATGAGAACCGGTGTCTCGGGCGGGAAGCAGTACCCCTTGGAGACGATGACGTCCGTCTCGAACTCAGCCTGCTTCTGGGCGTAGTCGGGGATGCCGGCGGGGAAGCGGTCGTGCAGCCCGCGCTGCACCTCCTTGACGAACCAGCTCGCCTCGTTCTCCCCCGGCGGGCACGGGAACTGGGGCATGTAGCGCCCCTCGTCGACCGTGAACGAGATGTCACACATCTCGGCGATCAGCAGCGTGTTGTCGCAGGCCTCGGGCAGCTCACGCCAGGTGTGGCGCATCTCAGCCGGGCTCTTGAGGTAGAAGTCGTCGGCGTCGAACTTGAACCGGTTCGGGTCCATCATCGTCGATCCCGACTGCACGCACAGCAGGGCCGAGTGGGCCTTGGCGTCCTCGGGGCTCGTGTAGTGCAGGTCGTTCGTCGCAACCAGGGGCAGGCCGAGCTCACGGGCCAGCCGCAGGAGGTCCTTCTGCACGCGGCGCTCGATGTCGAGGCCGTGATCCATCAGCTCACAGAAGAAGTTCTCGGCCCCGAACAGGTCACGCAGGTCGGATGCCGCCTGCTTGGCCTGGTCGTACTGGCCCAGTCGCAGCCGCGTCTGGACCTCGCCGGACGGGCAGCCGGTGGTGGCGATGAGGCCCTTGCCGTACTGGTCGAGCAGCTCGCGGTCGATGCGCGGCCACTTCGCCCAGACCTGGTCGAGCGAGGCCTGCGAGTCCATCCGGAACAGGTTGTGCAGCCCGACGTTGTCCCTGGCCAGCAGGATCATGTGCGTGTACGCGCCCGACCCCGAGACGTCGTCGCCGGGGCGCGAGCGCTCATCGCCCCACTTGACGCGGGTCTTGTCCGTGCGGTGCGTTCCGGGGGTGACGTACGCCTCCACCCCGATGATCGGCTTGACGCCCGTGCCCTGGGCCTTCTTCCAGAACTCGTAGGCCCCGAAGAGGTACCCGTGGTCGGTCGTGGCGAGGGCCGGCATCCCCATCTCGGCGGCACGCTCGAAGAGGTCACCGATGCGCGCCGCACCGTCGAGCATCGAGTACTCGGTGTGGACGTGCAGGTGGACGAAGGAATCGTTCGCGGAGGACATCGCCGACCATCCTAGGTCGCCGGGCCGACACCCCTTCGGCGTGTCGTCGACCGTGTCGGCGCAGCGCTCAGAGCGCGTCGAGGGCGCCCTGCAGATCAGCGGGATAGCTGCTCGTGAAGGTGACCCACTCCCCCGATCCGGGGTGCTCGAAGCCGAGGCCGACCGCGTGCAGCCACTGCCGTTCCAGGCCGAGCCGCTGCGCGAGGGTGGGGTCCGCACCGTAGGTCAGGTCACCGACGCAGGGGTGGCGCACGGCCGCCATGTGCACGCGGATCTGGTGCGTGCGCCCGGTCTCGAGCTTGATCTCGAGCAGCGAGGCGTAGCGGAATGCCTCGAGCAGCTCGTAGTGGGTGACCGCGTGCTTGCCCGAGTCCATGACCGCGAACTTGTAGTCGTGGCCCGGGTGACGGCCGATGGGTGCGTCGATGGTGCCCTCGAGCGGGTCGGGGAGACCCTGCACCAGGGTGTGGTACGTCTTGTCGACCCGCCGCTCCTTGAAGGCGCGCTTGAGCACCGAGTACCCGCGCTCGCTCTTGCACACGACCATCAGGCCCGAGGTGCCCACGTCGAGCCGGGACACGATACCCTGCCGTTCGCTGGCCCCGCTGGTCGAGATCCGGTAGCCGGCCGCCTTCAGGCCCGCCAGGACGTTGGGCCCGGTCCAGCCGACGCTGGGGTGCGCCGCGACGCCGACCGGCTTGTCGACGACGACGATGTCCTCGTCGTCGTGGACGACGCTCATCCCCGGGACGGGTTCGGCCACCACCTCGAGGGTCGCGCTCACCGGGGATGCCGGGAGCGTCACCTCGAGCACGTCACCGGCACTGACCCGATGGCTCTTGCCGACGCTCGCCGTGTTGACGACCACGCCACCGTCGGCCGCGAGGTCGGCGGCCCGCGTGCGGGACAGGCCGAACAGGCGGGCGATCGCCGCGTCGACCCGCTCACCTTCGAGCCCGTCGGGGACGAGGACGGTTCGGGCGTCAGACATCTGCGTGCTCCGGCTGGTGGGGCGGACCCGCGACCGGGGTGCCGCGGTAGGCGAGGACCATGATGATCGCGGCGCCCGCGACGATCGCGATGTCGGCGACGTTCCCGACGAACCAGCCGAAGTAGTCGATGAAGTCGACCACGTGCCCCCGGCCCGGCCCCGGCGCCCGGAAGAACCGGTCGACGAGGTTGCCCAGGGCTCCGCCCAGCAACAGCCCGAGGGCCACCGCCCAGGCGAGCGTGCCGACCTTGCGGGCCGCCACCACGACCCACACGAGGATCACGATGGAGACCACGGTGAGGATCCAGGTCGCTCCGTCACCGATCGAGAACGCGGCACCGGGGTTGCGGATGAGGTTCAGCGAGATGGCGGAGCCCAGGAGGTCGACCTTCTCGCCGGGCGTGAGGGCCTGCAGCGCCCAGACCTTGGTGGCCTGGTCGAGCACGAGCACGACGAGCGCGAGGCCCAGCAGCACGGCCTTCAGCCGTCGTCGAACCTCCGGGGTGGCCGGAGGTGGCGTGGACGCGGAGGGCTCTGTCGCGGTCAGCGGCGTTCCTGCTTCTTCTTGCATGGCATGCACAGGGTCGCACGAGGAGCGGCCTGCAACCTAAGTTTGCCGATCGGGTTGCCGCAGGACTCGCAGATGCCGTACGTCCCGTCGTCGAGTCGCTCGAGGGCGTGCTCGGTCTGTTCGAGCATCAGGCGGGCGTTGTTGGCCAGCGAGATCTCCTGCTCGCGCTCATAGGTCTTGGCCCCCGCGTCGGCCTGGTCGTCACCCGCGCCGTCACCCGAGTCGCGCATGAGGTCGACCAGGTCGCTCTCGGCGTGACGAAGCTCACTGCGCAGCTGCGCGATGTCGTGCTCGAGCTCGCTGCGCACCTCACGCAGCTCCTTGGCCGTCCACGGGGACTCGTCGTCGCGCACGGCCAGAGCACTGGTCGCTGCCTTCTTGGCAGGTGCTGCCTTCTTGGCAGGTGCTGCCTTCTTGGCAGGTGCTGCCTTCTTGGCAGGTGCTGCCTTCTTGGTAGGTGCTGCCTTCCTGGCAGGTGCTGCCTTCCTGGCGGGGGCGGCCTTGGTCGCCGCCGCCTTCGCGGGGGCGGCTGCCTTCTTCGCCGGTGCAGCCTTGGTCGCCGGGGCCGGAGCCTTCTTCGCCGGAGCCTTCTTGGCCGGGGCCTTCTTGGCGGGGGCGGCACTGGTCGCTGCCTTCTTCGCGGGGGCGGTCGCCTTCTTCGCCGGGGTCGCCTTGGGTGCCGCCTTCTGGGCAGGCGCCGACGTGCTCGCCGCCGGCTGACCCCCGACAACCTTGCGTGCAGCAGCGGCCGCCTGCTTCGCGACGGACATTGCCAGGTTGGCAACCATGCGTACCCACTTCCCGAGGGTTCGGCGGGCCGTGGTCGGCCCTGCCAGTGGGGGTGAGGATACGGCGTGCGGGTTCCGGCCTCAATGACAAAACGCCGGTGTACCGGGCGAGTTCCGTCACGAAGACGAGGAAGGGCCCGGCCGGTGGCCGGGCCCCTCCTCGGTGCGGGCGTCAGCCCTGGTGCTCCGGCTGCGGCTCGGAGACGGCGTCGGCGTGCTGCTCGCCCTCCTCGGGCACCTCGTCGGACCCGGTGTTCGTGAGCTCGGCAAGCTGGCCCTGGATGTACGTGTGCAGACGCGAGCGGTAGTCCCGCTCGAAGCCGCTCAGCTCCTCGATCTTGCGCTCGAGCAGCCCGCGGTCCCGCCCGAGCTCCTCGAGGATCGCAGCCTTCTTCTGCTGCGCCTCCGCGACCAGCCCGGTGCTGCGCTCGCGACCCTCGGTGAGCATCTCGTCACGCTGTGCCTGTGCGGTGCTGAGCATCTCGTCACGCTGGGCCGTCGCAGTGGACAGCATCTCGTCACGCTCGGCCGTCGCGGTGGACAGCATCTCGTCGCGCTGCGCCGTGGCCGTGGAGATGAGCTCTTCCTTGGTGCTCGTGCCCGTCGAGATGAGCTCGTCGTGCTGGGCCTGCGCGGTGCTGATGAGCTCGTCGTGCTGAGCCTGCGCCGTGTTGATCAGCTCGTCGTGACGCGCCTGACCGGTGCTGACCAGCTCGTCGTGACGCGCCTGACCGGTGCTGACCAGCTCGTCGTGACGACGCTGACCCTCGGTGACCAGCTCTTCGTGGCGGGCCTCACCCGCAGCCACGTGCTCGTCGTGGAGGCGCTGGGCGAGGGCGATGACACCGGCGGCGCTGGCGCCGCCCCCGGCCCCGGCCAGGGCGACGGCACCGACGGCGGAGTCGGCCTCGCCCCGCTGGGCTGCCGCGGCGGAGCGCTGCTCTGCCTCACGCTCAGCGGCCTCGGCACGCGCGGTCGCCTCCGCGATCCGGGCCTGTGCCTCCTGCTCGGCCTGCTCGGCGCGGGCCCGCAGCTCGGCGATCTTCTCGTCGCTCTCCGCGCCGGCGGCGTCCTGACGGGCGACGGCGTCCTGCTCGCGGCCGGCCTGCACCGCGGCGAGCTCGGCGCGGCTCTCCTCCAGCTGACCCTCGAGCTCGGCCACGCGGGCCTCGAGCTCGGTGGCGCGCTCCTGCAGCGCCGCATTCGCGGACTCGAGCTCGTCAGCGCGCTGGGCGGCATCCGCTGCCCTGGCCTCGAGCTCGGCACCCCGGTGCTCGAGCTGGGCGAGCTGCCCCTGCAGCTCGGCGTTGCGGGTCTCGGTGTCACCGCTCTTGCCCTCGTACTCACCGAGGCGGGCCGTGAGGTCGCTGCGGGTGCCCTCGAGCTCGGAGACGCGCGCCGCGAGGGTCGCGTTCTTGGAGCGCAGCTCCTCGAGGTCGGTCGCCGAGGTGTCGGGCTCCTGGCGCGCCGCGACGGGAGCCAGCCCGCTGCCCTCGCGGGCCGCGTTGAGCTCGCCGCGAAGGTCGTCGGACTCCTTGGTCATCCGACGCATCTCGGCGACGATGTCGTCGAGGAAGTCGTCGACCTCACGCTCGTCGTACCCACGACGGAACTGGGTCTGGGTGAACGTCTTGTTGAGAACGTCCTCGGGCGTGAGAGCCATGGTCAACTCCTGGGTGGGGACATCAGGTCACGTCCCTCCCCCACGTCCACGCACAGCGCGAAGACCGGGGTCGGGGCCGGTTCTTCCCAGACTACGCGATCGCCGGGCGCCCGCGTCAGGCGAGGTCGTGAGTGAGGACGCTCAGAGCACGATGAACAGGATGTAGACGATGAAGAACAGCACCATGAACGACAAGTCGAGCGCGACGCCGCCGAGGCGCAGCGGCGGGATGACCTTGCGCAGGGCGCGCAGGGGTGGCTCGGTCAGCGTGTACACCGGCTCGGCCACGAGGAGCGCGGCGCCACGTGGGCGCCATTCCTTCGCGAAGATCCTGATCCAGTCGAAGACGACCCGCCCGATGAGGACGAGGAAGTACAGGAAGACGACGAAACCAAGGACCTCACGCACCGCGTTCATGGCAGGAGTGTGACTGACGCGGCTGCGAATCCCCGCAACCGGGGCTCAGCTCTGGTTGAAGACGCCTCGGCCGGTGGCGACGACCGGGCCCTCCTCGGCGTTGACCTCGACGGTCTCGGGCGAGAGCAGGAACACCTTGGACGTCACGCGCTCGATGGAGCCGCGCAGGCCGAACACGAGGCCGGCCGCGAAGTCCACGAGACGCTTGGCGTCGGCGTCGCTCATGTCGGTGAGGTTCATGATGACGGGGATGCCGTCGCGGAAGTTCTCGCCGACCGTCTTCGCCTCGTTGTACGTGCGCGGGTGGATCGTCGTGATGCGCGAGAGCCCACCGACCTCGGGGCTGCTCACCACGTGCGCCACCGAGTGACGGGTGGGCAGGTGCGTGACCTCGGCGCCGCGACGCTCAGCGCGCTCCGGCGCGTGCTCGTGGTGGTCGGCCTGCTCGACGTGGTCGTCGTAGGCCTCGTCGTAGTCGTCGTCGTAGCGACCCTGGTCCTCGGCGAGGCCCAGGTAGACCATCGTCTTGCGCAGCGCGCCTGCCATTGAGTGCTCCTTGGTCGTCGGCTCCGCCCATTCGGCGCCGTCCATCGTGACCGAAGTTACCGGTGGGACAGCCGAGATCCGAGGATTGCGGACCCGACACGCAGGTGTGTCGCACCCTCGGCAACCGCGGCCTCGAGGTCACCGCTCATGCCCGCGGACATCCACGTGGCCGCGGGATGAGACCGTCGGATGCCGTCGCGCACCTCCCGCAGGCGGGCGAAGGCGGCACGCGGGTCCTCTCCGAGCGGCGCGACGGCCATCACCCCGCGAAGGCGCAGCGAGGCCGCCTGGGTGACGACGTCGGCCAGGGCCGGGGCCTGGTCGACGGGCACCCCTCCCCTGCCCTCGCTGTCGGACAGGGCCACCTGCACCGTCACGTCCAGGACCCGGCCGGATGCCGTGGCGCCCCGGTCGAGGGCACGCACCACCTTGGCGCGGTCCACGGACTGCACGACGTCCGCGTACCCCGCGACGGAGCCGGCCTTGTTGCTCTGGAGCTGGCCGATGAAGTGGACGCGCAGCCGGTCACGGTGCCTCAGCGAAGCGACCTTGGCGACCGCCTCCTGGTCGCGGTTCTCGCCGATGTCGGTGACGCCGAGGTCGACGAGCAGGTCGACGTCGCCGGCGGGAAAGAACTTCGTGACGACGACGAGGGCGATCTCGTCCGTGCGACCGGCCGCACGTCGGGCCTCGTCGATCCGGTCACGGACGGCGGCGAGGTTTGCGGCCAGCTCGCGCTGACGGGCGGCGGTGGCCGGGTCGCTCACGGGGCGCTCCGGGCGACGACTCCGGCGAAGCGGCCCGTGGGCCCGTCGCGGCGGTAGGAGTAGAGGTCGTGGCGCTCACGGGTGCAGCCCGGGACCCAGCGCACCGCCACTCCTCCCTCTCGCAGCTGGGCCACGACGCCGGCCGCGACGTCGACGGCGGGCGTCCCCGTCCAGGACACCGTCGCCGCCACGGGCTGCACCCGGGCAGCGGCCTCTCGCATCCCCTCGGGCACCTCGTAGCACCGCCCGCAGACCGATGGGCCGACGACGGCGTCGATGGGTCCTGCGCCGAGCAGGCCCATGACCTCGAGGGTGGCCGGCATGACGCCGGCGACGAGGCCGGGTCGGCCGGCGTGGACCGCGGCGACGACACCGGTCCCGGACAGCAGGACGGGGACGCAGTCCGCGACGAGGACGGCGAGGGCGATGTCGACCGAGCGGGTGACGACGGCGTCACACGTCGGCGGTGTCGCCGGCACGGAGTCGACGACGGCGACCCCGGCACCGTGGCACTGGTCCATGTACACCACCGGGCGGCCCAGTCGCTCGGCCAGCGAGGCACGGTTGCGGCTCACCGCCTCGGGGTCGTCGCCGACGTGACCGCCGAGGTTCAGCCCGGCGTACGCCCCGGTGCTCACGCCCGACGAGCGATCCGTGACAGCGCGGACGACACCGCTGCGGTCCTCATGCCAGGCGAACACCCTCCCACCATAGGCGCGCGGGTCGGACATGCACGATGTGGGTCGGACTTCCCCAAGCAGGCAAGCGACGCGAGAAGCGGGCCGGCGTGAACCGGCCCGCTTCGTCGGGGAGTGCTGCGCTGCGACCTACTTGAGGAAGTCCGGCACGTCGAGGTCGTCGCTCTCGTCGAAGGTCACCGTGCGCGGCGGTGCCTGTACGGGCTGCACCGGACGGGCCGGCTCGACCGGAGCCTGGGCCTGCTCGGTCATGACGGCGCCCTCTTCCGGGGCGGCGTTCACCGGAGCCGCGGGCTGACGCTGCGCGGCGGGCGCTGCCACGGGGGCCGCGGCTGCGGGGGCGGAGCGCCCCTGCACCGACCCGAGGGCGCGGTCGTCGGCGCGTCGCGCCGGGGCCCCGCCGTCGAACCCGGCCGCGATGACCGTGACCCGCACCTCGTCACCGAGGGCGTCGTCGATGACGGCACCGAAGATGATGTTGGCCTCGGGGTGCGCGGCCTCCTGCACGAGGCGGGCGGCCTCGTTGATCTCGAAGAGGCCGAGGTCGCTGCCACCCTGGATGGAGAGCAGCACCCCGTGGGCACCGTCGATGCTGGCCTCGAGCAGCGGGCTGGAGATCGCGAGCTCGGCCGCCTGGACGGCACGGTCCTCACCGCGCGCCGAGCCGATACCCATGAGCGCCGATCCGGCGCCCTGCATGACCGACTTCACGTCGGCGAAGTCGAGGTTGATCAGCCCGGGGGTGGTGATGAGGTCGGTGATCCCCTGCACACCGGACAGCAGCACCTGGTCGGCGCTGCGGAACGCATCGAGCATCGACACGCCCCGGTCGCTGATCGACAGCAGCCGGTCGTTCGGGATGACGATGAGGGTGTCGACCTCCTCGCGAAGCTGCGCGATGCCGGTCTCGGCCTGGTTGGCACGACGACGACCCTCGAACGTGAAGGGTCGCGTGACGACGCCGATGGTCAGCGCGCCGAGGCCCCGGGCGATGCGGGCCACGACGGGCGCACCGCCGGTGCCGGTGCCGCCGCCCTCGCCCGCGGTGACGAAGACCATGTCGGCGCCCCGCAGGACCTCCTCGATCTCCTCCGCGTGGTCCTCGGCGGCCTTCTTGCCGACCTCGGGGTCCGCGCCCGCGCCGAGCCCCCGCGTGAGCTCACGGCCGACGTCGAGCTTGACGTCGGCGTCGCTCATGAGGAGAGCCTGCGCGTCGGTGTTCACCGCGATGAACTCGACGCCCTTGAGGCCGACCTCGATCATCCGGTTGATGGCGTTGACACCGCCGCCGCCGATGCCGACGACCTTGATGACGGCGAGGTAGTTCTGGGGTGCTGCCACGATGCGGGCCTTCCACTGGGTTTGAGCTCGGGTGTCGGCGCGAAACTCTCAACGTAAGGTTGACAGTCACACTCTGATGCGGTTCGATGGCACGACGCTAGGTCGGTCCTCGACCTCAGGCAAAGACGCGGCGGGCGTGTCGCGACATCCCCTGAGGAAATCCTCCCACGGGAATGGTCAACCGCCTCACCAGTCCCATGAGTCACACACGCACCATGACGTGCTGCGGTCCCCGGGTGGGAATCGATCAGCGAGTGACCGGGGTGTCCGGGGCGCTGACGTCGATGACCTTGGCCTGGGTGGGCAGCAGCGCCGTGAGGATGGCGACCTTGCGCACCGACTCCTCACCGCTGCCCCACACGACCGTGCGGTTGCCCAGGGCGAAGGTCACGAGGCTGGCGCTGCTCACCGTGATGCCCGACACCCGGCCGGCCATCTCGGGCGGGAGGGCGTCCAGGAGGGCGAGCGCCGACTGCAGCGCCTCGCGGGTGGCTCCCTGGGATCCACGGGCCGTCACGAGCGGGACACCCTTGGGCGCCGACCTCACCACCTTGAAGGCGACCCCCTCGGCATCCACAACCTCAAGTTGACCCTGAGGGTTCTTCACGACGATCGCCGGCGTTTGCAGCACGACGTCGACGGCCAGCGTGCTCGGCCACGACCGGCTCACCGAGACCTCGGCGACGGTGATCTGCTCGCGCACCCGCTCGGCGACGGCCTCGGTGTCCACACGGGCCAGGGGCGTGCCCGTCGGCACGTCCACGAGCTCGGCGACCGCGGTCGCCTCGGCCCCCGTCGCGCCGGAGACCTCGATGTCGGACACGCCGAGGAGCGTGCTCCACCCGAGCACCCAGACCAGCCCCGCGACGACGCCGGCAGCGCCCAGTGCGAGGAGCGCCCGTCGCCACGGGCGGCGGCGGTTGGCCAGCTCTCGCTCGCGGAAGCGACCCGCGGACGACGTCGCGGACCCACCTGCCGGCCGTTCGGTCCGAAGGCTCATGACGGCTCACCGCCGCTGCGGGCGCGCAGCGCCGCGAGCACCAGGGGTGCGAGCGCCGTGACGTCCCCGGCTCCCACGACGAGCACGAGGTCCCCGGGGGCGGCCGCTGCGGCGACGGCGGCGACGGCATCGTCGCGAGCAGTCCCGACGAGCACCGTCCGCTCCCCCGGCAGCGCCACCAGCGGGTCGCCGATCAACGACGAGCTGATGCCTTCGACCGGCGCCTCCCGGGCCCCGTAGACGTCCAGGAGGACGACCTGGTCCGCAGGTGCCAGCGCGGCGGCGAACTCGGCCGCGAAGTCCCGGGTGCGGGTGTAGAGGTGCGGCTGGAAGATGACGCGCACCGACCCGGTCCCGGCCCGGCGCACGAGCGCGGCCGCGGTGCCGACGACGGCCGCGACCTTCGGTGCGTTGTGCGCGTAGTCGTCGACGACGGTGACTCCCCCGACCTCGCCGCGTACCTCGAAACGGCGCCGGGCGCCGGCGAATCCGGCGAGGCCCACCAGCACGGCATCCGCTGCGGCCCCGAGCCCCTCGACCGCAGCGAGGTACGCCGCGCACGCGTCCATGACGTTGTGCTCACCGGGCACCGCGAGGTCGAGGATGCGCTCGACGCCGGCCACGACGAACGGGGACCGGGTGCCCAGTCCGTCGGGCTCGGTGCTCAGCACCTGCAGGTCGGCACCGGCCCGGTAGCCGTAGGTCACGACGTCCCGACCCCGGTCCCGGACCGCCCGGGCGAGGCGGCGCGACCCGGGGTCGTCCCAGCACGCGACGACGAGCCCGTCGGCGGGCACGGTGGAGACGAACTCGGTGTACGCCTGCTCCACCCGCTCGGCCGTGCCGTAGTAGTCGAGGTGGTCCGGCTGCACGTTGGTCACGACCGCGACGTCGGGGCGGTACGCGAGGAAGGATCCGTCGCTCTCGTCGGCCTCGACGACGAACGCGTCCCCCGAGCCGATCGCGGCGTTGGTGCCGAGCTGGGCGATCTCGCCACCGGACGCGAAGCACGGGTCGGCGCCGGCTGCCTCGAGGGCCACGACGAGCATCGACGTCGTCGTGGTCTTGCCGTTCGCGCCGGCAACCGCAACGCGCCGCGAGCCGGCCATGAGGGAGGCCAGGGCCTGGGAGCGGTGCAGCACCCGCAGACCCATGGTGCGGGCAGCGGCGAGCTCGAGGTTGTCGTCCCGGATCGCGGACGACACGACCACCGTGTCGACACCGGTCAGGTGGTCTGCGTCGTGGCCGACGTGCACGCGCGCCCCGAGCGAGCGCAGTACCTCCAGCGTGGGGCTGTCCGCGGCATCCGATCCGCTCACGGTCACACCCCGGGCCAGCAGGAGCCGGGCCACCGCGGACATGCCGGCACCCCCGATGGCGATGAGGTGCACGTGCCCGAGGTCGGCGAGCGGCACGGCGGGCGCGGTGACGTCGAAGCGCGGGGCGAGTGGCGCCATGCTCACCTCGTCACCCCCGGACGCGAGCCGCCGGCCGCTTCCAGGACGAGGTCGGCGAGCAGCTCGTCACCGCCCCGCTCCCCCACCGAGGCGGACGCCGCGGACATCGCCGCGAGCCTGCCGGGGTCGAGCGCGAGCGGGCCCACGACGTCACCGACCCACTGCGACGTCACGGCGGCGTCGTCGACGAGCAGGCCACCCCCGGCCGCGACGACGGCCGCGGCGTTGAGGCGCTGTTCCCCGTTGCCGATCGGCAGCGGCACGTAGAGGGCCGGCAACCCGACGGCCGTCAGCTCGCAGACCGTGTTGGCGCCCGAGCGGGCCACGACGAGGTCGGCCGCGGCGTAGGCGAGGTCCATGCGGTCGCAGTAGGCGAGCACGACGTACGGGGCCCCGGTCGCGCCCTGCGGCACGAAGTCCTTGCCCGTGCCCGCGACGTGGAGCACCTGGACCCCCTGCGCCGACAGCCCCGCCGCCGCGCCGGCGAAGGCGTCGTTGAGGCGCTGCGCACCGAGCGACCCCCCGGTGACGAGCACGGTCGGGGCGTCGGTAAGCCCGAAGTGCGCGCGCGCCTGCTCGCGGTGCGCCGCCCGGTCCAGGGTCGCGATCTCCCGTCGGAGCGGCATCCCCGTGACCGTCGCCCGAGGCAGCGCGGTGCCGGGGAAGGTGACCCCCACCCGGGCCGCGAGACGGGCGCCGAGCCGGTTGGCGATCCCGGGGCGCGCGTTCTGCTCGTGGACGACGATGGGGATGCCGTGGCGGCGGGCGGCGAGGTAGGCCGGGGTCGCGACGTACCCACCGAAGCCGACGACGACCTGCGCCCCGGTGCTCTCGATGGCGTCCTCGGCGGCCCGCACGGCCCGGCGCAGGTTGCGCGGGAGTCGCAGCAGGTCGCCGGACGGGCGACGCGGCAGGGGCACCTTGGGGACCTCCAGCATGGGGTAGCCGCGCTCGGGCACGAGGCGTGCCTCCAGCCCCGCCGCCGTGCCCAGCGCGGCGATGGCGACGTCGGGGTCGCGGCGGCGCAGGCAGTCCGCGAGGGCGAGCAGCGGTGAGACGTGCCCGGCCGTGCCTCCCCCGGCGAGCAGGACCGACCGCGGGGCGGCGGCGGTCACGTGCGTGCCCTGCGCCGCCGGCCGACGTCGGGAAGCACGGCCAGGGTGCGCCGGATCGCCGAAGGTCGCGCCGACAGCGCCTCGGCGCAGCCCGGTTCGGCCCGGGCGAACGAGAGCAGGATGCCGAGCGCGAACATCGTCGTGATGAGCGCCGACCCACCGGAGGAGACCAGCGGCAGCGGAACCCCGATGACGGGAAGCAGGTTGATGACGGCTCCGATGTTGATGACGGCCTGGATGATGATCCAGGTCATGATCCCGGCCGTCGCGACCCGCACGAAGAAGTCGTCGGTGCGGGAGACCAGCCGGTAGCAGGCCAGCGCGAGGGCCGCGAAGAGCGCCAGCACCCCGAGCGAGCCGGGGAGGCCGAGCTCTTCGCCGATGATCGCGAAGATGAAGTCGTTGTGCGGCTCGGAGAGCAGCCCCCACTTCTCCCGGCTCTGGCCCAGGCCGACACCGAGCCAGCCACCGTCGGCGAGGGCGTAGCGCCCGTGCAGCGGCTGGCGATAGGTACCGAACTCGTCGGTGTCCCGCCCGAGCCACACGTCGAACCGGCTCAACCGGTTGGCGCTGCTGAGGACGAACCACGCGACCCCCGCGACGAACGGCACCCCGGCGAAGGCGAACCAGCGCAGCGGGATGCCGGCCGCGAAGAGCACCCCGGCGACGATCGCCCCGAGGATGAGCACGGTGCCCAGGTCGTGCCCGAGAACCACTGCCCCCACGGCGACCGCGACGATGGGCACGAGGTAGGGCACGACGACGTGAGCGAGGGAGTGCAGGTGCTGGCGCTTCTTGGACAGCACGAGCGCACCGACGAGCACGAGACCGAGCTTGATGATCTCGGACGGTTGCACCGTGATCGGCCCGACCCGCAGCCAGTTCTGGTTGCCGTTGACGTTCTCACCGGTGAGGAGCACCAGCACCTGGAGCGTGACCCCCACGGCGAGGATCGGGAAGGCCAACGCCCGCCACGAACGCATCGGCAACCGGGAGGCGACGATGAGCGCGACGGCACCGATGGTCGCGAACACCGCCTGGCTGATGAAGATCGAGTAGGCCGAGGCACCCTCGGTTTCCTGGATGCTGACGATGGCCGAGGCCGAGAGCACCATGATCAGTCCGAAGACGACGAGGGCGACGGTGACTCCGACGAGGAGGTAGTACGTCGTCACCGGAGACTCGAACCGCCCCCACCAGCCACCCCCGTGGGCTGCGGGGGTCCCACTCGTGCTGGCGCGGGCACTCTTCGCGCGGGCCGGCGCGGTCGCGCTGCTCACGACTACTTCCCTGCGGCGAGCCGGCCGACCGCGCCGGCGAAGGCGTCACCGCGAGCGCCGTAGTCCGCGAACATGTCCATCGACGCGGCAGCGGGTGCGAGGAGCACGACGTCTCCCGCGTGCGCGAGCGCACGGGCCTCCCTCACGACCAGGTCCATGGCACCAGTGTCGGTGCGGTCGATGTCGACGACGGGGACATCGGGCGCGTGTCGGGCCAGTGCCTGCGCGATGGCGTCCCGGTCCCGGCCGATGAGCACCACACCACGCAGGTGGTCGGCCGCGGCCTCGACGAGGTCGTCGACGTCAGCGCCCTTGAGCAGACCGCCGGCGACCCACACGACGTTCTCGTACGCCGTGAGACTGGCCCGCGCGGCGTGCGGGTTGGTCGCCTTGGAGTCGTCGACGAACCGGATGCCGTCCACGGTCGCGACCTCGGCGATGCGGTGCGGCTCGGGGACGAAGGCGCGCAGCCCGGCGCGGACGGCGCCGGCGGGCACGCCGTGGGCGCGCGCCAGCGCCGCCGCCGCGAGGGCGTTGGCGACGAGGTGTGGAGCCGGACTCGGGCCGCCCCCGGCGAGGTCGTCCAGCGTCGCGAGCTCGGCAGCGGCGGTGCGGCGCTGCTCGACGAACGCGCGGTCTGCCAGGACGTCGCCGACGAGCCCGACCTCGGACAGCCCGGGCACCCCGAGCGTGAATCCGACGGCACGGCACCCGTCGCGGACGTCCGCGTCCTCGACGAGTCGCCTCGTGCGCTCGTCCTGCACGTTGTACACGCACGCGACCTCGGTGTTCGCGTACACCTTGCCCTTGGCCAGCGCGTACTCCTCGAGCGAGCCGTGCCAGTCGACGTGGTCGGGCGCGACGTTGAGGCAGGCCGAGGCCTGCGGTGCGATCGAGTGCGACCAGTGCAGCTGGAAGCTGGACAGCTCGACGGCGATGACGTCGAACGGCTCGGGGTGCACCACGGCCTCGAGGATCGGCGTGCCGACGTTGCCGGCGCTGCACGCCCGCAGCCCCGCGGCGCGCAGGATCGAGGTGAGCATCTGCACGGTCGTCGTCTTGCCGTTGGTGCCGGTGACGGTCAGCCACGGGGCGGCACCGTGTTCGGGGCGCATCCGCCACGCGAGCTCGACCTCCCCCCAGACGGGGATGCCCGTGGCGGCGGCCTCCGCGAGCAGGCTCTGGTCGGGGCGCCAGCCCGGGGAGGTGACGACGAGGTCGAGGGGCGTGCCCGGCATCCGGGCGACGGCGTCGGGCCCGAACGCGAGCTCGGCGCCGAGGATGTCCAGGATCCGGGCTCGTTCCGCGAGCACCCCGCTCGGCTGCGCGCCGTCGACGACGAGGACGTGGGCGCCGCGCTCGAGCAGGGCGTCGGCCGCCGCGAAGCCGCTGACACCGAGACCGGTGACGAGGACGCGCAGGCCGGCCCAGGGCGCGTCACGGTGGGTCAGGGAGGAGAGCCGGTCGCTCATCCGGCGCCCACGACCCACTCGGCGTAGAACAGCCCGAGACCGAGCGCGACGAAGAGCCCGGCGACGATCCAGAACCGGATGACGATCGTGACCTCCTGCCAGCCGAGCAGCTCGAAGTGGTGTTGCAGGGGCGCCATGCGGAACACCCGTTTCCCGGTCGTCTTGAAGCTCGCGACCTGGATGATGACGGAGAGCGTGATGGTGACGAACAGACCCCCGAGGATGACGACGAGCAGCTCGGTGCGGGTGAGGATCGCCAGGCCGGCGAGCCCACCGCCGAGGGCCAGCGACCCGGTGTCGCCCATGAAGATCTTGGCCGGCGAGGCGTTCCACCACAGGAAGCCGAAGCAGGCCCCCATGCCGCAGGCCGCGACGATCGCGAGGTCGTGTGGGTCGCGCACCTCGTAGCACTTCGTGCCCGGGTTCCACTGGCAGTTCTGGTTGAACTGCCAGATGCCGATGAGCACGTACGCGGCGAACACCATGACCGAGGCGCCGGTCGCGAGACCGTCGAGGCCGTCGGTGAGGTTCACGCCGTTCGAGGTGCCGGCGACGATGATGTTGGCCCAGATGACGAAGAGGATGACCCCGATGAGGGGCCCGGCGAAGGCCAGGTCGAGGCTCGTGTCGCGCACGAACGACACCGAGGTCGACGCCGGGGTGCGGAAGGCGTCGTTGGGGAACTGCAGGGCCAGGATCGCGAAGGTCACGGCGACGAGGGTCTGCCCGGCCAGCTTCTCACCCGAGCGCAGCCCGAGGCTGCGCTGGTTCCTGATCTTGATGAAGTCGTCGAGGAACCCGACGAAGCCGAGCCCGGTCATGAGGAAGAGCACCAGCAGGCCGCTCACGGTGGGTCTCTGACCGGTGACGAGGTGCGCCACCCCGTAGGCGATGAGCGAGCTCAGGACGATGACCGCCCCACCCATCGTCGGGGTGCCGCGCTTGGTGTGGTGGCTCGTCGGACCGTCGTCGCGGATGAACTGGCCGTACCCCTTGCGGACGAGGAAGCGGATGAACAGCGGCGTGCCGAGGAGCGCGATGACGAGCGACACGACGCCGGCGATGAGCACAGCCCTCACGTCAGCTCCTCCTCGTCCTGCGCCAGTCGGTCACCGAGCAACCGTAGTCCCGCGTCACGGCTGGACTTGAACAGCACGACGTCGCCGGGGCGCAGTTCCTCGCGCAGCAGGGCCTCCGCGGCCCCCGCGTCGGGGACGGTGCGCACGGCCGTCGCCGTACCGCGGCCCGCCGCGAGCGCGTCCCGGGCTCCCACCGCCAGGGATGCCGCCGCCTCACCGACGACGAGCAGCTCACCGACACCGTGGTCGACGACGTCGGCACCGACCTGCGCGTGCAGGGTCTCGGACTCCGGCCCGAGCTCGAGCATCGTGCCGAGCACGGCCCACGTGCGCCGACCTCGCCCCATCCGCGCCAGCGCCGTGAGGGCGGCGTGCATCGAGTCGGGGTTGGCGTTGTAGGCGTCGTTGACCAGGGTCACGCCGTCGGCCCGCTCCACGACCTCCATCCGCCAGCGGCTCACCGGCCGGGCGGCCTCGAGGGCGCTGCACACCGCGTCGAGCGGCATCCCGAGCTCGGTGGCGACGGCGATGACCGAGAGCGCGTTGCCGACGTGGTGACGGCCGACCAGGCCCAGGCCCACGGCGCGGGTTGCGGACGGCGTGTGGACGGTGAACGAGGCCCGGCCCCCGTCGTCGAGGACGACGTCGCCGGCCCGCACGTCCGCGTCGTCCGCCTCGCCGACGAGGACGACGCGCGCGGTCGTGACGGCCGACATGGCGCGCACGGCCGGGTCGTCCGCGTTGAGCACGGCCAGGCCGTCGGACGGCAGCGCCGCGACGAGCTCGGACTTGGCGGTCGCGATCGCGGCCCGGCCCCCGAACTCCCCCACGTGCGCCGTTCCGACGTTGAGCACCACCCCGATCCGTGGGGGCGCCATCCTCGTGAGGTACTCGACGTGGCCGATGCCCCGGGCCCCCATCTCGACGACGAGGTACCGGGTGTCGGCGGCGACCCGACACACCGTGAGCGGCACTCCGACCTCGGAGTTGTAGGACCCGACCGGGGCGACCGTGGGCCCGGCCGTGGCGAGCACGGTGCCGAGCAGGTCCTTGGTGCTCGTCTTGCCCGACGAGCCGGTGATGCCGATGACCTGCAGGTCGGGACTGCGCCGCACGACCTCCCTGGCCAGGGCGGCGAAGGCGTCCTGGGTGTCGTCGACGACCACGCACGCGACGCCGTCCACCGCCCGCGTGGCGAGCACGGCGACGGCTCCCCGGGCCACGGCATCCGGCACGAAGTCGTGGCCGTCGGCCTGCTCGCCGACCCGGGCGACGTACAGCCCGCCGGGCCCGGCCTCACGCGAGTCGGTGACGACGGGGCCGTCGACGACGAGCGTGTGCGGGTCGACGCCGGCCGGCGCGACGACGGCCCCACCGACGGCTTGCGCGACCTCGGCCATGGTGAGCGCGATCATTCGGGGGTCCCCGACGCCGCGAGGTGCAGGGCCTGGGCGAGCTCGGCCCGGTCGTCGAAGGGGTGCACGACGCCCGCGATCTCCTGGCCGCTCTCGTGACCCTTGCCGACGACGGCGACGGTGGCCGACTCACCCTGTCCCCACACCGCAGCCACGGCCTCGCGGATCGCCTGCCGCCGGTCACCGACCTCGAGGACCCGGATGCCGTGGCGCCCCGCAGCGCGCGCGGCAGCCACCCCCTCGAGCAGGGCGGCGCGGATCGTGCCCGGGTCCTCCGACCGCGGGTTGTCGTCGGTGACGACGACGAGGTCGGCGACCTCGGCCGCGGCGGTCCCCATGGCGTGCCGCTTGTCGCGGTCGCGGTCACCCCCGGCGCCCGTGACGACGACCAGGCTCCCCGGGGTGCTCGGGCGCAGCGCGGTCAGGGCCGCGCGGATCGCCTCGGGGGTGTGGGCGTAGTCGACGAGGGCGCGCGGGGCGCCCCGGGGCCCTGCGACCGCCTCCATGCGGCCCGGGACGTGCGGGTCGGTGAGCACGGCCGCACCGACGGCCGCGGCGTCCTCGCCGAGCAGGACGAGCGCAGCGGCCGCCATGGCGGTGTTGGTGACGTTGAAGTCGCCCGGCAGCCTCGACCTCAGGTGGAGGTCGACCCCGGGGCCGGTGAGCCGGAAGGCTGCCGGATCGGCGTCGTCGACGGTGATCAGCCAGGTCGCCTCGGGTGCTCCGTCACGTGCCGCCCCGGCGTGGACCGTGGCGATCGTCTCGACGGGGATGCCGGCCTCGCGGGCCAGGCGCCGCCCCCAGTCGTCGTCGACGCAGACCAGCCCGCGCCGGGCGCGCTGCGGGGTGAACAGCGACGCCTTCGCCGCGAAGTAGTCGTCCATCCCGTCGTGGAAGTCGAGGTGGTCCTGGCTGAGGTTGGTGAAGAGCACGACGTCGTAGACCACCCCGTCGACCCGGTGCTGTGCCAGGGCGTGGCTCGAGACCTCCATGACGCAGGTGCGCAGGCCCCGCTCGGCCATCACCGCCAGGACCGCGTGGAGTTCTGGGGCCTCGGGCGTGGTGCGCACGCTGCCCAGTCGTTCGTCGCCGATGCGCGTCTCGACGGTGCCGATGAGCCCGGTGCCCTCACCGAGTGCGGTGAGCGCCGAGTGCACGAGGTAGGCCGTGGTCGTCTTGCCGTTGGTCCCGGTGATGCCGAGCATGCGCAGCGTGAGGTGGTCGGTGCCGAGGACCCGGGCCGCGACCGACCCGAGCACGGCCCGCGGCTCCTGGACCACGAGCAGGGGCAGGTCGACCGAGGAGTCCCGCACCCGGCGCGCCCCGACGGCATCCGTGAGCACGGCGAGCGCTCCGGATGCCGCGGCGGCCGCGACGAAGTCGGCGCCGTGGGCTCGCGCGCCCGGGAGGGCTGCGTAGAGGTCCCCCGGCAGCACGGAGCGCGAGTCGAGGGTGACACCCGTGACGCAGACGTCCGGAAGGTCGGCTGCGGGTGCTCCGAGCAGGTCCGCGAGGGCTCGGATCGAGGTGCTGCGCAGCGCTGTCGGTCGAGGTACGGCCACGTCGCAGCACCCTACCCGGCGCTGCGCTTGCGGCCGTCGCGCAGCAGGGTCGGGTCGGCGAGCGCCTCCTCCGGGGAGACCTTGATGGTGATCTCGGCGGGCTTCGCGCCGGTCGGCGGGATCTTCAGCTCCTGCAGCGCGTAGGTCGCGACGTCCTTGAACACCGGCCCGGCGACGGGGCCACCGAAGAACGGTTGGATCGGCTTGTGCACGATGACGGCGACGACGATCTGCGGGTCGTCGGCCGGTGCGTACCCGATGAAGCTCGCGGTGCGTCCGCTGTACTTCTTGGCAGCGACGTCGTAGTAGTCGGCCGTCCCGGTCTTTCCGGCCACCCGGTAGCCGGGGATCATGGCCTCCTGGGCGGTGCCCTCGCCGCTCACCACACCCTCGAGCATCTTGCTCACGTCGTTCGCGGTCTGCTCGGACACCACGCGGGTGGTCGCCGACCTCGGGGTCGGTGTCACGGTGCCGTCTGCGGCGGTGAGGCTCTCGACGAGCCGGGGGGCGACCCGCACACCGCCGTTGGCGATGGTCTGGAACACCGATGCGGCCTGGATCGCCGTGACCGACAGCCCCTGCCCGAAGGCGACCGTCTTGGCCTGGGTCCCGCTCCACGTCTCGGACGGTGAGAGCAGGCCCTTGGCCTCCCCCGGGTAGCCGGTCCCGGAGCGCTGGCCGAGGCCGAACTTGCGGAAGTAGGACTCGAGGGTCTTCGACGTCATCGTCTCGCTGACGAGGACCGTGCCGATGTTGCTCGACTCGGCGAGGGTGCCGGCGACCGTGCGGTACAGGGTGGGGTGGTCGTGGCTGTCCTTGAAGGACGCGTCGAAGCGCGTGAGCCGGTTGGGGATGATGACCGGCGTCGACGGTGTCACCGTGCCCTCCTCGAGCGCGGCGGCGATGGTCATGATCTTCGACGTCGACCCCGGCTCGAACACGTCGGAGAAGGCGACGTTGCCGAGCTTGGCGCCCTTCTTGCCGACGTCGGTGTTCGGGTCGAAGGTGGGGTAGGACGCGACGCTCAGCAGGTTGCCGTTCTTGGCGTCCATGATGACGACGGTGCCCGACTTCGCCCCCGTGTCCCTGATCCGTGCCGCCAGGGAGTTCTGGGCGTACCACTGCAGGCCGGAGTTGATCGTGAGCGTCACGTCGTTGCCGTCGACGGCCGGGACGAGCGAGCTCTCCCCCACCGGGATGATCGTGCCGTCACGGCCCTGCTCGAACGTCTGCCTGCCGGGGGTGCCCTCGAGGTGGTCCTTGACCATGAGCTCGACCCCACCGCCGGGCTCGCCGTCGGCGGTGACGTACCCGACCAGGGCTGCGGTGGTCGTGCCCTGCGGGTAGATGCGCTCGGAGCGGGTCTCGCGGCGGTCGCGGTAGATGCCGGGGATGCCGAGGTCGGAGATCGCGTTCCACGTCACCGGGGTGATGTCGCGGCTGAGGATGACGTAGCGCTTGCTCCCGGTCAGCGTCGGCACGAGCTCGGCCACCGTGGTGCCGAGCAGCGGTGCGAGCTCGGTCGCCGCCTGCTGCACGGCCTGCGCCGAGGTCTCGGGGTTGCACGTGTCCTTCTTCGTGCCGAAGGTGCACACGGCCTGCTGGTCAGCGACGACGACCTCGCGCACGGCACTCGCGGCCAGCACGGTGCCGTCCGCGGCGAGGATCCGGCCGCGCATCGCCGGGATGATCTGGGCGGCGGCGCGCTTGCTCTGGGCCTCCTCGGCCACGGCGTGCGCGTCGAAGCCCTGGATGCGCACGAGCTGGGCACCGAAGACGCTGAGCACGAACAGGCTCGCCACCGTGAGGAAGCGCATCCGGCGACGCGGGTTGGCCACGGGGGTGGTCGGGGGTGCTGCCGGCACGCGACGGGTTGCCGCCTTGGGCCTGGCCGTCGGCTTGGGCCCGGCCGTCGGCGTGCGACGGGTCGTCGGCGTGCGCCCGGGCGCCGGGGTGCGCCGGGGTGCCGGGGCAGCACCGGGCCGCCCACGCCCGGAGGGCGGTGGCGTCCTGCGCTGCGTCACGGGCTCTCCGTCGTGGTGGGCGTGGGCGTCGGCGGCGTGCTGGCGGTGGTGCCGGCCTTCGGGACGGCGACCGTCGGCGGTGGCGCAGCCGTCTCGGTCACCACGCTAAACGTGCTGTCCTGCGGGGCCGGGTCCGCCACGCCGAGCACGGCGCCGTCGGACAGTCGCAGGAAGACGGGCGTCGCGGCGGGCACCATGCCGAGCTCACGGGCCCGCTTCGCGAGCGGCCCGGGACCCCTCACGGCATCCAGCGCGTGGCGCAGCGAGTCCTGGTGGTCGGTGAGCTCGTCGGACCGGTGCTGCAGGTCGCGCAGCGTGTAGGACCCCTTGGCCATGGCCGTGTTGAGCATGAGCACGGCGACGAAGCCCCCGAGGAGCAGCGCGACGCACAGGGCGAGGAACGCGCCGTTGCCGCGGACCTCCGGTGGCGCCACCACCTTGAGCTGGCGAGGGGCCGCCGCGGTGGCCCGGCGAGGGCTGGTGCGCGGAAGCGGCCTGGCCGGTGCGAGCTGGCTCATGCTGATGCTCCGTTCGAGGGCGTGAGTCGTTCGGCGGCCCGCAGCCGGGCCGAGGCGGATCGGGGGTTGTCCTGCTGCTGCTGGTCGTCCGGCACTTCCGCTCCCCGGGTGAGCAGCCGCAGGTAGGGCGCGAGCTCGGGCAGCTCGACCGGCATCCCGGCCGGGGTGCGGCTGTGCGCTCCCCGGGCGAATGCCTGCTTGGTGATGCGGTCCTCGAGCGAGTGGTAGGACAGCACCGCGATGCGCCCACCCGGCGACAGGACGTCGATGGCGGCGGCGACCGCACGCTCCCAGACCGCGAGCTCGGCGTTGACCTCGATGCGCAGGGCCTGGAACGTGCGCTTGGCCGGGTGGCCGCCGCTGCGCTGCGAGGCGGCCGGGACGGCGGTGCGCAGCACCTCGACGAGCCGGGCCGAGGTGGTGAACGGCTCCTTCTCGCGCTCGCGAACGACGGCGGAGGCGATGCGTCCGGCGAAGCGTTCCTCGCCGTAGGTCTTGAGGATGCGGGCGAGCTCGCCGTGCGAGTACGTGTTGAGCACCTCGGCCGCGGTGATGCCGGTCGACTGGTCCATCCGCATGTCGAGCGGCGCGTCGTGGCGGTAGGCGAAGCCGCGCTCCGGTTCGTCGAGCTGGAGCGAGGAGACGCCGAGGTCGAACAGGATGCCGTGTGCGACACCGTCGGCGTGCTCGGCGACGACGTCGGCGATCTCGTCGTAGACGGCGTGGACACCGAGGAAGCGGTCACCGAAGCGGGCCAGCCGCTCACCGGCGAGCGCCAGGGCCTCCTCGTCGCGGTCGACCCCGATCACCCGGGCGGCCGGGCACCGCTCCAGGATCGCCTCGGCGTGGCCACCCATCCCGAGCGTGCCGTCGATGCACACCGCACCCTGCGCGGACAGCGCCGGTGCGAGGAGGTCGACGATGCGGTCCCGCAGCACCGGAACGTGCCGCTCGGCGGCATCTCCTGCGCTGCTCATCGTGGTCCTTCGGGTCGGCGGTGCTGGGGTGGTGGTGGTCGTGGGGTGGTGGGTGGTGGTGCTGGTCGACCCGGCTGCTGGTCCCCATCCGATCCGGGCCCGGCACGGGGGAAGTCGTGTCGGGATCGGGTCGGCTGGAGGCCGGCGGTCGGGTCGGTGCGCGCTGCGGGTCAGAGTCCGGGGACCGCCTCCTCGGTCTCGACCGAGTACGTCGAGTAGGCCGGCATGACCTCGTCGAGGTAGGCCTCCCACCGGGCGGTGTCCCAGACCTCGAGGCGGCTGCCGTTGCCGATGACCGTGCACTCGCGGTCCAGGCCGGCGTAGCTGCGCAGCGGGGCCGGGATGGTGACGCGGCCCTGGCGGTCCGGGGTGTCGGAGTGAGCACGAGCGCGGAACACGCGCACGATGTCGCGCACGTTCTTCGACGAGCTGGGCGCGGCCGCCATCTGGGCGGAGATGCGGTGGAACTCCGCGGTGGGGAACACGTAGAGGCAGTTCTCCTGCCCCGTGGTGATGACCAGTCCCTCGGAGAGGTCAGCGCGGTAGCGCGCCGGGAGGAAGAGCCGGCCCTTCTCGTCGAGCCGGGGCGTGTGGGTGCCCAGGAACTCCTGCACTGGCGCCACCTCCTCGACCCGTCGTTACGCCCCCGGACTCACCGGATTCCCCCACATTACTCCACCAGCGCTCCACATCACCCCGACTTTGCGGTCCAATCGTGCGAATCTCGGACATTTCTGCAGGTCATCAACGGTGGTGCAAAGTGGAGGGCTTCCACCGACCCAAGCCGACACGGCATCCGGAGTCAGAGGTCGACCCGGCGGCAACTCGCCGTCGCGCGTGTCGAACCTTGTGCCGGGGAGCGGGCGGGAGCGTGCAGGCCCCTCCCACGGCGCCGCCTCGTGAGGCAGGATCGAGGGCACCGAAGACCACACACCGATCGTTGGGCGGACACCGACGACGAAGGGACCACCGTGAGCGAGCTGGACGACCATCGACGAACCGCACAGGACGACGACACCGCGGTAGGGCCCACGCGCGGCGCCTCCCTCGACACGGTGCTCCAGGTGTCGGCCTCGCTCGCCGCCGCGATGAACTCGGTCATCGAGGGCAAGCAGGCCGTCGTCCGCACGGCGATCACCGTGCTGCTCGCCGAGGGGCACCTGCTCATCGAGGATGTCCCCGGCGTCGGGAAGACCCTGCTCGCCAAGACCCTCGCCCGCACCATCGACTGTCGGGTGCGTCGTGTGCAGTTCACCCCGGACCTGCTGCCGAGCGACATCACCGGCGTCTCGGTGTTCAACCAGGACGTACGGGACTTCGAGTTCCGCCCCGGCGCGATCTTCGCCAACGTCGTCGTCGGGGACGAGATCAACCGCGCCTCACCCAAGACCCAGAGCGCCCTGCTGGAGTCGATGGAGGAGGCCCAGGTCACCGTCGACGGCACGACCTACGCGCTCCCCCGCCCGTTCATCGTCATGGCCACCCAGAACCCGATCGAGATGGAGGGCACCTACCCGCTCCCCGAGGCCCAGCGCGACCGCTTCATGGCGCGCATCTCGATGGGTTACCCCTCCGCCCGGGCCGAGCTCGACATGCTCGACCTGCATGGCGGGGTCTCACCCCTCGAGGCGCTCCAACCGGTCACCGACGCGGCGACAGTCTCCGCGATGGTCCGGGCCGTCCGCGAGGTGCACGCCTCACCGTCGGTGCGCCAGTACCTCGTCGACCTCGCGCACGCGACCCGCTCGAGCAGTGCCCTGCGCCTCGGCGCCTCGCCCCGGGCCACGATCCACCTCCTGCGGGCCTCGCGGGCCCACGCCGCGCTGGCCGGACGCGACCACGTGCTGCCCGACGACGTCCAACAGGTGGCCGTCGCCGTGCTCGCCCACCGACTCATCCCGACCGGCGAGACCCAGATGGCCCACCGGAGCACCGCCGACGTCGTGAGTGACCTGCTCCAGCGCGTCCGGGTGCCGGCCCCGACCCGCTGAGGCCCCGGTGAACGCCGTCCGTCGGTCCCTGACCACCCGAGGTGCCTCGTTCGTCGGCGCGGCCGTGGTGCTGCTGGCGACCGGCATCCTCCTCGGCCAGCCCGACGTGACGCGCATCGGCGTGCTGCTCATCGCGCTGGTCGCGATGGCCCTGTTCCTCGTGAGACGCCACGGCCTCGAGCTGGAGGTGGTGCGCACCGCGGTGCCTGCCCGCATCGCCATCGACGAACGCGCCGTGGTGACGGTGCGGGTGCGCAACGGTGAGGCGACGGCATCCCCGGTCGTCATGGCCGAGGAGTCCATCGACTACGCGCTCGGTGACCGGCCACGGTTCGTGCTGCCCTCACTGCGCCCCGGCGAGTCTCAGGAGGTGCAGTACACCGTCCGCTCGCACAGCCGGGGCGTCCACCGCATCGGTCCGCTCGGCATCCGGGTTCGGGACCCGTTCGGCCTCACGCTGCGCAGCGCCGCCGTCAGTGGCGACGCCGAGGTCGTCGTGCTCCCCCGGGTCCTCCCTCTGCCGGGCGCGCGGTCCCTGGGCAGCGGCATCGGCTCGGAGGGGTCGGTGCCCCACATGGTCGCGCTCCACGGTGAGGACGACCAGACCGTGCGCGAGTACCGCGACGGCGACGACCTGCGCCGCATCCACTGGCCCGCGACCGCACGCACCGGCGAGCTCATGGTGCGCCAGGAGGACCGGCCCGCGAAACGTCGAGCCGTCGTCATCCTCGACTCACGGAGGAGCGGCCACGGGGGCACCGGGCGCAGCAGCTCGCTGGAGTGGTGCGTCACCATGGCGGCCTCCGTCACGGCCCACGTCGTCGACGCCGGGTACGCCGTGCACCTGGTCACCGCCGACCCCGGCTCCGACACCGGCATCCACCACGACGAGTCCCACGACGCCGGGCTGGAGACGCTGGCGCGGGTGACCCTGCGGTCCGACGACAGCCTGCGCGCGGTGCTGCATGCCGCGAGCGTCCTGACCTCGCAGGGGGGCCTGGTGGTGTACATCGGGGGCCCGCTCGGGGACACCGACGTTCGCACGCTCGCCGCCCTGCGCCAGCCCGGGTCGACCGGAGCGGCGATGGTCATCGACCCCCGAGCCTTCACGGGTCGGCAGCGCGCCGGGTCGGACGCCGACACCACCCTGGCGGAGACGACCGTCGCCGGACTGCGCTCCTCGGGGTGGGTGGCCACCGTCGTCGACGGCCAGACGACACCACCAGTCGCCTGGGGAGTACTCGTCGGAGCGCCTGCCGTGGGGGCCCGGTGAACCGGACCAGGCCCGTCGAGGCACTCCTCGCGGCACTCGCGACCATCGCGGTGACGCTGCCCGTGACGACCCTGTTCACGCCGGGCACGTGGTTCCGCCCGAGCGTCGTCCTCGTGCTCGTCGTGGCAGTCACCGGTATGGGGCTGCGCCGCGTGACGTCCCAGCGGCCCCTCGTCGTGGTCGGCCAGGGCACCGCCCTGGTGTACGCCGCGGCGCTGCTCCACGGCCGCGGGCACCTGTGGGCCGACCTCGTGCCGACCACGGAGACCGGGCAGGCGTTCGGCATCCTGCTGACCCAGGCCCTGGAGACGGTGACCATCTCGTCGGCGCCGGCTCCGTCCGACCGCGGCACGATCCTCGCGATCAGCCTGCTCGTCGGGCTCACGGCGCTGGCGGTCGACGCGATCGGGGTGACGTACCGCAGCCCCGCGCTGGCCGGCATCCCCCTGCTGTCGGCCTTCCTGGGGTCCGCCACCAACTCCGGTGACGGGTTGGCGGCGTGGTATGCCGTCCCGGCGGCGCTGTGCTGGCTGGCCCTGATGGGCCGGCAGTCCGTGGGTTCGTTGCGCGCCTGGGGCACGTCGGCTCCGGGCACGGCCGGGCGGGCAGGTGCCGATCCGGAGACCGCGTTCACGACGACGGGCCGCATCGTCGGGGTGGCCGCCCTCGCGGCCGCGGTCGTCGTGCCCGCCCTGGTGCCCCACCTGCCGACGACGTTCATCGCGGACGGGCTCGGCCAGAGCAGTGACGCTCGCGGTGGCGGACCCGGGTCGAACGTGCAGCTGTCGTCGACCGTGGACATCGCCCGTGACCTCGAGAGCCGGTCCGACGCACCCGTGCTGCGGTTCCGCACGAGCTCTGACGAGCTCCAGCCGTTGCGGGTCGGGATCCTCGACAGCTACCGCCGGGGGCAGTGGCAGGCCTCGCAGGAGTTCGCCTTCGTCCCGATCGACGGCCAGATCCCGCCGCCGCTCGCCGGGCCGGACGTGCCGCGGCGCGTCGAACGCCTCGAGGTGACCGACAACACGGTCGGGGTTCCCCAGGTCGCCCTGCCGGCCGGCACGGTCGAGACGTCGTTCGCGGACGGCACGTGGAACGTCACCGTCGGCGGGGTCGTGCAGGTCACCGCCCCCGTCGGCTCGTACTCGGCCGAGTTCGTCGAGCTCGATCCGCAGGTCGAGCAGTTCGCCACCGAGGACGATCCCGACCTGCTCGGTATCGACCGCGCCACCCTCGAGGTCGACCGGCGCTCCGAGGACGAGGTGCGGGCGCTGCTCGCCGAGCTCACCGACGACGGTGACTCCGCACTGGAGGTGGCCCGCTCCGTGCAGGCGTACCTGCGCAGCTCGCAGTTCACCTATTCGCTCGACCTCGCCGAGGACGACGGCACGCTCCCCGCGGACCCGTTGTCCCGGTTCCTGGAGACCAAGCGCGGTTACTGCGTGCAGTTCAGCACCGCGATGATCATGCTCTCGCGCGCAGCCGGCATCCCGGCCCGGATGGCGGTGGGCTTCCTGCCCGGGGTGCCCGACGGGAACGAGCGCGTCGTGCGGGTCAGCGACGCGCACGCGTGGCCGGAGCTGTACTTCCCCCAGCTCGGCTGGGTGCGCTTCGAGCCCACCCCCGCGACCCAGAGCAACGCCGCTCCCGACTACAGCCTGGAGCCCACGGACCCGGCTGCGACCGCGAGCCCGACGCCGAGCGCGACGACGCCCACCTCGAGCGCAGCCCCGTCCGCGGCGCCCACCCGAGACCTCACCGACACCGGCGGGCTGGGTGGCGCTGACACCGGTGGCTTCTCGATCGTGCGGTTCGTGTCCGACAACGCGCTGGCCCTGCTCGCGGTCCTGGTCGCGGTGCTCGCGGTGTCAGCCGTCCCGTTCGGTGCCTGGCTGGCGCGGCGGAGGTCTGCTCGAGCGGCGCGCGACGACGCCGACCGGGTCGAGGCCCAGTGGCAGTCACTGCTGCTCCGACTGCAGGACATCGGCTACGTCCCACCGGACGGGGCCACCCCCCGACAGGCGTCGCGCCAGATCGGGCGTGCGGCCTACCTGACCCCGGACGAGAACGAGGCGCTCGGCCGCGTGGTGGCCACGGTGGAGCTGGCGCGCTACGCCCGACCTGGCACGGAACTGGGCGACGTCACTGACGACGCCCAGGCGGTCTGGCGCGGGGCGTTGTCGCGGCGGCGACGGCTGGACCAGGCGCGGGCACTGCTGCTGCCGGCCGAGGGCCGCGGCCTGTGGCGCAGCGTGCTGCGGTTCGGGCGGCCTGCGTCGGCCGACAAGGACACCGACGAGTAACGCGACGGCCCCACCATCGCGCAGATGGTGGGGCCGTCGTGGTGTCGCGACTGGGACGACTCAGTCCAGGTAGTCGCGCAATGCCTGGCTGCGGCTCGGGTGGCGCAGCTTGCTCATCGTCTTGGACTCGATCTGGCGGATCCGCTCGCGGGTCACGCCGTAGACCTTGCCGATCTCGTCGAGCGTCTTCGGCTGGCCGTCGGTGAGGCCGAAGCGCATCGAGACGACGCCAGCCTCACGCTCGGACAGCGTGTCGAGCACCGAGTGCAGCTGCTCCTGCAGGAGCGTGAAGCTCACGGCATCCGCCGGGACGACGGCCTCGGAGTCCTCGATGAGGTCACCGAACTCGCTGTCGCCGTCCTCGCCGAGCGGGGTGTGCAGCGAGATCGGCTCGCGGCCGTACTTCTGGACCTCGACGACCTTCTCGGGCGTCATGTCGAGCTCCTTGGCGAGCTCCTCGGGGGTGGGCTCGCGACCCAGGTCCTGGAGCATCTGGCGCTGCACGCGGGCGAGCTTGTTGATGACCTCGACCATGTGCACCGGGATACGGATGGTGCGGGCCTGGTCGGCCATGGCGCGGGTGATGGCCTGACGGATCCACCACGTCGCGTAGGTGGAGAACTTGTAGCCCTTGGTGTAGTCGAACTTCTCGACCGCACGGATCAGGCCGAGGTTGCCCTCCTGGATGAGGTCGAGGAAGAGCATGCCGCGACCGGTGTAGCGCTTGGCCAGCGACACCACGAGGCGCAGGTTGGCCTCGAGGAGGTGGTTCTTGGCCTTCTTGCCGTCCTGCGCGATCCACCAGAGCTCACGCTTGAGCTTCATGTCGATCTTCTCGCCGGAGTTCAGCTTCTCCTCGGCGAACAGGCCGGCCTCGATGCGCTTGGCCAGCTCGACCTCCTGCTCGGCGTTGAGCAGGGCGACCTTGCCGATCTGCTTGAGGTAGTCCTTGACGGGGTCCGCGGTGGCCCCGGCCGTGACGACCTGCTGAACGGGTGCGTCGTCCTCGTCGTCGTCGCGCAGGACGAAGCCGCTGGTCTCGGTCTCCGGCTCGGCAGGCTTCTTGACCTCGTCGTCGTCCTCGTCGTCCTCGACCTCGTCGACGGCCTCGGCAGCCGCTTCGGTCTCGGCGGCAGCGGCCTTCTTCGCGGCAGCACTACGACGGGGAACGGTGGTCTTCGCCGGAGCGTCGGATCCGGCCGCTGCAGCAGCGGCCTTGCGGGTGGTGGTGGCCCGGGCGGCGCGCGGCGCGGCGGTCTTGGCCGCGGCAGTCGAGGATGCCGTCGTCTTGGCTGCGGCGGTCTTCGTCGCAGCCGCCTTCGTCGCCGTTGCCTTGGTCGCAGCCGCCTTCGTCGCCGTTGCCTTGGTCGCAGCCGCCTTGGCAGGCGCAGCCTTGGTCGCAGCCGCCTTCGTCGGTACGGCCTTGGTCGCAGCCGCCTTCGTCGCCGTTGCCTTGGTCGCAGCCGCCTTGGCAGGCGCAGCCTTGGTCGCAGCCGCCTTCGTCGGTACGGCCTTGGTCGCAGCCGCCTTGGCAGGCGCAGCCTTCGCTGGCGCAGCCTTGGTCGCAGCCGCCTTCGCGGGTGCCTTCTTGGCCGTCGACGCCGTCGCTGCAGCCTTCTTGGTCGTGCGTGCCGTGGCAGCAGCCACGCCGATGTGGGCTGGGTCCATGACGACCTCGATGCCGTGCTCGCCGAGTGCGCTCAGGACAA
>JAGNQK010000332.1 GCA_017989115.1 Dermatophilaceae bacterium | reverse complement strand
GGCCCTGCTCGACGTCTCCCCGGGGTTGCTCGACGACATCGCGCGCAACCTCGTGCTCGACTCCGCCCCGAGCACTCCCGCCGCCGAGGTCTACACCGGCGTCCTCTACGACGCTCTCGGCCTCGCCACGCTCGACACCGCGGCCCGACGCCGGGCCAACCGCTGGATCGTCGTCGTGTCGGCGCTCTACGGAGCGGTCCGCCCCACCGACCGCATCGCGGCCTACCGCCTCGCGATGGGCACGACGCTGCCCGACGTCGGCGCCCTGGCCGCCGCCTGGCGCCCGGCGCTGGACCAGGTGCTGCCGCCCCTCGTCGGGCGCGGCGTCATCGTCGACTGCCGGTCCGCGCCGTATGCCGCCGCGTGGCGACCGGGCGTCGACCTCACCCACCGCTGGGTGCAGATCCGGGTGCCCGGCGCCAGCCACATGGCCAAGCACACCCGCGGGCTGGTCGCGCGCCACCTGTGCGAGGTCGGCACCGACCCCCGATCCGTGCCCGCCCTGGCCGACGTCGTCGGCGAGGCCTTCACGGTGGCCCTGCACGAACCCACGAGCGCGCGAGCCCCCTGGGTGCTCGACGTGTCGGCGGTGGTGTGACCGGCGTCACGGTTAGACAGGCGCGCGGATGCCGGGTCGCACGACGTTGGATCGTGCGGAGCCTGCCCCACGCCGATCGGAGCCTCATGCTGCCCGTCACCGACCTCTCCCGTCGCGCTCAGCAGCGCCTCGGAGCAGCCCTGCGCGCCAGGGTCGCCGGAGATGACGCGGCGCAGCGGGCCGCCGTGATCTGGGGCAAACCCGGCGAGCGGTGGTTCACCCCGCAGGACCCGGTGTGGCGGGTGCACGCCGACGCGTCGATGTTCCCCGGTGGGGTCGCCGCGCTCCTGCTCCAGTCGCTGCACCCCCTGGCCATGGCGGGGGTCGCAGGCCACAGCGGCTATCGCGCAGACCCGTGGGGGCGTCTCCAGCGCACCTCGCACTTCCTGGCCACGACGACCTTCGGCACCATCGAGGACGCCGAGCAGACCATCGCGCGAGTGCGCTCGATTCACGAGCGGGTGCGGGGGCGCGACGAGCGGGGCCGTCCCTACCGTGCGAGCGACCCCGACCTCCTGTCGTGGGTGCACGTCGCCGAGGCGTACTCGTTCCTCACCGCCTACCAGCGATTTGCCGTGGAGCCGCTCACGGCGGCCGAGGCCGACACCTACGTCGAGCAGGCCGCCGTCGTCGCGCGCCTGCTCGGGGCCACGAAGGTCCCCACAACGGTGGCCGGGCTGGAACGAGCGCTCACGGCATACCGTCCCGACCTCGAGGCCACCGATGCCGCCCGCGATGCCGCCCGTTTCCTGCTCTTGCAACCCCCGCTGCCGCTGGTGGCGCGACCGGGGTACGGCCTGATCACCACGGGAGGGGTCGCCGTGCTGCCCGAGTGGGCCCGGGACTCGCTCGGCCTGCAGATGGCGCGCCCGCTGGCACCCGTCGCCACGGGCATCGGCCGCTTCGGGACCCGAGCGGTGCGCTGGGCCATGTCAGGGGTGGCGCAGGAACGCCAGCTCGCCGCCGACCTCAGCTGAGGACGGTCACCCGACCGCGGTCACGAGCTCCTCGATGCGAGCCAGCGTGCGCTCCATGTTGCGCTTGGTGGCATCCGTCATCGTCGCCTTGACGACGAACTTGCTCGTGACCCGCTCCTGGGTCAGGTCCCATGACTCCGTGACGAGCGTGCCGCCCTCGACCGGCTCGAGCACGTAGCGCCAGATGCGCCCACCCAGCATCGCCCCGGCCGGGCCGGATGCCGTCGTCTGCCAAGCGATCCGCCGGTTCTCCTCGAGCTCGATGACGGTGTTGCGCGTCGAGTAGGCCACGCCGAGCTTCATGTCCATGCCGAAGCGGTCCCCGAGCACGAGCCGACGCCCGCCGCTGCGGGCCCCCTTGACGGTGCCGCCACCGTCGATCTCCGAGTGACCGGCCGGGTCGACGAGCAGGTCGAAGATCGGCTCGGGAGGTGAGGGGATCAGGCGCTGGACGGACAGGACATCACTCATACCGGCGACGCTAACAGGCGCGTCAGACGCTCACGGCATCGGCTGCCGCCAGTGCCGTGTCGAGGTCGGCGATGAGGTCTCGCACGTCCTCGAGACCGATGGACACCCGGATGGTGCCGTCGGTGATGCCGACCGCCGCCCGGGCCTCGGGGGCGAGGCGGCGGTGGGTGGTCGTGGCCGGGTGGGTGGTCAGCGATTTCGAGTCCCCGAGGTTGTTCGAGATGTCGACCAGGCTGAGGGCGTCCATGAAGGCGAACGCTGCCGCCTTGCCGCCTGCGACGTCGAACGTCACGACGGTGCCGCCCCCGCCCTGGAGCTGGCGCACTGCCAACTCGTGCTGGGGGTGGCTCGCCAGGTGCGGGTAGACCACCCGGGTGATGCCTCGACCGGAGTGCTGCCACTCCTCGAGCGTCTGCGCCACCGTCAGCGCCGAGTCCGCCATGGCTCGCACCCGCAGG
>JAGNQK010000331.1 GCA_017989115.1 Dermatophilaceae bacterium | reverse complement strand
AGCTGGCGTCGACCACGCGAGATGTCACCTTCGCTGAGGGTGTAGCGCTCGCGGACGAAAGCCAGGGCCTGCTCGCCGTCGAGGTCGTTCCAACCCTTGACGATGCCGTCGGCGCCGCCCTCCTCCGCGTACACGCGAACGCCGCCCACGGCATCCGTCATGTTCTTGAAGCCCTCGAAGTCGGTGCGGGCGACGTGGTGGATGCGCACGCCGAGCAGCTGTTCCATGGTCTGGACGAGCAGGGGCTCGCGGCCGAAGGCGTAGGCGGCGTTGATCTTGTTCTTGCCGTGCCCGGGGATGTCCACGTAGAGGTCGCGGGGGAAGTGGATCATCTGCACCGCGCTGTTGTCCTCGGGCACGTGCACGAGCACGATGACGTCGGACCGCCCGGCGTCGCCGGGGCGGGTGTCGGAGCCGAGGACGAGGAAGTTGGTGCCGGCGCCGGTCTCGGCGACCGGCTCGCCGTCGGGTGCGGTGACCGGCTTGCGCTCGCCGAGCTCGATGCCCTGGTCGATGTTGTTGCCGACCGTGAACGCGAGGTAGCCGACGTAGGCCACGCCGGTTCCGATGATGAGGCCGAAGATGCTGAGCATGACGATGAGCGCCCGTCGGGAGCCCCGACGATCTCGCCGCTTCTGCTCGCGGCGGGACTCCTGGGTGTCAGGAAGCCCTTCGATCAAGGACCCCACGCCGTGTTCACTCACTCCACCAGTCTACGAGCCTTCTCTGGACGCCCGCTGGACGCTCCGCAGCCTGCACCGGTGCATCTCCGCCGGGGTGCAGGGATGCGTGTCCCGCCGTGGTGGCGGCATACATTGGTTGGGTGAGCGATCTCGGCCAGCGACTGCGGGCCCGCGGCAAGCGCCTGACCTCGCAGCGTGAGCGGGTGCTCGGCGCCGTGGGGCGGCTCGGTCATGCGACCCCGGACGACATCGTGGATGCCGTGGCGAGCGACGGGGGTGGACAGGTCGCCGCATCGACGGTGTACCGCGCACTGGAGGCCCTGCAGGAGCTGGGCCTGGTCGGTCACACCCACGTCGACCACCGTGCTCCGAGCTACCACCTCGCCGAGCACGCCACGCACCTGCACGTCGTCTGCCGGGGGTGTGGCTCGGTGGGCGAGGCCCCGCTCACCATGGCGGACGAACTGGTGGCCCGCCTCGACGAGTCGTTGGGATTCGCCGCCGAGGTGTCGCACGCCGCCGTGCACGGACTGTGCCGGAGGTGCCGCGCGGCCGACCCAGCCGAACCGCACCGCGCCGGTGACCACCCGGCATCCGACGTGCCGTTGTCCGCACACCCCGAGTCCCCGAAGGCCACACCATGACCACGTCCACCGTGAGTTCCCCCCTGCTCGACCGCCCGGGCGCGGTCGCGGGTGAGGGCGCCGACGCCGGGGTGGCTGCCCACTACGGCGACCCGATGCGCGAGCAGCGACTGCTGGCCGAGGGGCTCGCCGTGGTCGACCTGTCGCACCGGGGGGTCGTCACCGTCACCGGGCCCGACCGGCTCACGTGGTTGCACTCGATGACCACGCAGCACCTCACCGGGCTGGCACCTCGCACGTCGCGCGAGTCGCTCGTGCTCTCGCCCAAGGGGCACATCGAGCACGCCCTGCACCTCGTCGACGACGGGGAGACGACGTGGGTCATGGTCGAGCCCGGGAGCGCGCCTGCGCTCGTGGCCTGGCTGGACTCGATGCGCTTCATGCTGCGGGTCGAGGTCGCCGACGTCACGGCGGACTGGGCCGTGCTCGGTGAGCCCATCGGCGCCGAGTCGGCGCCGGGGGAGCCGCTCGCGTGGGTCGACCCTTGGCCCTCCCTTGTGGGTGACACGGCGGCCTACGGACCGGTCGAAGGGCACCCCGGCGAGGGGCGTGCGTGGCGTGAGCTCGTCGTGGCGCGGCCTGCTCTCGAGGCCGCGGTCGGCGACCGACCGCTGGCTGGTACCTGGGCGGCCGAGGCGCTGCGCGTCATGGCCTGGCGCCCGCGGCTCGGGGCCGAGACCGATCACCGCACCATCGCGCACGAGGTCGACTGGCTGCGCACTGCGGTGCACCTGCACAAGGGCTGCTACCGCGGCCAGGAGACCATCGCCCGCGTGCACAACCTCGGGCGGCCGCCGCGGCGCCTGGTCTTCCTGCACCTCGACGGGTCGGGACACGTGCTCCCGGATGCCGGGGCGCCGGTGCGCTTCGGCGACCGGGAGGTGGGGCGGATCACCACGGTCGCTCGGCACCACGAGGACGGCCCGGTCGCGCTCGCGGTCATCAAGCGCTCTATCCCGGAGGACGTGGATCTTCTCGTCGGGGAGACGGCGGCATCGCAGACCGTCGTCGTGAGTGGCTGATCCCCGAAGAATCTTCGGTAGCGACCTGACATGATGGGGTCCATGGCCACCTCATCGACCCCGGTCGGGACCCTCATCACCGTCGCCCCCACGGGCGCCGAGCACGCCAAGGCGGACCTGCCCCAGCTGCCGACGACCCTCGACGAGCTCGTCGAGAC
>JAGNQK010000329.1 GCA_017989115.1 Dermatophilaceae bacterium | reverse complement strand
CCTCGTCGTACGCGGCCGCGAGGAACGGGCCGAGGTCACGCAGCAGCCGCAGCCGTGCGTACAGCAGGTGCGACCCGGCGCCGGCCAGCTGGGAGTCCCAGACATCCAACGTGTGCAGAGCCGAATCCCGTTGTACCGCAGCCTCACTGCCCAGCTCGGATGCCGTCCGCGCACCTCGGCGGCCACCTCGCCGCAGCACGGGGGCGGCGGACTTCAGCAGGGCTCCGCGTTGGCGCAGGATCTTGTCGTAGTCCGAGCGCACCCCGGCCCAGCGTGGCTGCCGGGCCACGAGCAGGTCGTCGAGGAAGCGCCGGCGCTCACCGGGGTCACCCTTGACCAGGGCGAGGTCCTCCGGGGCGAAGAGCACGGTCCGCAGGGTGCCGAGCACGTCCCGCGGGCGGGTCAGGGGTGAGCGGTTCAGCCTGGCCCGGTTGGCGCGACCGGGGTTGATCTCGAGCTCGATCATGCTCTCGCGCCCGTCGCGCACGACCGCTCCGCGGATGACGGCCTGGCTCGCACCGAACCGCACGAGTGGGGCGTCGGTGGCGACCCGGTGGCTCGACAGCGAGGCCAGGTACCCCAGGGCCTCGACGAGGTTGGTCTTGCCCTGCCCGTTCAGGCCCACCAGCGTGGTCACCCCGGGTTCGAGCGGGAGCTCGGCCGAGGTGTAGCTGCGGAAGTCGACGACGCTCAGGTGCCGGACGTGCACCCGGGATCAGCTCTTCGTGGCGGCACGCTTTCGCGTGGATCCCGCACCGGACGACGGGCCGGCCGCGGCGGCCTCGCGACCCTTGGCAGCGGCCGCCTTCGCGGTGCGCGGGGCCTTCTCCTTGGCCGCTGCCTTCTTGGTGACCGCGGCGGCACCGGCCTGCTCCGGCGTGCCGGCCCGCAGGGCCTCACCCTCGGCGGTGGTCATCACCTGATGCCCACCGAACTCCCCGCGCAGGGCGGCGACGGCCTGCATCGTCGGGGAGACCTGCTGGCGGGAGGCGAACCGGGCGAACAGCGACGCGGAGATCACCGGCATCGGCACACCGAGGTTGATCGCCTCCTCGACGGTCCAGCGTCCCTCGCCGGAGTCGGTGGTGTAGTCCGAGACGTCGGCCAGGCCCGGGTTCTCCTCGAGCGCCTTGACCATGAGGTCGAGCAGCCAGGAGCGCACGACGGTGCCGCGGCTCCACGCCTTGAACGCCCCCGGCACGTTCTCGACGATGTCCTTCTTCTCGAGCAGCTCGTAGCCCTCGGCATAGGCGTGCATCAGGCCGTACTCGATGCCGTTGTGCACCATCTTCGTGTAGTGCCCGGCACCCACCTTGCCGGCGTGCACGAACCCCTCGTCGCGCGGGCCCTCGGGGCGCAGCGCGTCGAAGATCGGCATCGCCTTCTTCACGTTGGCGGCGGTCCCACCGACCATCAGGCCGTACCCATTGTCCAGGCCCCAGATGCCACCGGAGACACCACAGTCGAGGTAGCCGATGCCCTTGGCCTTGAGCAGCTTCTCGTTCTCGAAGTCCTCGGTGTACTTGCTGTTGCCTCCGTCGATGACGAGGTCACCCTTGTCGAGGAGGTCGGCGAGCTCGGCGACGGTGTCGCGGGTCGGGGCACCGTGCGGCACCATCACCCAGACCACCCGCGGAGCGTCGAGCCTGCGCACCATGTCCGCGAGGGACGACGCGTCGGAGACCGCCTTGTTGCGGTCGTACCCGACGACCTCGTGGCCGGCGCGGCGGATCCGCTCGCGCATGTTGCCACCCATCTTGCCCAGACCGACCAGACCCAGCTGCATGTCGTGACTCCTCGTGGTGATGGTGGTGATGGTGGTGATGGGGGTGACGCGTGTCCTGCGGGGTGCCGCGACCTCAGCTGGCGAACCGCACCGGCATCAGCACGTAGCGGTAGGACGTGTCGGCCTCGCCGTCCTCCTCGACCTGCCCGGTGAGCACGGCCGGGCGCGAGGCCTGGGTGAACGAGATGCGGCTGAACGGGGTGCCGACAGCACCGAGCCCGTCGAGCAGGTAGGTGGGGTTGAAGGCGATCTCGATCTCAGGGCCGGTGAGGGTGGCCTCGACGGCCTCGGACGCCTGGGCGTCATCGCCGGTGCCGGCCTCGATCGCGACCTGTCCCTCGCTGAAGCGCAGCCGCACGGGCGTGTTGCGCTCGGCGACGAGCGCCACGCGCTTGACGGCCTCGACGAGGTCGTTGGTGCGCACGACCGACTCGGTCTCCGAGCTGGACGGGAAGATCGACGCGACCTTCGGGTACTCACCGTCGAGGAGTCGCGTGGTGGTGTGCCGCTGGCCGGCCTCGAACCCGACGAGGCCGTCGCCACCCGCCGCGGTGCCGAGGGCGACGTCGACCGAACCGCTGGCCCCGAGCGAGCGCGAGATGTCGGACAACGTGCGCGCCGGGATGAGCACGACGTGGCTGGCGTCGGTCGCCGTCGGGTTCCAGTGCAGTTCACGCATGGCGAGGCGGTAGCGGTCGGTGGCGAGCAGCGTCATGGTGTCGCCCTCGACCTCGACC
>JAGNQK010000330.1 GCA_017989115.1 Dermatophilaceae bacterium | reverse complement strand
TGCCCGCCTGGTAGACCGGCCCGTCGGGGGCGAGCAGGGCCATGACGTCGGCCCGGCCGCCGAACGCTGCCGCGGGGAAGCCACCGCCCATGACCTTGCCGAACGTCATCAGATCGGGGGCGACGCCGGCACCTTCGTGGCCCCACCAGCCGGCGCGGCTGGCCCGGAACCCGGTCATCACCTCGTCCGACACCAGGAGGGCGCCGTGCTCGGCGGTGACCCGCCGCAGCGCCTGCGTGAAGCCCGGGTCCGGGGGGACGACGCCCATGTTGCCCGCCGCGGCCTCGGTGATGAGGCAGGCGATCTCGCTGCCGCGGGCGGCGAAGACGGCCTCGAGTGCGTCGACGTCGTTGTAGGGCAGGACGAGGGTCTCGGCGGCCATCTCGGCGGGCACCCCGGCCGAGTCGGGTAGCGCAAAGGTGGCCAGCCCCGAACCGGCGCTGACGAGCAGTGAGTCGACGTGCCCGTGGTAGTGCCCGGCGAACTTCACGACGAGGCTGCGGCCGGTGAAGCCGCGGGCGAGCCGGATGGCGCTCATCGTGGCCTCGGTGCCGCTGGAGACCAGCCGCACCTGCTGCACGGGGTCGACCCGGGCGACGATCTCCTCGGCGAGCAGCACCTCGTTCTCCGAGGGGGTGCCGAAGCTGAACCCGCGAGCGGTCGCCGAACGGACGGCATCCAGCACGCCCTCGTGCGCGTGGCCGAGGATCATCGGGCCCCAGCTGCACACGAGGTCGACGTACTCGCGACCGTCGACGTCGGTGAGGTACGGGCCGCGCCCGCTCGCCATGAAGCGGGGGGTGCCGCCGACCGCGCGGAAGGCGCGCACCGGGGAGTTGACCCCGCCGGGGGTGACGGCGCGGGCGCGCTCGAGGAGGGCGGCGGATGCCGGGGCGTCGCTCGCGGTGGACGCGCTGGTCGCGCCGGTCGCGCCGGTCGCGCCGGTCGCACCGGTCGCGGTGCGGCTGGCGTGGGGTGTCGGGTCAGGGCTCACCCCACCATTGTCCGACACCCCTGGTTGCTCGGCCGCGGCCAGGGTCGGGCGAGGTCCCGGACCGACGGGTCAGGCGATGGTGACGGCGCCGCGCATGGTCGGGTCGGCGGCGTAGGCGTCGCGCACGATCTGCATCGTGGCACCCAGGGTGGCGAACTGCTCGGCAGTCAGCACGTCGATGAGGTGGCGCCGGACGCTCGCGATGTGGACGACGGCGAAGGAGTCGAGAGCGACCCGCCCGCCCTCGGTGAGGCGCAGCAGCACCCCACGGCCGTCGTCGGGGGCCGGCGTGCGGCGCACCCAGCCGCGACGCTCGAGCCGGGCGGCCGTGTGGGTCACGCGGCTGCGGGACTGCACGATGAGGGACGCCAGGGTCGACATGCGCATCTGCGCGTCGGGTGCCTCGGAGAGCATCGACATCAGCTCGTACTCGGGCAGGCTGATCCCGACGTCCTGGAGGTCACGCTCGAACGCCACCGTGAGCTCACGAGAGGCGCGCAGGTAGGCGCGCCAGGCGATCTGCTCCTCGTGGCTGAGCCACCGGACCCCACCCTCGCCGTCAACACCACCCGTGTCGTCGGCTGACGTCCCTTCTGTCATCACTGCCCCGCTCATCGCGTCTCCCCGGTTCACCGAACTCGCCCATCGTGGCACGGGACTGCAGATACCCGTGGGTGGTTCCGATCCATGTGGCCATCTGCACAGACGTTCTTCCTGAGAACGACCTGAGATGCACGGGCATCAGAGTGTCTCACATGGCGAGACGTGGGAATGGATGCCGCGGCCAGTTTGGTTGAAAGGACAACTAGCGAGTGCTAGGCCACGACAAAGGAGACTTCATGAGCAACGCGCCCACCACCCTGGACGGCCTCACCCCCGGCACCTGGAGCATCGACCCCACCCACGCCGAGGTGAGCTTCATCGCCCGCCACCTCATGGTGTCCAAGGTCCGCGGCAAGTTCACCGAGTTCACCGGCACCGTCGAGGTGGCCGAGCAGCTCGCTGACAGCGTCGCGAACGTGACCATCAAGACGGCATCCGTCGACACGGGCACCGCCGACCGCGACGGCCACCTGCGCAGCGCCGACTTCTTCGACTCCGAGACCTACCCGGAGATGACCTTCGTCAGCACCTCGTTCGACGGTTCCACCCTCGTCGGCGACCTGACGATCAAGGGCATCACCAAGCCCGTGTCCCTCGACGTCGAGTTCAACGGTGTCGCGACCGACCCGTGGGGCAACGACAAGGCCGGCTTCGAGGCCAAGGGCGAGCTCAACCGCACCGACTGGGGCCTGACCTGGAACGCGGCCCTCGAGAAGGGTGGCGTGCTCGTCTCCGAGAAGATCACGCTCGTCATCGACGTGGAGCTCGGCAAGCAGGCCTGAGCCACACCCCACTCATTGCGAACGGCCCACCTCGGACGAGGTGGGCCGTTCGCAATGAGTCGCCCGTGATGCTGCGTCTAGGGTGAGCCCATGGCTGACGCAGCGCGCACCACCTACCTGCTCGTCGACGGCGAGAACATCGAC
>JAGNQK010000328.1 GCA_017989115.1 Dermatophilaceae bacterium | reverse complement strand
CCGAGCCATCGGCGGCTTCCCCCACGACGGTGAGATCGGCGGCCGCGTCGATGATGCCGCGAAGACCGGCGCGGACCAGTCGGTGGTCGTCAACGAGGACGACCGTGATCGGTCGGCTCGGCGCGCGGCCCCCCTGGTCCGTGGAGCCCACCGACGGGTCCGTGAGCGGGGATGCGGGAGTAGCGGTCACGGCATACCTCCTGAAGGGGGCGGCAGGAGCAAGCGCCAACGGGTGCCGACTCCGGGGGCGGAGGCGACCTGGAGCACGGCCCCGGCGCCCTCAGCAAGATCGGTGAGCACGCGCAGGCCGAAGTGGCCGTGGCGAGTGCGGCTGGCTGCGACGTCGAACCCGACACCGTTGTCCTCGACCACGAGCTCCGTATGCCGGGTGCTCACCTCCCGCGCCAAGGTCACCGACACGGTGCACGCACCGGCGTGCTTGGCGACGTTTCGCAGACACTCGCGGGTCACCCGGTAGATGAGGTGGGTCGATTCCTCGTCCAGGGCGACGACAGTCGCAGGGTCGAGGTCGACCGTGACGGTCGTCCCCCTGGATCGCAGCGGGCGGGCCAGGTCGTCAACTGCGGCGGCGAGCCCCGCGTCGGCCAGGCGGTCAGGGTAGAGATCGACGAGCAGCGAGCGCAGGCTGGCCACCGTGGCTCGGACGGTCCCGCCGGCCTCGCGGATGTCGTCCGCCATCGCGGGCTGGCCTGCAGCAGCAGCCTGTTCGGCAACCCCAGCAACGACGAGCGAGCTGGCGACCAGTTCCTGGACCGGGCCGTCGTGCAAGGTGGCGGCGATCCGGCGACGCTCCTCCTCGGAGGCATCGACGGCGCGCCGCAAGAGGGCCTCGCGCTGCTCGTGGGCCTGACGCAGGCGTCCGAGGACCTTCCACAGGATGGGGGTCATCAGGACGAAGAGCAGGAGCAGGCTGCTGGCAAGCAACCCGGCCAGCCCGCGCCACAGGTCACTCGTGCGCTCGGCAACCGGCGCATAGGCGCCATACACCTCGAAGAGCAACGGCTGACCGCTGGGGCTCCACACCGGCCGATAGACCTCAAGCAGCTTGCCGCCGTAGCGCTCGAACTCGTTCTCAGACCGGTCCAGATCGGAGACCTCGGCTTTGGTCTGCGGGGTCGTGAGCACGTCGAGCTGTTCGGGGTCCAGGGGGAAGCGCTGGCCGACCAGCCGAGTCTCGTCGGCATAGACGATCGTGCCGTCGGGCTTCCACAGCTTGACCCGGACGATGTTGTTGGGCAGGACGCTGTCGCGCACGATCCGGTCGAACGCGGCATACGCTGCCTGGTCACCAGCCACGAGCGCCTCGGTGAGGGCCGGTTGGACGACCGCCTGGGCGAGCAGGTTTGCGGTGTGCGCAGCATCGTTGACCGCCTCGCGCTCCGCGAGTCGACTCGCGGCAACCGACGTCCCGATCAGGACCAAGCCGAACACCACGAGAGCCGCAACCACGAGCTGTGCCAGGGTGCGACCCGGGGTGGGTAGGGCTTGGCTGCGCGGTCCTGGCTGGCCGTCGGCGAGGGTCACCCATGCCACGGCGGGCGCCGAGGGGGGCCGGTCCTCGGCGCCCACGCGCGGGGTAGGTGACGCGGTCAGGATGCGCACCCTTTCAGTCGTCGGCGCCGTGGCCGCCGGAGCCATGGTCATCGCCGGGACCATCATCGCCCCCGCCAGAGCCTGACGAGCCGGAACCCGAGCCCGACGAACCGGAACCCGAGCCGGAACCCGACGAACCGGAACCCGAGTCGTCGCCGGCGTCGTGGCCGGGGCCGTCATCCGAGGTGCTTGAGGACGAGCTTGAGGACGAACGCGAGGACGACGAGCTCGAAGACGTAGAGGAGCTGGCCGAGCTCGAAGTCGCAGAGGAGCCGACCGAGCTTGAAGACGCTGACGAGCTGGCCGACGTGGAGTCGTCCGACGAGGCCCTCGGACGGTCGCCGCCGTGGTCGTCTTCCGGTTCGGGAGCCCGGGTGGTGCGGTCCCCGCCGTGGTCGTCAACGCTCGCCGCGGGGGTGCTCGACGAACTACTGACGAGCTGGACGGACGCGGGGACGGTGGTCGGCAGCGACTGGGCGAATGACTCGTTGCCCAGCAAGCCGAGGGCAGCTGGCACAACGGCCGCCGTTGCGGCGATAACGATTGCGACGCGCTTCATGGTGCGCTTCCTTTCAGGTCGAGCGGCCGGGGTGGTCCGGCCATGGCTCAACACTGCGGGGCATGCGCGGGCAGCCGCCATCGGGCTTTGGTCGTAGTACCTGCCTACCCCAAGGCTCGACGGCCCGGGCTCCTCAGATGGGTTCGAGGACCCGAGCCTCGCGGGCCTCAGGGGCCGCGTGGGTTTCGGGCGCCTCGTCCGCTCTCACCATGGCTCGGGCCACCTCGGGATGCGTGCCGAGCACGCCAAGGAGTTCGGTGATGATGCCGTGCCGGAAGGCGCCGAGCAGCGAGCCGTCCGACGACCGGTGCTGCAGGACGAGGGTCGTCAACAGGGCGCGGGCCACGTCGGG
>JAGNQK010000327.1:1249-2529 GCA_017989115.1 Dermatophilaceae bacterium | reverse complement strand
CCGTCGGCGTCGGGCTCGGTCTGGGCGATGGCCTCGGCAGCCAGCGCCATGACGGTGAACGAGCCGACGAGGTTGATCTCGACGACCTTGCGGAACAGGGCGAGGTCGTGCACGCCCTTGCGCCCGAGGATGCGGGTCGACGGGCCGATGCCGGCGCAGTTGACGACGATGCGCAGCGGCTTTGCCGGATCATCGGATGCCGTGGCCACGGCCGCGCGGACCTCCTCCTCGGACGTCACGTCGGTGGGCACGTACTGCACCCCCTCAACCGCTGGGCCCGACTCGCACGCGGCGGGCAGGTCGAGGGCGATGACGCGGGATCCGGCGGCGGCGAGGGCGGCCGCGGTGGCGGCTCCGAGCCCTGATGCTCCTCCGGTCACGATGGCGGTGGTGTTCGCGGTCAGCATGGTCGCCATCCTGCCAGTCGGTGGCGCCCCCTACGGTGGTTCCATGTCACAACGCATCGGTGGGCACGTCGACAGCAGCGACCCCGTCGCGGAGGCACTCGCCCGTGGGGCGACCCTCTCGCAGATCTTCCTCGGCGACCCGCAGAGCTACAAGGGCCCGGTCGTGGCGTACGCCGGAGGCGCCCCTGCCCTCAAGGCTGCTGCCGAGGATGCCGGGGTCGACCTGTACGTCCACGCGCCGTACCCGATCAACGTCGCGTCGACGAACAACCGGGTGCGGATCCCGGGCCGCAAGCTCCTCCAGCAGCACCTGCACGCCGCCGCCGAGATCGGCGCCAAGGCGGTCGTCGTGCACGGCGGCCACCTCGGCAAGGACGAGGACGCTGCGGTCGGGTTCGACAACTGGCGCAAGTGCATCGACGGCCTCGACCTGCCGGTGCCGCTGCTCATCGAGAACACCGCGGGTGGGGACAACGCCATGGCCCGCCGGCTCGAGGCAATCGCCCGCCTGTGGGACGCCATCGGCGCGGCATCCGGCGGTGACCAGGTCGGGTTCTGCCTCGACACCTGCCACGCCCACGCCGGCGGCAACGACCTCGGTGACGTCGTCGATCGGGTGCTGGCCATCACCGGGCGCATCGACCTCGTGCACGCCAACGACTCGCGCGACACCTTCGACTCCGGTGCCGACCGGCACACCAACTTCGGGTCCGGGCTCATCGACGCGGGTGACCTCGCCGACGTCGTGCGAGCCGCTGGCGCACCGGTGGTCTGCGAGACCCCCGGTGGGGTCGAGGGGCAGGCTGCTGACATCGCCTGGCTGCGCGAACGCCTGGGCTGACGGGCCGTCGGGCTGGGCTGACGGGCCGTCGG
>JAGNQK010000327.1:0-1149 GCA_017989115.1 Dermatophilaceae bacterium | reverse complement strand
CTGGGCTGACGGGCCGTCGGGCTGGGCTGACGGGCCGTCGGCTACCTCAGGAACTGACGGTAGGCCGGGTTGTCGGTCTCGTCCCAGGAGCGGTAGCCCAGGGTCTCGCGGAAGGTGTCGAAGGCCGCGCGGTCGCTGGGCGGCACCTGCATCCCGACGAGCACGCGCCCGACGTCCGAGCCGTGGCCGCGGTAGTGGAACAGCGAGATGTTCCACCCCGGCGCCATCGCCGCGAGGAAACGCACGAGGGCACCTGGTCGCTCGGGGAACTCGTAGCGGTGCAGCACCTCGTCGTCGGCCAGGGTGGTGCGTCCCCCGACCAGGTGGCGCAGGTGCAGCTTGGCGAGCTCGTCGTCGGTGAGGTCCAGGGCCGGCAGCCCGGCATCCTCGAAGCCCTGCGCGAGGCGGCGGGCCTCGTCGCGGCCGCGGACCTGGAGCCCGACGAAGACGTGCGCAGTGTCGCTGTCGGCGATCCGGTAGTTGAACTCGGTGACCTCGCGCCCGGGCCCGATGACCTCGAGCAGCTTGCGGAAGCTCCCCCGCTGCTCGGGGATGGTCACCGCGAACACGGCCTCACGCTGCTCACCGATCTCGGCCCGCTCGGCGACGAAGCGCAGGCGGTCGAAGTCCATGTTCGCGCCGCAGGCCACGGCGACGTACGTGCTGCCGGCTGAGCCGGGGCGGGCGGCGTACTCCTTGAGGCCGGCGACGGCGAGGGCGCCAGCGGGTTCGAGGATGGCGCGCGTGTCGGTGAAGACGTCCTTGATGGCGGCGCACACGGCATCCGTGTCGACGCGGATCATCTCGTCGACGAACGCGCTGGCGACCCGGAAGGTCTCCTCCCCCACCAGACGCACCGCGGTGCCGTCGGAGAACAGCCCGACGTGCTCGAGCTCGACCCGGTGCCCGGCCTCGAGCGATCGGGCCATGGCGTCGGAGTCGTCGGTCTGCACCCCGATGACCTTGACGTCCGGGCGCAGCGCCTTGACGTAGGCCGCGATCCCGGAGATGAGCCCGCCACCGCCCACGGCGACGAACACGGCATCCAAGGGGCCGGTGACCTGTCGCAGGATCTCCATGCCGATGGTGCCCTGCCCGGCGATGACGTCGGGGTCGTCGAACGGGTGCACCATCGTCAGGCCGCGCTCG
>JAGNQK010000006.1 GCA_017989115.1 Dermatophilaceae bacterium | reverse complement strand
CGTCCCTTCCCGCCCGGCCAGCACGGCCGTCGCCGGATCCAGGAGAAGGAATACCTCACCCAGCTGCAGGAGAAGCAGAAGGCTCGCTTCACCTACGGCGTCATGGAGAAGCAGTTCCGCCGCTACTACAAGGAAGCGGCGAACCGCCCCGGCAAGACCGGTGAGAACATCCTGACGATCCTCGAGTCCCGTCTCGACAACGTCATCTACCGCGCGGGTCTGGCCCGCACCCGCCGCCAGGCGCGTCAGCTCGTGACGCACGGCCACTTCGAGGTCAACGGCGTGCGCGTCGACGTGCCCTCGTACCGGGTCGAGCAGTACGACATCATCACCGTGCGCAAGCAGTCGGTCGAGACGCTCCCCCTCCAGGTGGCGCGTGAGACCTACGGCGAGCGTCCCGTCCCGGCCTGGCTCCAGGTCGTCCCGGGCTCGCTGCAGATCCTGATCCACCAGCTGCCGACGCGGGCCCAGATCGACACGGTCCTCACCGAGCAGCTCATCGTCGAGTTCTACTCCAAGAACTGACACACGACCGGATGCCGTCCGCGCGACGCCCACGCTGAGCGTGGGACCCGGCGCGGACGGCATCCGGGAGTGCGATCCGCACCACGGACAGAGGTGGGGCGGAGGCCGGGCCCTGAGCCCGGCATCACGAGGCGTCATATAGCGGTCGCCCGTGGGAAGGAAGAATCACCGTGCTCATCGCACAGCGTCCCGTCCTCTCCGAGGACGTCGTCTCCGAGAACCGGAGCCGTTTCGCCATCGAGCCCCTCGAGCCCGGCTTCGGCTACACGCTCGGCAACTCCCTGCGTCGCACCCTGCTCTCGAGCATCCCGGGTGCCGCGGTCACGAGCATCCGCATCGACGGCGTGCTCCACGAGTTCTCCACGATCCCCGGGGTCAAGGAGGACGTCACCGAGATCATCCTCAACGTCAAGGGTCTGGTCGTCTCCAGCGAGCACGACGAGCCCGTCGTGATGTACCTGCGCAAGCAGGGCGCCGGCGCCGTCACCGCTGCTGACATCGCGCCCCCGGCCGGTGTCGAGATCCACAACACCGACCTGCACATCGCGACCCTGAACGACAAGGGCACCGTCGAGATGGAGCTCACCGTCGAGCGCGGCCGCGGCTACGTCTCGGCGCAGCAGAACAAGTCGGGCGACCAGGAGATCGGTCGCATCCCGATCGACTCCATCTACTCGCCGGTCCTGACCGTGACCTACAAGGTCGAGGCCACCCGTGTCGAGCAGCGCACCGACTTCGACCGCCTCGTCGTCGACGTCGAGACCAAGAACTCGATGGCTCCGCGCGACGCGCTCGCGTCCGCCGGCAAGACCCTCGTCGAGCTCTTCGGCCTGGCCCGTGAGCTCAACGTCGAGGCCGAGGGCATCGACATGGGCCCCTCGCCGACCGACGCCGCGCTCGCCGCCGACCTCGCCCTGCCGATCGAGGACCTCGACCTCACGGTGCGGTCCTACAACTGCCTCAAGCGCGAGGGCATCCACACCGTGGGTGAGCTCGTGGGGCGCAGCGAGGCCGACCTGCTCGACATCCGCAACTTCGGTGCGAAGTCGATCGACGAGGTCAAGGCCAAGCTCGCCGGCATGGGCCTGGCCCTCAAGGACAGCCCCCCCGGATTCGACCCCAGCCTCATCGCCGACCGGTACGACGACTTCACCTTCGGTGAGGGCGAGGACGACGCGGCGTACGCCGAGGACGAGCAGCTCTGACCACGCCTTCCCCGGCGTACTGACCAAGGAGAACAGCAATGCCCACCCCCACCAAGGGTCCCCGTCTCGGAGGCGGTCCCGCTCACGAGCGGCTCATCCTCGCGAACCTCGCGACCTCGCTCTTCGAGCACGACTCCATCACGACGACCGAGGCCAAGGCCAAGCGCCTGCGCCCCCTCGCCGAGCGCCTCATCACCTTCGCCAAGCGTGGTGACCTCCACGCCCGTCGCCGGGTGATGACGGTCATCCGCGACAAGGGTGTCGTGCACCGTCTCTTCGTCGAGATCGGTCCCGACATGGCCGAGCGCAACGGCGGCTACACCCGCATCACCAAGATCGGCGCCCGCAAGGGTGACAACGCCCCCATGGCGGTCATCGAGCTCGTTCGCGAGCCCGTCGCCAAGAAGGCCACCGTCAAGGAGGCAGAGGCTGCCACCAAGCGTGCGGCCAAGGACTCCGCCAAGAAGGACGACGCCAAGAAGGCCGACTCCGCGAAGGCCGAGGACGTCGCCGAGCTGACCCTCGACGACAACGCGACCGACACCCCGGCATCCGCGTCGGCGGCGGCCGTGTCCCTCCCCGAGGGCGCAGAGGCTGCAGGCGAGGACGGCTCCGGCCCCGACGGCTACACCGTCAAGGGCAACGCCGACTCCGGGCTGTACCACGTCGAGGGTTCGCAGTGGTACGACCAGACGATCGCCGAGTTCTGGTTCAAGGACGCCGACGCCGCTGAGGCCGCTGGCTTCAAGCCGGCCGGTGGCGCCGACAAGCAGGACGTCGACGAGGCCTGATCGCCCTGATCGACCAGCCGGCGCGTGACGCCGGATGCCGTGAACGGCCCTCTCCCACAGCGGGAGGGGGCCGTTCCGGCATCCCCGGTGGTCAGTCGAGCGACCCCACCGACGCGAAGTGCCGGGCGAGGGGCACCAGGGCCAGCACGAGGACCATCGGCACGGCGAAGCCCACCCGCAGCGAGGTCGACCCGAGCGCTCCCGTGAGCACCGACCCGATGAGGGCGCCCGCGTAGTTGAACTGGTTGAAGCGGGCGACCACGGCGTCGACGCGAGCCCGGTGCAGTGCGGGGTCTGCTCCCTCACCGGCGACGCGCGCCGCGGCGGAGAAGGCCAGCGGGGCGATGGCGGCGACCCCGAGGCCGACGACGAAGAACCCGAGGACCGCCACCGGCCACGACGACGCCGGCGCGAACACGACGACGGCGAGCCCGAGGAAGGCGGTGAGAGCCCCCACGCGCACGACGGTGGGCGCACCGAACCGGGCGGTCGCGGCATCCCCGACGACCCGGGCCAACAGGACCGCGACGAGGTAGGGCAGCGTCGCGAGGGCGTACATCGCCGGGGAGGTGGGTGGGGCGGTGAACACGTCGTCGCTGCTGAGGTAGATCGGCCCCCAGGCGGTGACCGCCGTGTCGACGGCGTAGAAGACCACGAGGCCCAGGCCCACGAGCCACACGATGCGCCAGCGCACCCCGACGGCGTCGGGGTCGGGCACGGCCGTGGGCGCACCGTGGTCGCGCCGGACGAAGGGCGAGGCAAGGATGGCGAGCGGCAGGACGGCGAGCGCGAGCGACCCGGCTGGGATGCTCACGTCGGGCAGGGTGATCGCGCCGAGCGTGGCCACGAGCCCGCCCGCGGTCCAGGCGGCGTGGAAGGAGGGCATGACCGGCCGCCCGAGGTGGTGCTCGACCGCGATGGCCTGCATGTTGGCCGATGCGTCGTTGGCTCCCAGCCCGAGGCCGTAGACCGCCATGCCCGCGACGAGCAGCGGCAGCGACCCGTCGCCCCGCGCCGCCTGGCCGATGACGACGGCGCCCACGGCGACGAGGCCGAGGGCGACCCGCAGGGCCAGGGCGCTGTCGCGGCGGCGGGCGAGCAGTTCGGCCGCCACCGACCCCACCCCGGCGAGGACGACGAGCAGCAGCATCAGAGCGGCCAGCTCGAGCTCGGAGAGCTCGAAGAGCGCCTTGAGCTGCGGGAGCCGGAGGGTGAGCGAGATGAAGAGCAGTCCCTGCACGGCGAACGCGCCCGCGATGGCGCGACGGTGGCTGCGGGTGGTGAGCTGGTCCGTGGGCGGGGCGGTCACGGGCTCCATCGTGGACCGCGGGCGGGCCGCCGTCCCGGCGCCACGCGGACTACGCTGGCGCGGTGACCCTGCGGATCCGGATCGACCTGTCCTATGACGGGACGGCGTTCTCCGGGTGGGCGGCCCAGCCCGGTCGGCGCACCGTGGAGGGGACGCTCGCCGAGGCGCTCACGACGATCCTGCGCAGCGCCGAACCGGTGCGCCTCGTCGTCGCCGGACGCACGGATGCCGGGGTGCACACCCGCGGTCAGGTCGCCCACGCGGACGTCGAGGAGGAGGTCTGGGATGCCGTCCGGGGGCGGTCCGCCCGCCCTGCGGAGGAGGCCGCCGCGAGCCGGCTGCGCGGCATCCTGCCCCCCGACATCGGGATCCGGAGCGTGACGCGCGCGCCCGACGGCTTCGATGCCCGGTTCTCCGCGCTACGCCGCCGCTACCTCTACCGGCTGTGCGACGACGCCGGTCGGATGGACCCGCTGCGGCGGCACGACACCGTGCTCGTGCGGGGACCGCTCGACGTGGAGCGCATGGACCGGGCTGCCGGGTCGCTGCTCGGCCTGCACGACTTCGCGGCCTTCTGTCGGCGCCGGGAGGGGGCGACCACGGTTCGTACGCTGCTCGACTACCGGTGGGAGCGCGGCGCCGACGGAGTCATCGCCGGCACGGTGGTGGCGGACGCCTTCTGTCACAGCATGGTGCGGGCGCTCGTGGGGGCCGTGGTGCCCGTCGGTGAGGGTCGGCTCGACGTCGGTGTGCCCGCCGCCGTCCTCGCCGGTGGCACGCGCGACCCACGGGTGCGGGTGATGCCGGCGCACGGGCTGTCCCTCGAAGAGGTGGTGTACCCCGCGGATGCCGACCTCGCCAGCCGCGCCGACATGGCACGATCACGTCGAGAACTGCCCGCGGAACAGCTCGAAGGAGCCCCCGATGCCCACTGACTCCGGCTGGACTCCCTCGGTGCCCGAGGCGGTGCACGTCACCCGGGGCAACCAGGAGTCGACCGCGGCCGGCATCTACGGAGTCATCGTCAGCTCGGCCGTCATGTCGGCCTCGCACGCGGACTCCGCCGGCAAGGTCATCGGGGCCGTGCTCATCACGCTCATGGTCTATTGGGGCGCTGAGCGGTACGCGCGCATCGTGGCCGAGCGCATCCACGAGGGGCACCGCCCCAACTGGTCGACGGTGCGCCACCAGCTGACCCACGGCTGGGAGATCGTCACGGCGTCCACCCTGCCGCTGCTCGTCCTGGCCGTGTTCACGGTGCTCGGGTCGGAGCTGTTCACCGCAGTGCTCGCCGCCCTGATCTGCAGCACCGCCCTGCTCTGCGTCGCCGGGTGGGCCGTCGGGCGCCACGGTCGGCTGTCGACGGGGGAACGCATCGTCTCGGCGATCGTGGCCGGCATGTTCGGTGTCTTCTTCATCGCACTGAAGACGTTGTTGCACTGACCCTGCCGGTCCCCATCCGCGTGCTGGCGAAACTCGGGTGAGGTCGCGGCCTCGGTCGTGGACACTGGACCCTCGTGGGCCATCTCGATGTCAACTCCGTGTGCTTCGCCCTCCCCGACGGGCGAGAACTGCTGCGTGACGTCACCTTCCGGGTGGGGGAGGGGGCCAAGGTCGCCCTGGTCGGCCCGAACGGCACCGGGAAGACCACCTTGCTGCGCATCCTCGCCGGCGACCTCACGGCATCCGACGGGGCCGTGACGCGCAGCGGTGGTCTCGGGGTCATGCGGCAGTTCATCGGCAAGGTGCGCGACGACACCACGGTGCGTGACCTGCTCGTGTCGGTGGCTCCTGAGGCGGTTCGCCTCGCGGCCGCCGAGATCGACCGCACCGAGCTGATGATGATGGAACGGGACTCCGAGACCGACCAGCTCGCGTACGCGCAGGCGCTCGCCGACTGGGGTGATGTCGGTGGCTACGAGTGGGAGACCCACTGGGACGTGTGCACCGTGGCGGCCATCGGCACCCCGTTCGAGCGAGCCCAGTGGCGCAAGGTCTCCACCCTGTCCGGGGGCGAGCAGAAGCGGCTCGTGCTCGAGTCGTTGCTGCGGGGTCCCGAGGAGGTGCTCGTGCTCGACGAGCCGGACAACTACCTCGACGTCCCGGCCAAGCGCTGGCTCGAGGAACGCCTCATCGAGTCGCCGAAGACCGTGTTGTTCGTCAGCCACGACCGTGAGCTGCTCGACCGGGTGGCGACGCGGATCGTGACCCTGGAGCCCAGCCACGGCGGCAACACCGTGTGGGTCCACCCCGGGCGGTTCTCGACCTACGACCAGGCCCGGTCCGACCGCAACGACCGCCTCGACGAGCTGCTGCGCCGCTGGGACGAGGAGCACGCGAAGATCAAGGCCCTCGTGCTCATGTACCGGCAGAAGGCCGCGTTCAACGACGGGCTGGCCTCACGGCTGCAGGCCGCCGAGACCAGGCTGCGCAAGTTCGAGGATGCCGGGCCGCCCGAGGCGGTGCCGCTGCACCAGAAGGTCACCATGCGCCTCACCGGTGGCCGCACCGCCAAGCGTGCGGTGGTGGCGACCGGGCTCGAGCTGCGGGTCGACGGCGGGCAGCTGATGAAGCCCTTCGATGCCGAGATCTGGTTCGGCGAACGCATCGGTGTGCTGGGGAGCAACGGCTCGGGGAAGTCGCACTTCCTCCGCCTCCTCGCGGCCGGAGGCAGCGACCCCGACCGCGAGCACGAGCCGGTGGGTGACATCCGCCCTGCGCCGGTCGAGCACGCCGGACGGGTGGTGCTCGGTTCCCGGGTGCGCCCCGGCTGGTTCGCCCAGACGCACGACCACGCCAGCCTGCACGGCCGCACCCTGCTCGAGATCCTCCACCGTGGGGACGAGCACCGAGCCGGGATGCCGCGGGAGGTCGCCGCGCGCGCCCTCGACCGCTACGGACTCGCCAAGGCCTCGGAGCAGACCTTCGAGACGTTGTCCGGCGGGCAGCAGGCGCGGTTGCAGATCCTGCTGCTCGAGCTCTCGGGGGCGACCCTGCTGCTGCTCGACGAGCCGACCGACAACCTCGACCTGCACTCGGCCGAGGCCCTGGAGGACGCGCTCGCCGCGTTCGAGGGCACCGTCCTGGCGGTGACCCATGACCGGTGGTTCGCACGCGGGCTCGACCGGTTCCTCGTGTTCCGGTCCGACGGTCGCGTGGTCGCCAGCGACGAGCCGGTGTGGGACGAGGGGCGGGTGGGCCGGGCCCGCTGAGGGGCGGACCTCACACCGCTGCGCCCTTGTTGCCTCGTCAGGGCAGCGGGAGACTGCAGGTATGGACGCGCAGCTCAACAAGGCCCGCACGCTCGACGCGGTCAACGCCCTCAACCGCGGAGACCTCGACGGGTACCTCGCGATCTACGCCCCGGGTGCCGTGGTGCACGGGCTGCCCGACCACGTCTCCCCGGGCGTCGACGGCCACCGCGAGGTGCTCACCGAGATCCGCCGGGCGCTGCCCGACGTCCAGGCGCTGGTGCAGGCGATCGTCGCCGAGGACGACCTGCTGGCCGCCCGCATCCGCTACACCGGCACCCACCGGGGCGTGCTCCGGGGCGTCGCGCCCACGGGTCGGGTGCTCTCGTGGGAGGCGATGACGTTTCGCCGCTTCGACCACGCCGGACGGGTCGTCGAGCGCTGGATCATCGGCGACGACCTGTCGCTGCTGCGCCAGCTCGGCCTGATCTGACAGGTGGTCGCCTCCCGTCGGGCGGGCCGGTTCACTCGACGCCCTCCTGACAGGGGAGGGACCCGGCTTCGTCGGCGACAGGGTTCTCGACAGCCGTTGACAAGGTTCCTCGGCGGGAGGAACGTGGCGACGCAGGCGCTTGGCTCAGCTGGACGGTCGAGCCCGACGTTCGAGGAGAGGATCGCGTGATCGTCCCGTTCAGTGTCATGGACTTCCTGGATCGCGCGGCGGCTGTCTATCGCGACCGGCTCGGCGTCGTCGACGAGCCGCACCAGCCGGCATCCTCGATGGGAGAGCTCACCTACGGTGAGCTCGGTGCCAAGGCTGCGGCCATGGCCGCGCACCTGGACCGGCTTGGCATCGAGGTGGGCGAGCGGGTCGCCTTCGTCTCGCACAACAGCGCCCGACTGCTGGCTGCCTTCTTCGGTGTCTCGGGGTACGGCCGGGTGCTGGTGCCGGTGAACTTCCGGCTCTCTGCGAGGGAGGTCGGCTACATCGTCGAGCACAGCGGGGCGCGGGTGCTCTATGTCGACCCCGAGCTCGAGCACGACCTCGCGGACGTCGAGTGTGAGCACAAGTTCCTGATCGGACAGGACGAGGACCTGTTCATCGACGGGATCGCCCCCAGGGCGTGGGAGCCCGACGAGAACGCCACGGCGACGATCAACTACACCTCCGGGACGACCGCGCGCCCCAAGGGTGTGCAGCTGACGCACCGCAACCTCTGGACCAACGCGATGACGTTCGCCCTGCACGCCGGCGTCACCGACCGGGACGTCTACCTGCACACGCTGCCGATGTTCCACGCCAACGGCTGGGGGATGCCGTTCGCCATGGCCGGCATGGGAGTTCCGCAGGTGGTGCTGCGCAAGGTCGATGGCGCAGAGATCCTCCACCGCGTCGAGCGCCACGGTGTCACCGTTCTGTGTGCGGCCCCGGCGGTGGTCAATGCCGTCCTGGGTGCCGCCTCCACGTGGCAGGGCCAGGTCCCTGGCCGCGGTCGGGTCAGGATCATCTGCGCGGGTGCCCCGCCGCCGACCAAGACGATCGTCCGGGTCGAACAGGAGCTGGGCTGGGAGTTCATCCAGATCTACGGCCTGACCGAGACGTCGCCGCTGCTGACCATCAACCGCGGGCGCTCCGAGTGGGACACCCTTCCTCCGCAGGAGCGGGCGGCCAGGCTGGTGCGCGCAGGTGCACCGGCCATCGGCGTGACGCTGAAGGTCTCCCAGGACGCAGAGGTGCTGGCCCGGTCGAACGTGGTGCTGGAGGGCTACTGGAATCAGCCCGAAGAGACCGGGGCAGCCCTCGGTGACGGATGGTTCCACACCGGCGACGGAGGCATGATCGACGACGACGGCTACCTGACCATCCAGGACCGCAAGAAGGACGTCATCATCACCGGCGGCGAGAACGTGTCCTCGATCGAGGTCGAGGACGTCATCTTCTCCCACCCCGAGGTCGCCGAGGTCGCCGTCATCGGCGTCCCGGACGAGAAGTGGGGGGAGACCATCAAGGCGCTGGTCGTCAGGGTCGAGGGCTCCGACCTCACGGAGGCCGACCTCATCGCCCACTGCAAGGCGCAGGCGGCTCATTACAAGGCGCCGACGTCGGTCGAGTTCCGCGAGGCGCTGGCCCGAACGGCTACCGGCAAGCTGCAGAAGTACAAGCTGCGCGAGCCGTACTGGGAGGGACGAGACCGCCGAGTCAACTAGGGCGGGGCCATCGTCGACCAGCTCTTGGCGGGAGCACTGGGTGGCTGATCACAGGGGTTCCTGGCCGACCCCGTGGTGCTTGCAGGGGGTCCCACCACCTCAGCTGATTTCGAATTAACGCGTGTTGACACGAATATGAATTGCCGTTAACGTCCAGTGACATGAATAGTCCTCTGTCCCCGGCTGCAGGTGCCCCGGTCCCCGACGCCCCCACCCGGACGTACCGGATGACGGCGCGCGCCCGGGCGGTGGAGGAGACGCGGGGGCGGATCCTCGACGCGGTGCTCCTGCTGCACGAGCAGCGGCTCTCCGCCGACATCTCGCTCGCCGACGTCGCGGACGAGGCGGGGGTCAGCGTCCAGACGGTGCTGCGCCACTTCGGCAGCCGCGAAGGACTCATCGACGCCGCGATCGAGCGGGCGACGGCCGATGTCGAGGCCGAGCGCCGCAGCGATCCGGGGGACGTCGCCGGCGCCGTGCGTGCGGTCGTCGAGCACTACGAACGCCGCGGCGACGGGGTCCTCCTGCTCCTCGCGCAGGAGGGGTCCGAGGCCTTCGCGGCCAACGTCACCGCCACGGGGCGGGCGCTGCACCGACGCTGGGTGGAAACGTGCTTCGGCCCGCTCCTGCCGCGGGGGCCCGCCCGCGCGGCGACGGTCGACCTCCTCGTCGTCGCCACCGACGTCTACACCTGGAAGCTCCTGCGCCGGGACCGTGGACTGTCGGCGCAGTCAACTCGCACCCGGATGGAGACGCTCGCGAGGGCCGTCCTCGCCGCCACCGCACCGGGCGACTGAACCACCCGCCGGGCCGCCACCGCCCGGATCGCCACCGACCGAAGGAGTCGTCATGGCCGAGATCATCGTCGTCACGTGGGACGGCGGGGGGAACGTTCCCCCTGCCATGGCGATCGCGCGCGAGCTCGCGGACCGCGGGCACGGCATCCGCGTGCTCGGTCACCGCGGTCAGCGGGATGCCATCGAGGGTGCCGGGTTCACGGCGGTTGCGACCACGCACGCCCGGGACTTCCGGGCCGGTGACCCGCACTCGACCCGTGACCTCCTGGCGACGTTCGGCGATCGTGGGATGGCTCGTGACCTGCTCGATGAGCTCCGGCGGCGCCCGGCCGACCTCGTGCTCGTCGATGCCCTCATGCTCGGTGCCCTGGACGCTTCACGTGCGAGCGGTGTGCCGTACGCAGTCCTCGAGCACTTCTACGACGAGCACTACCGCACTGCACTGCGCGGGCCGCTCGGGCTCGTCCTGCGCGCCACCGGGCTGCGCCCCGGGCGGAGCCTGCGCGACGCGGCCGTGCGGGTCGTGATGACCCTGCCCGAGCTCGACCTTGTCCGCCCCGGCGGCGTCGTGCGACAGGTCGGGCCGCTCGTCTCCTGGCGGCCGAGAAAGCAGTGCGAGCCCACCGTCCTGGTGAGCCTGAGCACCTTCGGCTACGCGGGGATGGCGGATCGGCTCCAGACCGCGGTGCAGGGGTGCGCGGGCCTTCCGGCCAAGGTCATCGTCACCACCGGCCCGCACATCGACCCCGACTCCCTGAACGCGCCCGCCGGGGTCGAGGTGCACCGCTTCGCCCCGCACGCCGAGCTCATGCCCGGGGTCAGCGTGCTGCTCGGGCACGGAGGGCACGGCACGGCGATGGCCGCACTGGCCCACGACATCCCGGTCGCGGTGTTTCCCCTCGACCCCAAGGCCGACCACGAAATGCTGGGCCGCAGCCTCGAACGGGCCGGCGCGGGACGGCTTTTGCGGCGCAGGGCATCCGCTCACGACGTCCGCGATGCTGTCGCGGCACTGCTGGCCGACGGGCCCCACCGGGATGCCGCGGCGCGCCTCGGTGCCCGGGTCCGGTCCTCCGCAGGAGCCGTGGGTGCGGCTGATGCGCTCGAGGCCGCCCTGCCGTCCCATGCGAACACCAAGTGATGGTCAAGGAATCGTAAGTTCTGTGCGCCCTCCCTTCATGTAAAGCGTTTACGCAACTAGCGTCCAGCGCGGATCAATGCCGTCCGCGCGCCCATCCCGTCGCGCGGTCCTGAGGAGGAGCACCGATGCCCGCACCCCGACGCCTGACCGCCGTCCTGATCGGTGGCGCGGTCGCGCTCACCCCAGCGCTCCTGACGGCCGTACCCGCAGAGGCGGCCACGGCATCCGTCGCCCTGGTGGGTGACCTGCAGAGCGAGGTCGGCTGCCCGGGTGACTGGGACCCGGCCTGCACCCAGAGCGAGCTGACCCGCGTCGGTGACACCGAGGTCTTCAAGGGCACCTTCGAGGTTCCCGAGGGCGACTTCGCCTTCAAGGTCGCCCTCAACGGCTCCTGGGCCGAGAACTACGGCGCGGGAGGCACCTTCAACGGCGACAACATCGCGCTGCTGCTCGCCGGCCCGGCGTCGATCACCTTCACCTTCGACGACGCCACGAACATGGTCTCCTTCGCGCCCGCCGACCTCGACGAGGGAACCACCGCCGCTGACGCCGAGCTGGCCGAGAACTCGTTGCGCTCGGCGCTGACTCGTGAGCGGTTCTACTTCGTCATGGCTGACCGGTTTGCCAACGGCTCGACCGCGAACGACCGCGGTGGGCTCACGGGTGGGCCGCTGAAGACCGGCTACGACCCCACCCACAAGGGCTTCTACCACGGTGGTGACCTCAAGGGCATCACCGAGAAGCTGGACTACATCAAGGGCATGGGCACCACCGCGATCTGGCTCACCCCCAGCTTCAAGAACAAGCCGGTTCAGGGCGGCCCCGGCCAGGAGAGCGCCGGCTACCACGGGTACTGGATCACCGACTTCACCCAGATCGACCCGCACCTCGGGACCAACGAGGACATGAAGGACCTCATCGACGCCGCGCACGCCAAGGGGATGAAGGTCTTCTTCGACATCATCACCAACCACACCGCCGACGTCATCGACTACGAGGAGAAGCAGTACACCTACCGCTCCAAGAAGGCCTACCCGTACGAGGATGCCGCAGGCGAGCCGTTCGACGACCGCGACTACGTGAGCAAGCCGGCCGCCGAGTGGCCCGAGCTCGACGCCGGATCCTTCCCGTACACCCCGTTCCTCGCCGAGGGGGACGAGGACGCCAAGACCCCGGCCTGGCTCAACGACCCGACGATGTACCACAACCGGGGCGACTCGACCTTCGCCGGTGAGTCCTCGACGTACGGCGACTTCATCGGCCTGGACGACCTGTTCACCGAGCGGCCCGAGGTCGTCGACGGCATGGGTGAGATCTACAAGAGCTGGGTCGAGTTCGGCATCGACGGCTTCCGGATCGACACCGTGAAGCACGTCAACCTCGAGTTCTGGCAGAAGTTCGTGCCGGACATCCTCGGCGCGGCCGACCGCATCGGCAACGACGACTTCTTCGCCTTCGGCGAGGTCTACGACGGCAACCCCGCGGTGATGTCGGAGTACACGACGGCCGGCAAGCTCCAGGCCACGCTCGACTTCGGGTTCCAGCAGCAGGGCGTCGACTTCGCCAAGGGCAACCCGACCGACGTGCTGAGCGACTTCTTCGCCAAGGACGACTGGTACACCGACCCCGACAGCAACGCCTACCAGCTGCCGACCTTCCTCGGGAACCACGACATGGGCCGGGCCTCGATGTTCCTGGCGCGCGACGGGCAGAGCGAGGCCGAGCACCTGGCACGCGTCAAGCTCGCGCAGTCGCTGATGTTCACGACCCGCGGCAACCCCGTGACCTACTACGGCGACGAGCAGGGCTTCGTCAGCACGGGCGGGGACCAGGCCGCTCGCGAGGACATGTTCGCCAGCCAGGTAGACCTCTACAACACCGAGACAGTGCTCGGCGGCCCCGAGGGATCGAGGGACCGCTTCAACACCAAGCACCCTCTCTACAACCACGTGAAGACCCTCTCCCAGGTGAGGGCCGCACACCCGGCCCTCGCAGACGGCGCCCAGATCGCTCGTTACGCGACCGACGGCCCCGGCATCTTCGCGATCTCGCGGATCGGCTCCGACACCAAGGGCAAGCCGGGCAACGCCGCGGGCGAGAGCAAGGGCAAGGGAGAGGACAAGGGCAAGGGCAAGGGCAAGGGCAAGGATGCCGGTCGCGTCGAGTACGTCGTCGCGGCCAACAACGGCACCAAGGCCGCCACGGCATCCTTCCCGACCTGGACCAAGGGCAAGGGCGCGGTCTTCACACCGGTGTTCGGCACGGACACGGCGGTCAAGCCGGCGGCCGACGGCACCGTGAAGGTCACCGTGCCGCCACTGGGCATCAGCGTGTGGCGGGCCAACACCCCGATCAGCACCTCCGGGGCGGCGCCGACGGTCGAGGTCGTCCTCCCTGAGTCGGGGGTGAACGGGCGCGCCGAGATCGGCGCCGACGTGAAGGCGAGCACCTTCGCGCAGACGACGTTCCTGTGGCGTCAGCTCGGCGCCAAGGAGTGGCAGCCGCTCGGCACCGACGACAACGCACCGTTCCGGGTCTTCCACGACACGTCCGGTCTGCCGCTGGCCACGCCGCTGGAGTACCGCGCCGTCGTCAAGGATGCCGGGGGGCGGGTCGCGGGTGACTCCTCGTGGACGCAGGTCGTCGGTGCGCCGTCACGGACGGTTCCCGAGAACGGTGACCCGGCAGGGACCCAGCCCGGCACGGTCGCCATCGCCGGGACGCTGAACTCCGAGATGGGGTGCCCGGCCGACTGGGAGCCGTGGTGCGGCCAGGCCCAGATGAGCTTGGACGGCGCGGACAAGATCTGGAAGAAGAAGGGGGTCACCCTGCCGGTCGGCCCGTACGCCTACAAGGCGGCGCTCGACCGCGCCTGGACCGAGAACTACGGCGAGGGTGGTGTGCGCGACGGCGGCAACATCTCGATGGAGACGGCCGACGGCACCGCGTCGTTCTACTACGACCCGACCACCCACTGGGCGGTCTCGGACGAGGAGGACCCGATCATCACCGTGCCCGGGTCGTTCCAGTCAGAGCTCGGCTGCGGCGGGGACTGGAAGCCGGAGTGCATGCGGCCGTGGCTGCAGGACAAGGACGGCGACGGCATCTACGCGATCATCACGACGAAGATCCCGGCGGGCACGTGGGAGTTCAAGGTTGCGCACGGGTTGTCCTTCGACGAGAGCTACCCTGCGGCCAACGTGAGCGTGACGGTCCCGGCGGACGGTGCTTCGACGACGTTCATCTACAACTCGGTGACCCACGAGGTGAGTGTCACGAGCGAGTGACCGTGTCCCGAGATCGACCTGTTGGTCGATCTCGGGACGGTGGGGTCCGGTGCAGGCGGGTCGGGTGCAGGCGGGTCGGGTCAGCGGCCGATCGTGACGTCGGTGCCCGAGAGTGAGGCGTCGAACCCGGCCGGCGTCACGGCGACGTCGGTGAGCCCCAGCCCGTCCGGAACGCCCGGCACAGGCTGGCGGATCGTCACCAGGCTGCGGGCCAAGGAACTGAGGGCGCTGTCGAGGAAGTCCGGCCCGCCGAGGTCGACGGTGCGGGGCTCGATGAGCAGTTGCCCGCCATCGGCGACCACGGTTCCCTCAGCCCGGACCGTGAGGTCCCGGCCGAGGATGGTCACCGCGCGTTCGATGCCCGCGAGCCCGTCACCGGCATCGTAGAGCCGTGCCCCGTCGCCGATCTGGGTGGCGACCGTGGCGAACGGCAGGGTGGCATCGAGGTCGAGCCGCTCGGCGCGCAGGCCGCTCTCGGAGAATCGAACCCCGGATCCGGTGGCCACCACGTCGGTGAGCGTCGCATCGGCTGACACGACGTCGGAGCCGCGCAGGTCGACGGTGCCGAGCCACGTCTCGTCGGTGGTGAGGTCGGCGGGCGGCTGCGGCTCAGTGCCCGTCCCCGGGCCGGATGCCGTCGGGCTCGGTGCCGCGATCGTCTCGCCGTCGCCGGACCCGAGGGTGAGGAGCAGGACGACGAGGGCGAGGGCGAGCGTGGCCAGGGTCGCGCCGACCCCGAGCAGGAAGTGCTTCATGCCCCCAGCGTGACAGGCCGACGATGCCGTACGTCAGCGCGCCACGGCACCGGTCTCCAGCGACGTCCTGGTGCGCTCCTGCCGTCGGGCCGGGAGGTAGCACGCCACGCCGAGCGCGCTGATCGCGCCCGCGGTGACCATGGCCGTGCTGATCGACGCCCGGTCGGCGAGGGTGCCGACGAGCGGAGCCGCCACGGCGAAGGCGAGGAAGGCCATCATCGAGTTGATCGACAGCACCGTCGCGCGGTTGGCGGACGTCGCCTGCCGATGGAGCAGCGCCGCGTGGGGCGGGCCGTTCATCCCGTGCATGGAGTAGGTGAACAGGTAGGCCGCGACGAGCGCGACCGGGCCGGCCACCAACCCCATGACCACGGCCCCGAGGGCATTGAGCACGCGCCCGACCATGGCCGCTCGGGCGACGCCGATGCGTGCCGACGTCACCCCGGCGAGCCACGAGCCCACGGCGAACAGCCCCCACCCGGCGGCCGACACCGGCCCGACCAGGGCCCCCGCCCGCTCCGCGGACCCGACGAGTTCCTCCAGGCGCAGCGGCATCAGGGACTCGAAGGTGATCATGCCGACCGACCAGAACACCTCGACGCCGACCAGGGCCAGTAGCACGCGGTTGGTGGCCAGCAGCCGCACCCCGCTCGCGATGACCGCGGGCGTGGTGCGTGCCTCGGACAGGGCGTGCGACCACTGGGAGCGACCAGCCGCCGCGGGCGGGCGCTGCTCGGTCATCAGCGCTGCGGCCGCAACGAGGTGCACCACCGTCAGGGCCGCGCTGACCCACGCCGCGGCATCCAGTGCGGAGACACCCGAGACGCCGAAGACCGTTCGCACGGGATCCCACCAGATGAGCCCACCGGACGCGAGTGCGCCCACGGCGATGGCCCCACCCAGCACCGAGCCCGCCCGGGAGAGCTGCCGGTCGACGTCGGCCCCGGGGGTCGTGGCGTGGACGGCGTCGACGAACCACGCCTCGAGCGGCCCGGAGTCCAGGGCGCGGAACGCCCCGGTGACCACCGCGGCCGCCACGAACCACCAGAACGACTGGGCGAGCGCGATGCCCACGGCGGCGACGACCCCCAGGACCGCGGCGGTGAGGTACACCGGCCGCCGCCCCACGGCATCCGCGAAACCACTCGTCGGCAGTTCGAGGGCGAAGGTCACGAGACCGCCGATGGCGAAGGACGACGCCGCCTGGGCGACGGTCAGCCCGCGCCCGGTCTGGAGCAGGATGATGATGCCGACGACGAACCCGACGGGCAGCCAGCGGGTCGTCGTCAGGACGTAGAGCCGGCGCTCGGCCTCGCGAGGAGTGAGGACTGCAGTCACCTCGACGGTGCCTTGTCGAGGTCCAGCGCGTAGGCGAACAGGTAGACCGCGATCCGCTTGGCGTCGGGGTTGCCCTGGCCGACGCGCCGGTAGCGGCCGACGACCTCGCTGATCTCGTCGCGCATCGCCTGCAGCTGGGGGGCGGTGAGCAGCACCATGTCGTCGCTGCTGCCGCAGGCGTCCTGCCAGTCGCCCGGCCAGCCGGGGGAGACGTCGACCCAGCGCTCGGCCTGCTCGCTGAAGTGCCGCACGTAGTCGCGGGCGAGCCAGTTCAGCGCCGTCTCGGAGTCCTCGTCACCCTCGAAGTCGCTCGGGTAGTAGCTGTGGAAGTCGGTGGCGGCCCGCCACAGCCGGCGCTTGCCCTCGCCCTCGCCGGTGTCGGCGACGAGGCCGACCGACTCCAGCTTGCGCAGGTGGTAGGACGTGGCGCCCGAGTTGGTGCCTAGGGTGCCGGCGAGGTCGGTGGCGGTGGCCGGGCCGCCGACGCGCAGCTGTGAGAGCAGGCGCGAGCGCAGGGGGTGGGCCAGGACGCGCAGGCTCGTGGCGTCGAGACGGATGCCGGTGTGCGGTGCCGCGGGGTCGCTCGCGTCGAGCGTGGGGGTGCGGTCCGCGGCTGGTTGCGGGGTCTTTGACGTGGCCATGCGTGCACAATACCTTTGCATACTCTGTTTGCACAACTACTCTGCACAATTGGTGTGCGCCTGCGTTTGTGCAGGTCAGCGACCTGCCAGCCGGGTTCAGCGACGATTTGGGGTGTTGCCCAACCACCCGTAAACTTGACCACTGTTGTGCCGTGCGCCCTCGACCGGGGCACGTGAGGTTCCCTGGTGGGAGCACGCGGCATACGCCAGTTCCATCGGGGCGATCCTCGCCCCTGCCCCTTCTACGACCAGGACACCTGATGCGTACCTACACCCCCAAGCAGGGCGAGATCACGCGTGCGTGGCACATCATCGACGCGACCGACGTCGTGCTCGGCCGCCTCGCCAGCCAGACCGCGATCCTGCTGCGCGGCAAGCACAAGCCCACCTTCGCCCCCCACGTCGACGGTGGCGACTTCGTCATCATCATCAACGCCGAGAAGGTGGCCCTCACGGGCGCCAAGCTCGCGCAGAAGAAGGCCTACCACCACTCGGGTCACCCGGGCGGCCTGAAGAGCACGTCCTACACCGAGCTGCTCGCCAAGAGCCCGGAGAAGGCCGTCGAGAAGGCCGTTCGCGGCATGCTCCCCAAGAACACCCTCGGTCGCGCGCAGCTGAGCCACCTCAAGGTCTACCGCGGCGCCGAGCACCCCCACGCTGCCCAGCAGCCCCAGCCCTTCGAGCTCACCCAGGTGGCCCAGTGATGACCGAGAACACCCAGATCGACGAGACCGCCGGTACCGACGTCAACGACGCCCCGGTCACCGAGTACACCTCCGAGTCGGACACCAACGTCGCGGGTGCCGAGCCCGTGGCTCGTCCGGCGGCCACCGTTCCCGGCGCGGCCACCGGTCGTCGCAAGCAGGCCGTCGCCCGCGTCCGGATCGTCCCGGGCACCGGCGAGTGGAAGATCAACGGGCGCACCCTCGAGGGGTACTTCCCGAACAAGGTCCACCAGCAGATCGTCAACGAGCCGCTGAAGGTCCTCGAGCTCGACGGCGCCTACGACGTCCTCGTGCGCGTGCACGGCGGTGGCCCCTCCGGTCAGGCTGGCGCGGTGCGCCTCGGCGTGGCCCGCTCGCTCAACGGCATCGACCCCGAGCTGAACCGCCCGGCCCTGAAGAAGGCTGGCTTCCTCTCGCGCGACGCCCGCGTCCCCGAGCGCAAGAAGGCCGGTCTCAAGAAGGCCCGCAAGGCGCCTCAGTACAGCAAGCGCTGATCCGGCGCGACGGCATCCGATCTTCGGTGCCGTCCCAGCTCCGAAGGCGGCACCATTCGGTGCCGCCTTCGGCGCGTTCGGGATAGATTCAGGTCAGGGCTCCATCGGCGAAAGGCACCATCCAGCATGTCTCGACTCTTCGGCACCGACGGAGTGCGCGGCCTGGCCAACGGCCCGGTCATCACCGCCGAGATGGCCCTGTCGATGTCGGTCGCGGCCGCCCGCGTCCTCGGCCAGGCCGGAGCGACGCCGGGGCACCGGCCCAAGGCCGTCGTCGGGCGCGACCCGCGGGCCTCGGGGGAGTTCCTCGCCGCGGCGGTCGTCGCGGGTCTGGCCTCGGCCGGGGTCGACGTCTACAACGCCGGGGTCCTGCCGACCCCCGCCGTGGCCTACCTGACCGCCGACACCGGCGCCGACTTCGGGGTGATGCTCTCGGCGTCGCACAACGCGATGCCCGACAACGGCATCAAGTTCTTCGCGCGCGGGGGACACAAGCTCGCGGATGAGGTCGAGGACCAGATCGAGGCCGCGATGGGTGAGCGCTGGGCGCGCCCCATCGGCGCGGACGTCGGCCGGGTCGTGGCCATGCAGGAGGGCCACACCCGCTACATCGCCCACCTCCTGCGCGTGCTGCCGAACCAGCTCGACGGTCTCAAGGTCGTCATCGACGGCGCCCACGGGGCGGCCAGCATGGTCTCCCCGGAGATCTTCCGTCTGGCGGGCGCCGAGGTCATCGAGATCGGCACCGCCCCCGACGGGCTGAACATCAACGACGGCTACGGCTCGACCCACCTCGGCCCGCTCAAGGCCGCCGTGGTCGCGCACGGTGCGGACCTCGGCATCGCCCACGACGGGGATGCCGACCGGTGCCTTGCGGTGGATGCTGCCGGCGTCGAGGTCGACGGCGACCAGATCATGGGCATTCTGGCGGTGGACATGAAGGAGCGAGGCAAGCTCGCGCACGACACCCTCGTCGCGACCGTCATGAGCAACCTCGGGCTGCTCCAGGCGATGGAGCGCGAAGGCATCCGGGTGCTCCAGACCGGCGTCGGTGACCGCTACGTGCTGGAGGAGATGCGCGCCGGCGGCTACTCCCTCGGCGGCGAGCAGTCCGGGCACGTCATCATGCTCGACCACGGCACCACCGGTGACGGGGTGCTCACGGGGCTCATGCTCGCGGCCCGGATGGCTGCCACCGGACGCACCATCGCCGACCTCGGCACGGTCATGACGCGCCTGCCCCAGGTGCTCGTCAACGTCCGGGGCGTCGACAAGAACCGGGTCGAGAGCGACGAAGGCCTCCAGGACACCGTGCGTCGCGAAGAGGCCGCCCTCGCGGGCTCCGGGCGGGTGCTCCTGCGCAAGTCAGGCACCGAACCGCTCGTGCGCGTCATGGTCGAGGCACCGACCCAGGACGAGGCGGATGCTGTGGCGCACCGCCTCGCCGGCGTCGTGCGCGAGCGCCTCACGCTCTGAGCAGTCGCGGCGGCGGCTCAGAGCGTGAGCTCTGCGTCAGGTCAGTGCTGCGTCAGCGGTCGCCGCGGGTGCGAGCGTGCTCGCTCGCGATGATCCGCGCGTACTCCAGCCCGGAGTCCTTGATCGTGCGCTTCTGCGTGTCGTAGTCGACGTGGATGATCCCGAAGCGCTTGTCGTAGCCGTAGGCCCACTCGAAGTTGTCGAGCAGCGACCACGCGAAGTACCCGCGCACGTCGGTGCCGCCCTCGATGGCGTCGGCGACCGCGCCGAGGTGCTCGTGGAGGTAGTTGACCCGGTCGGGGTCGTGCACCGCGCCGTCGTCGGACACGGTGTCCGGCCAGGCGGAGCCGTTCTCGGTGATGTAGATCGGCAGGCCGCTCTCGCGCGCCGACCGCTCGATGATCAGCTGGTGGCTCTTCGGTGACTGCTCCCAGCCCATCGCGGTGAGCGGGCCCTGCGGGGCGAGCTCGATGACGCCGTCGCAGCCGGGCATCGGGTTGCTGCCGTCCTCGCCGTCGCGGGCGGCGCGCACCCGGGTGGGGAAGTAGTTGTTGACCCCGAGGTTGTCCAGCGGCGCCGAGATCGTCTCGAGGTCACCGTCCTGGATGAAGGCGTGGTCGGTGAGGTGAGCGGTGTCCTCGATCATGCCGTCGGGGTAGGCGCCGTGGAAGATCGGGCCGAAGAACAGGCCGTTGAGGGCGTTGTCGGCGCGCCGAACGGCATCCGCATCACGCTCGTCACCGTCGTCGGGGCCCCACACGTACGTCGGGTTGAGGGTGATCGACGCCTCCCCGTCGGGGCACAGCTCGCGGATCACCGGCACGGCCGTGCCGTGCGCGAGCATCAGGTGGTGCGCGGCGACCATGCCCTCGAGGGTGTCGTGGTGGCCGGGGGCGTGGTTGCCGATGCTGTAGCTGAGGATCGAGGAGCACCACGGCTCGTTGAGCGTCGTCCAGTGCTTGACCCGGTCACCGAGGGCGCCGACGGTGACGGCGGTGTACTCCTCGAACCAGGCGGCGACATCGCGGTTGAGCCAGCCACCGCGGTCGTCGAGGGCCTGCGGCAGGTCCCAGTGGTAGAGCGTCGCGACGGGGCGGATGCCGTTGTCGAGCAGCCGGTCGACGAGCCGGTCGTAGAAGTCGATGCCGGGCTGGTTGACCGTGCCGGTGCCGGTGGGCAGGACGCGCGGCCAGGCGATGGAGAAGCGGTAGACGTCGAGCCCGAGGTCGCTCATGAGTGCAACGTCCTCGTCGACCCGGTGGAAGTGGTCGCAGGCCGGGTCGCCGGTGTCCTTGTTCGCGACGTTCCCCTCGACCTCGCAGAACGTGTCCCAGATCGACGGCAGCCGCCCGTCCTCCGTGGTCGCCCCCTCGATCTGGAAGCTGGCGGTGGCGGCCCCCCAGAGGAAGCCATCGGGGAAGGTGCGATCGAAAGAGGTCATAACGCGTGAGGTTACCGTCCCGGTGTGACCTCGTCGCCGACCCTGACCACCCCGCGGACCTGAGGGACGAGGTGCATCGCGAACCACGTCCTGCCGTCACGGCGACGATGGCGCGCCAGGGTGCGGATCGGCTCGTGCCCGCGTTCCAGCGTCGCGGGGTCGATCGTCGTGAGTACACACCGGTCGACCGCCTTGACGACCCGGAACGAGACGTCCCCGATGCGCACGCTGCGCCAGCGGTCCTCCTCGAACGCGTCGAGGTCACCGTCGACGACGAGGTTGGGGCGGAAGCGGTCGACCGCCATCGGATGCCGTGCCACGTCTCCGCGCTCGAGGACGCCGTCGGTGACCCAGTCGTCGAGGCGGCGCAGGGATGCCGCGGACGCCAGGGTGACCGGGTAGCCGTCGGCGAAGGCGGTGGCCTCGCCGGGCAGGCCGTACTCGGGGTTGAGGGGGCGCGGGCGGTGCACGAGGACCAGGCGCAGCCCCTCGATGCCGAGCGTGGCGGCGAGCCAGGTGGTGGCCACGAACGGTGCGCAGACGGCATCCAGGCTGCGCCCGTGCACGGTCACCGTGACCGGGTCGCCGTGCGGCTGCTCGACGTCGAGCGGCGCGGCACCGGGCGCGCTGAGCCGTAGGGGGACGGGCAGGCCGGGGTCGGTCATGGGGGTCATGGCCTGGATGCCCAGCAGGGATGCGTGCTCCCTCGCGGTGACGCACTCGCCGGTGGGGTCGACGACCATCCAGCGACGGTCGTCGTGCAGGCCCCAGGGCTCGACGTGTGCCTGGTCGACGTGGCGGACTGCGGTGCTCTTGACGGGGTGAACGGCAAGCCCGACCAGGGTGATCACGTGGGCTCGCTGCCGGGCGTGCTCACGCCGTCCCCGGTGGTCCAGCAGGCACACCGAGGTCGCCGATGACCGTCACGATCTCAACGGCCCCGCCGGCGAGCCCGTACTCCGCGCCGACGATTGCCAGGTCACCGCGTTCGACCGCGTACCGGATGGCCCGGGAGCGCTCGGCGAGCAGGCTGACGACGTGCCGCAGGTGGGCGCGGCCGACCTCACCGGGGGTCGGCTCCGCGGTGCTGCCGGCCAGCAGGTAGCTCGGGGCGATGCGCTCGACCACGTCGCGAAGGAACCCCCCGGGCAGCTGGCGGGTCGCCACCGCTTCGAGGGTGGCCCGGATCGCCCCGCACGAGGTGTGGGACAGCACGACGATGAGTGGGGTGCCGAGCACCTCGACGCCGAACTCGAGCGAGCCGAGCACCCCGGGGTCGATGACGGTGCCCGCCGTGCGCACCACGAAGACGTCGCCCAGGCCTTGGTCGAAGATGATCTCCGCGGCGACGCGGGAGTCCGAGCAGCCGAACACCGTGGCGAAGGGGGTCTGGCCGGTCGCGAGCTCCTCGCGCAGCTGGATGCTCTGGTGCGGGTGGTCACTCGCACCGTCGACGAAGCGGTTGTTGCCGGCGACGAGTTCAGCCCACGCGTCGTGCGGGGTCCGCGGCCTGGGGTTTCCTCGAGCGGTCGTCATGGCGACGTCGAGCGCTCAGTCGACCTGGGTGAGCAGGCCCGTGTCGACGTCGTAGATGAACCCACCGACGAGCACCTCGTCGGCGACGAGCGGGTGCGACTTCACCCGGACGACGTCCGAGCGCAGCGCCGCCTCCTGGTCGTCGATGGTGTTGAAGCGGTGCCAGGTCGCGTCGCGGCCGGCTGATTCACCCACCCGCCGCTGGAGTTCGGCCTCGGTCGAGTTCGCCATCGCGCAGCGGGTGTGCGGGATGACGAGCACCCGGTTCACCCCGAGCAGGTGCGTGGCGAGCACCAATGCCTCGAGGGCCTGGTCGGTGACCCGGCCACCGGGATTGCGGAAGATCTTCGCGTCGCCGGGCTTGAGCCCGATCATCCGCAGCGGGTCGATCCGGCTGTCCATGCAGGTGACGACGGCGACGCCGGCGTGGGCCACACCGTCGAAGCCGAGGATCGGGTTCTCCGCGGCGTAGGCCCGGTTGGCCTCGAGCAGGTCATCAAAGGTGGATGGCATCAGAGCAACCCCGTTCGCTTCTCGATGGTGAACGCCACCGGCTTGGTCACCGAGGCGAAGAAATCATGTCCCTTGTCGTCGACGACGATGAAGGCCGGGAAGTCCTCGACCTCGATCTTCCAGATGGCCTCCATGCCCAGCTCGGGGTACTCGAGCACCTCGACGCTGCGGATGCAGTCCTGGGCCAGGCGCGCGGCCGGGCCGCCGATCGACCCGAGGTAGAAGCCGCCGTGAGCCTTGCAGGCATCGGTCACCTGCTGGCTGCGGTTGCCCTTCGCAAGCATGACCATCGAGCCGCCAGCGGCCTGGAACTGGTCGACGTAGGAGTCCATCCGGCCTGCGGTCGTCGGCCCGAACGAACCCGACGGCATCCCCTCGGGGGTCTTGGCCGGGCCCGCGTAGTAGACCGGGTGGTTGCGCAGGTAGTCGGGCATCGGCTCACCGGCGTCGAGGCGTTCCTTGATCTTCGCGTGGGCGATGTCGCGGGCCACGACGAGCGGGCCGGTCAGGGACAGCCGCGTCTTGACCGGGTGCTTGGTGAGCTCGGCGAGGATGTCCGCCATCGGCTGGTTGAGGTCGATGGAGACCACGGCGCCGGCACCCGTGGATGCCGCGCCGACGGCATCCACGTCGTCCTCACCGGCGAGGGCGGCGTGGGTCTGGTCGGGCAGGAAGCGGGCCGGGTCGGTCTCGAGCTGTTCGATGAACACGCCCTCGGGGGTGATCTTGCCGAGCACCTGGCGGTCGGCCGAGCAGGACACGGCGATGGCGATGGGGAGGGAGGCCCCGTGGCGGGGCAGGCGCACCACCCGCACGTCGTGGCAGAAGTACTTGCCGCCGAACTGGGCGCCGATGCCGAACTGCCGGGTCAGCTCGAGCACCTTCTCCTCGAGCTCGGTGTCGCGGAAGCCGTGGCCGGTGGCGGCATCCCCGGCCTTCGGGAGCTGGTCGAGGTACTTGGCGCTCGCGTACTTGGCTGTCTTGAGGGCGAACTCGGCGCTGGTACCGCCGATGACGATGGCCAGGTGGTACGGGGGGCAGGCCGCGGTGCCGAGGCTGCGCAGCTTCTCGTCGAGGAAGCGCATCATCGCGTCGGGGTTGAGCACGGCCTTGGTCTCCTGGAACAGGAAGGACTTGTTGGCGCTGCCACCACCCTTGGCCATGAAGAGGAACTTGTAGGTGCTCTCGTGCCCGGGGGCGGTGTCGGCGTAGAGCTCGATCTGGGCCGGCAGGTTGGTGCCGGTGTTGCGCTCGTCCCACGTCGTGACCGGGGCCATCTGGGAGTAGCGCAGGTTCAGCCGGGTGTAGGCGTCGTAGACCCCACGGCTGACGGCCTCCTCGTCGCGCCCCGGCGTCAGCACGTGCTGGCCGCGCTTGCCCATGACGATCGCGGTGCCGGTGTCCTGGCACATGGGCAGGATGCCGCCCGCGGCGATGTTCGCGTTCTTGAGCAGGTCGAGCGCGACGAACTTGTCGTTGTTGCTCGCCTCCGGGTCATCGAGGATGTTCGCGAGCTGCTGGAGGTGCGCCGGGCGCAGGTAGTGCGCGATGTCGTGCATGGCGGTGTCGGTGAGCAGGCGCAGGGCCTTGGGCTCGACCTGGAGGAACGAGCGCCCGCCCGGCCCGTCGACGACCGACACGCCGTCGGTGGTGAGCAGCCGGTAGGGGGTCTCGTCGTCCCCGATGGGCAGTAGGTCCTCGTAGGCGAAGTCGGTCACGCCAGTTCCTCCCTGGTCGGGGCGTAGGCGCCCGCATGGGTCACGGTGATGCCGCTCGTCGCGAGCGCGCGGTCGATGGCCGGGCGCACGTCGGGCAGGCCCGCGTGCTGCAGGCGCTCACGGGCTGCGGTGTCGCCGAGCAGCCCGGCGTCGAGCAGGCCCGACACGAGGCCGGCCATGAAGGAGTCGCCTGCTCCGACGGTGTCGACGACGTCGTCGGCGAGCGCGGGCAGGTGGTCGACGTCGCCGGTGCCGGCCCGCCACGTGACCCCGTCGCCGCCGAGGGTCACGAGCGTCAGCTTCGAGCCCAGCCCGGCCCAGTGAGCCATCACCTCGGCCGGGGACTGCCCGGGGTAGAGCCAGGCGATGTCGTCCTCGGAGCACTTCACGACGTCACTGAGTGCGACGAGCTCCTCGATGCGTGGGCGGACCTCGTCGGGGCTGCCCATGATGCTCGGGCGCACGTTGGGGTCGTAGGACACCGTGCCGGTCGCGCGGATCGCGTGGACCGCGGCGGTCACCTCCTCGTCGCCGGGGCGCAGGGTGGTGCCGATGGACCCGATGTGCAGGTGACCGGCATCCGCCGGTAGGTCGACGGGGGCGAGGTCCCAGTGCAGGTCGAAGACGTAGCTCGCCGCGCCCGACTCGTCGATCGTCGCGGCGGCGGTGGAGGTGGGGTGGCTGGCGCTGATGCTGCCGGGGAGGAGGTGCACTCCGCCGGACTCGACGTGCTCGGCGCAGCGGATCCCGCGATCGTCGGTGCCGACGAGCGTCGCGAACCACGTCTCGTGCCCGAGCCGGGACAGGCCCAGGGCGACGTTGGCCGGCGATCCACCCACGTGTTCGGCCGTGTTGCCGTCGGGGGTGTGCACGATGTCGACAAGCAGTTCGCCGATGACGGCGACTGCTCGGCCGGGGGCGCGATCGGCTGTGCTCGGGTTCATGTCGTTCGTGGTGTCCATGACGTCCTGACGTGAGCGTGTGACGGCAGGGCCAACCCTAGCGTCGAGGGTGATTCGGCGTCCCGGGCACCCGTCGGCGACGATAGGGGGGTGACCACGCCCGCGCCCGCCCGCAGCCGCTACTCGATGGGGTCTGCCAAGAACCTGGTGTACTCCCTCGCCGCGGTGCTCGGGATGGTCGCCGTCCTCGTGCTCATCGTCCCGCGGGTCAGCTCGGTCAGTGGGCCGCCGGTCGACGTGCACGCCACGGCCGTCGACGTGCAGGAGCGCACCGGCTGGCCGATCGTCGAGCCCGTGGGCCTGCCGGAGGGGTGGACTGCGACCTCGGCCCGCTACACCGTCACCACGGGTGGCTTCTCGACGTGGCACGCCGGGTACCAGACCCCCTCGGGAACCTATGTCGCGGTCGAGCAGACGCAGGACCCCACGCGTGCGTGGATCGAGTCGCAGACCAACCGTGCGCCCGAGGTCGGCACCCTGGAGGCTGCAGGGCGCACCTGGACGATGTACGAGCGGGACACCAAGGTCCAGAACAGCCTCGTCGACGCCCCGGAGGGTGCGGACGAGCTGACCACGCTCATCACCGGCACGGCCACCTTCGACGAGATGAAGCAGTTCGTCGAGACGCTCCAGCCCGTCACACCCTGACGGCAGAGCCCCGGGGGTGCGCCGCCGGACGTGCAAAAGGGCCCACCCTCGGTCGGCTGCACGCTCGGCGCCGGGTGCGGCGAGCGCCTTTGTACGTCCGACGGCGCAGGGTTGCCCATGGCCGGACCTGCGAACCGGCAATGCGCCGTGGGCCTGACCGCTGGACCAGGGGAATCAGTCGCCGGCGGTGATCTTCGCCTCGGCGCGGTCCAACCACGTCGCGCAGTGGGCGGCCAGGGCCTCGCCCCGCTGCCACAGCCCCATGCTCTCCTCGAGCCCGGACTGGCCGTTCTCGAGGCGGGCGACGATGTCGACGAGCTCGTCGCGGGCCTGCTCGTACGTCAGGCCTGCGATGTCGGCGTGCTGCGCACCTTCAGGGGCTGGCCCCTGCTCGGGGGTTGCCGAATCCGCTGTCATCGCCATGTCCGAAACCCTAACCGTCGTGCCCGACAGGCTTGACGCCGAAGTCGCCGCGCGCCACGCGCACGCGCAACGGCTCACCCACGACCACGGATGCCGGGTCGCTCACCACCGCGCCGTCGGCGTGCTGCACGATCGCGTAGCCGCGGTCGAGGGTCGACTGCGGCGACAGGGTGCGCACCTGGGTGCGCAGGTGCGCGGTGTGGTCGCGGGCCCGGTGCAGCTGGGCCTCGACGCGGCGGCGACTGCGGTCGCGCAGTGCTTCGACCACGGCGCGCTGGCTGCGCACGAACGCGCCCTTGTCGGTGAGGACGGGGCGACTGCGCAGCTCGACGAGCCGCCGCCGTTCGTGGTGCAGGCGTGCGGCGAGTGCGCGGTGACCGCGAGCGCGAGCTGCCGCGACCGCCGAACGCTCGGCATCGGCATCCGGGACGATCGCCTTGGCGGCATCCGTGGGCGTGGAGGCGCGGTGGTCGGCGACGAGGTCGAGCAGGGGGGTGTCGACGTCGTGACCGATGGCGCTGACCACGGGGGTGAGTGCCGCCGCGACGGCCCGAACCATGGTCTCGTTGCTGAAGGGCAGCAGGTCCTCGACCCCGCCACCGCCACGGGCGATGACGATGACGTCGACCTCGGGGTGGGTGTCGAGCTCGGCGAGCGCCGCGCACACCTGCGGCACGGCATCCGCGCCCTGAACCGCGACCTGGCGGATCTCGAACACCGCGGACGGCCAGCGCCGGCGGGCGTTCTCGACGACGTCGCGCTCGGCCGCGCTCGCCCGGCCGCAGACCAGCCCGATGCGCCGGGGAAGGAACGGTAGGGGCTTCTTGCGCTCGCGGTCGAACAGCCCCTCCTGGGCCAGGTGTCGCTTGAGGTACTCCAGGCGCGCGAGCAGCTCACCGACGCCGAGGGGGCGGATCTGGCGGGCGTCGAGCATGAGCGATCCGCGCTGGGCCCAGAAGGTGGGCTTGGCCTGGAGGACGACGCGGGCACCCTCGCCGAGAGGGGTCGGCATCGCGTCGAGGGCGTTGACGTGGATCGAGACCGACAGGCTCATGTCGACGTCGGGGTCGCGCAGGGTGAGGTAGGCGGTGCGGGCCCCGGGGCGGCGGTTGAGCTGGACGACCTGGCCCTCGACCCACAGGGTCGACATCTTCTCGACGTACTCACCGATCTTCATCGAGAGCAGGCGCACCGGCCAGGGCTGCTCGGCCGTGGTGTCGGCGGCGCGCTCGGGCAGGGTCGTCATGGCGTCACCCTAGAGCCGGGCTCCGACGGCCATTGTTCGGCCGTGCGTCCGGCAGGGTGGCTGCCCTGACTGCCAACCTGCCGGACACAAGGATTCGGGGTCGTCGTGAGGGCGACCTACCATGGGTGACATGGCTGACTCCGGCAAACGTGTGCTCCTCGCCGCCCCCCGTGGCTACTGCGCGGGGGTGGACCGGGCCGTGGTGACCGTCGAGAAGGCGCTCGACCTCTACGGCTCCCCGGTCTACGTCCGCAAGGAGATCGTGCACAACAAGCATGTCGTCACGACGCTGCAGAAGCGCGGTGCGATCTTCGTCGACGAGACCGACGAGGTGCCCGAGGGTGCGACCGTCGTCTTCTCGGCCCACGGCGTCGCCCCCGTGGTGCACGAGGAGGCCCGGGCCCTGTCCCTGCGCACCATCGACGCCACCTGCCCCCTGGTCACCAAGGTGCACCGAGAGGCCGTGCGCTTCGCCGACGAGGACTACGACATCCTCCTGATCGGCCACGAGGGCCACGAGGAGGTCATCGGCACCGCTGGTGAGGCCCCCGAGCACATCCAGCTCGTCGACGGCCCCGACGACGTCGACAACGTCACGGTCCGCGACCCCGACAAGGTCGTGTGGCTCTCGCAGACCACGCTCTCGGTCGACGAGACCATGGAGACGGTGCGGCGCCTTCGTGAGCGCTTCCCCAGCCTGCAGGACCCCCCGAGCGACGACATCTGCTACGCCACACAGAACCGCCAGCTCGCCGTGAAGCAGATGGCCGCCGACTGCGACCTCATGCTCGTCATCGGCTCACGCAACTCCTCCAACTCGGTGCGTCTGGTCGAGGTCGCCCTCGAGCACGGAACACCCGCGGGGCACCTGGTCGACTACGCGGACGAGATCGACGAGTCCTGGCTCGACGGGGTCTCGACGGTGGGTGTGACCTCGGGTGCCTCGGTGCCCGAGATCCTCGTGCGCGAGGTGCTCGAGTACCTCGAGGCTCGCGGCTACGGCGATGTGTCACCTGTCGTCGCGGCGCAGGAGTCGATCATGTTCTCGCTGCCTGCCGAGATCCGCCGGGATCTCAAGGCCGCCGGCAAGGCCGACACGATGCGCCACGACGCGAGCTTCGCCGACAGCACCTCCGGTCTGCACTGACGGTTGTCGCCGTCGGCGTCTAGCCTGACCGGCATGACCACGCCACACCCCGCGGACACGCATGACCTGATCCGCGTGCTGGGTGCCCGCGAGAACAACCTCAAGGACGTGAGCGTCGAGCTGCCCAAGCGGCGGCTCACGGTCTTCACCGGGGTGTCGGGTTCGGGGAAGAGCTCGCTCGTCTTCGCGACGATCGCCGCGGAGTCCAAGCGGATGATCAACGAGACCTACAGCGCCTTCCTCCAGGGGTTCATGCCGAGCCTGGCCCGCCCTGAGGTCGACCACCTCGAGGGGCTGACCACGGCGATCATCGTCGACCAGGAGCGGATGGGCGCCAACCCTCGGTCGACCGTCGGCACGGCCACCGACGCAAACGCCATGTTGCGCATCCTGTTCAGCCGCTTGGCGCAACCGCATCTCGGCCCGCCGACGGCGTACTCGTTCAACGTCCCGACCCGCAAGGCGAGCGGTGTCATGTCCACCGACAAGGGTGGCCGGGTCGAGAAGACCATCGTCAAGCAGGCGGTCTACCTCGGCGGGATGTGCCCGCGGTGCGAGGGGATGGGCCAGGTCAGCGACATCGACCGCACGGCGCTGTACGACGACTCCAAGTCCCTGCGCGAGGGTGCGCTGACGGTGCCCGGCTACTCCATGGACGGCTGGTACGGCCGGCTGTTCGAGGGCATGGGGCTGCCGATGGACACGCCCATCGCCGACTTCACCGCCAAGCAGCTCGACACGATGCTGTTCGCGCCGCCGACGAAGATCAAGGTCGAGGGGGTCAACCTCACCTTCGAGGGCATCATCCCCAAGATCCAGAAGTCGATGCTGTCCAAGGACCCGGAGGCGATGCAGCCGCACGTGCGGCGCTTCGTCGAGCGGGCCGTCACCTTCCAGGCCTGCCCGGAGTGCGCCGGTACACGGCTGACCGCCGAGGCGCGCGCCTCCCAGATCAACGGCAAGAGCATCGCCGACCTGTGCGCCATGCAGATCAGCGACCTCGCCACGTGGGTGCGTGACCTCGACGAGCCGTCGGTGGCGCCGCTGCTCAAGGGGTTGCAGCACCTGCTCGACTCGTTCACCGAGATCGGCTTGGGCTACCTCTCCCTCGACCGGCCTGCAGGGACGCTGTCCGGTGGCGAGGCCCAGCGCACGAAGATGATCCGCCACCTGGGGTCCTCGCTGACCGACGTCACCTACGTGTTCGACGAGCCCACCGTCGGCCTGCACCCGCACGACATCGAGCGGATGAACACGCTGCTCCTGCAGCTGCGGGACAAGGGAAACACCGTGCTCGTCGTCGAGCACAAGCCCGAGACCATCGCCATCGCCGACCACGTCGTCGACCTCGGCCCGGGGGCGGGGTCGGGCGGCGGCGCGATCTGCTTCGAGGGCACGATCGAGGGGCTGCGCGCCAGTGACACCATCACCGGGCGGCACCTGGATGACCGGGCGACGCTGAAGCCGAGCGTGCGCGAGGCCACTGGCGCGGTCGAGGTCCGGGGTGCCTCGACGCACAACCTTCGGGGCGTCGACGTCGACATCCCGCTCGGGGTGCTGTGCGTCGTGACCGGTGTCGCGGGCTCGGGCAAGACCTCGCTGATCCACGGCTCGGTCGCCAAGCGTGACGATGTCGTCGTCGTCGACCAGGGCGCCATCAAGGGGTCGCGACGCAGCAACCCGGCGACCTACACCGGTCTGCTCGAGCCGATCCGCAAGGCGTTCGCCAAGGTCAACGGGGTCAAGCCGGCGCTGTTCAGCTCGAACTCCGAGGGGGCCTGCCCCACGTGCAACGGCGCGGGCGTCATCATCACCGACCTCGGCATCATGGCGACGATGGAGTCGCCGTGCGAGGACTGCGAGGGCAAGCGCTTCCAGGCGTCGGTGCTCGAGTACACCCTGGGGGGCAAGGACATCGCCGAGGTGCTCGCCCTGTCTGTCGATGAGGCCGAGGTGTTCTTCGCCTCGGGTGAAGCCAGGACTCCGGCGGCGCACACGATCCTGGCGCGACTGGCCGATGTCGGTCTGGGTTACATCAGCCTCGGTCAGCCGCTCAGCACGTTGTCCGGCGGTGAACGCCAGCGCCTGAAACTGGCGGTGCAGATGGCCGACAAGGGCGACATCTACGTGCTCGACGAGCCCACGACCGGGTTGCACCTCGCCGATGTCGGCAACCTGCTCGGGTTGCTCGACCGACTGGTCGACTCGGGCAAGTCGGTCATCGTCATCGAGCACCACCAGGCCGTGATGGCGCACGCTGACTGGATCATCGACCTCGGCCCCGGTGCCGGCCACGACGGGGGCACGATCGTCTTCGAGGGCACACCGGCAGACCTCGTCGCAGCCCGTTCGACCCTGACCGGGCAGCACCTGGCGCAGTACGTGGGCCCCTGATCTGACCCACAGCGCGCTCCCGAACCACCCGCTCGGCTGGCGGCTCAGCCCACCTCGCGGATGCCGTTCGCCCGCGGCCGTGCCGACTCACCCACCTCGAGATCGAGCAGCAGTTCGGGGCGCGAGTCCTGAGCGGTGATGTCGTCGATGAGCTCCTGCGCGGTCAGTGGCCGGGGGGCGATCTCCACGGGCGCGAGGACCGGCAGCTCGTCGTCGACGAGGTCGAGGTCGTTCATCCGGCGCGCGGTGACCATGACGCGGGACTCCAGGGCCCCGACCATCGCGTTGTAGGCCTCGACGCTGGACTGGAGGCTGCGCCCCACCTTGGCGGTGTGGGTGCCGAGCGTCGCGAGCCGCCGGTGCAGGTCGCGCCCGAGGTCGAGCAGCTCGCGGGCGCTGGAGGACAGGGCGTCCTGCTGCCAGGTGAACGCCACGGTGCGCAGCAGGGCCATCAGCGAGCCCGGGCCGACGAGCACCACCCGCTGCGAGAGTGCCTGGTCGTGCAGCGACGGCTGGGCCGCAAGGGCGGCGCCGAGCATGGCATCACTCGGAACGAAGCAGACCACCATCTCGGGACCCTCGCGAAACGCTGACCAGTACTCCTTGGTGGCCAGCGCCGACACGTGTCTGCCCAGCGAGGCCGCGTGCTCGCGCAGCAGGTCGCCGCGCTCGTCATCGGTGAGATCTTCACCCTGGGCGTCCAGGAAGGCGGCCATCGGGGCCTTGGCGTCGACCACGAGGACCTTCTCGCCGGGCAGGCGCACGACGACGTCCGGGCGCACGCCGCGGTCGTGGGCACTGACCGCGGTGACCTGCTCGTCGAAGTCGCAGCGCGCCAGCATCCCCGAGGCCTCGAGCACCCTGCGCAGCTGCACCTCACCCCACGCCCCTCGAACGGTCGATGACCGCAGCGAGCCCGCCAGCGAGGCCGTCTGGCGACCCAGGTGCTGGGTCTCGCCCTCGACGCGGGCGAGCAGGCCCCGAATGGCGCCGAACTGCTGCATCCGGTCGCGCTCGAGCGTGCCGACCTGGTGCTCGACACGGACCAAGGCGTCCTTGAGAGGAGCCAGCAGGGCGGCGGTCTCGAGGTCCTCAGCGAGCGAGGTCTCCAGGTCGAGCACCCGCTCTCGCAGCAGATCGCGCTCGGCGACCACGGCGGCCGAGCGCGCGGCATCCACCAGGCGAGTCACGACGATCGTCACGGCGACGCCGACGACCAACCCGAGCAGGCCCCACACCCATGTGTTCATGGGGCCGACTCTGGCACGAGGCACTGACACAGCCACCGACACGGGCGGTTAGGGTCGGGTGATGGCACGCAGTGAGACCGAGGCCGAGCGCCTGAAGCGCATCGCGATCCTCAACGCCCGCCTCCCGCGGACCCGGGCCATCGCCCAGGGGGTGCTGCGTGACCCGAAGGGCCGGGTGCTGCTCTGCGAGCTCAGCTACAAGCGGGAGTGGGACCTGCCCGGTGGGGTCGTCGACCCGGGGGAGTCGCCGGCGACCTGCGTCGAGCGCGAGATCTTCGAGGAGCTGGGGCTCACCGTGAAGGTCGGACGACTGCTCGCCGTCAACTGGCTCCCGCCGTGGCGCGGGTGGGACGACGCGCTCCTGTACCTGTTCGACCTGGGGGTCCACCACGCCGGTGAGCTCGACCCGGCACTGTTCCTGCGGCGCGAGATCGCGGGCGCCCACTGGCGGAGCATCGCGGATGCCGCCGCGCACGTCGCGCCGTACACCGCACGCATGCTGGAGGTGGCCGCTGACGCCGAACACCCGCTCTACCTCGAGAACAGCGAACCCGGGAGGACCAGATGAAGATCCCCGACGACGAGAGCCGCCTGGCGCTCGCGTTCCTCGGCGCGGTCGTTCTGGTGAGTGCCGGCATCCTCGGCTGGATCGTGGTCTCCGCCTTCGCCGGGTGAGCGACGCCGTGGACCGGGGCGGCGCCCAACCCGGCTAAACTCCTGTCCTCGTGGCACTCACCATCGGAATCGTCGGTCTCCCCAACGTCGGCAAGTCGACGATGTTCAACGCGCTGACGAAGAACAACGTCCTCGCCGCGAACTACCCGTTCGCGACCATCGACCCGAACATCGGGGTCGTCCCGCTGCCCGATGATCGGCTGAACCGGCTCGCCGAGATCTTCGGGTCGGAGAAGATCCTGCCCGCGACGGTGTCGTTCGTCGACATCGCCGGCATCGTGCGTGGTGCCTCCGAGGGGGAGGGGCTCGGCAACAAGTTCCTCGCCAACATCCGTGAGGCCGACGCCATCTGCCAGGTCGTGCGCGCCTTCGAGGACGGCGACGTCGTCCACGTCGACGGCAAGGTCTCGCCGAGCTCGGACATCGAGACCATCCACACCGAGCTGATCCTCGCCGACCTCCAGACCTTGGAGAAGGCCGTGGCCCGCCTTGAGAAGGAGAGCCGGATCAAGAAGGAGTCGCGCCCGGCGTTCGAGAACGCCGTCGCCGCGCAGAAGGTGCTCGAGGCGGGGGAGACGCTGTTCGCCGCCGGTGAGAAGGCTGGCGTCGACCTCGACCTCGCTGCCGGGCTCGGGCTGCTGACCACCAAGCCGTTCATCTACGTCTTCAACCTCGACGAGGACCAGCTCGCCGACGCGGACCTGCACGCCAGCCTGGCCGAGCTCGTCGCGCCGGCCGACGCCGTGTTCCTCAACGCCAAGCTCGAGATGGACCTCATGGAGATGTCCGCGGAGGACGCCCTCGAGATGCTCCAGTCCTTCGGGGCGGAGGAGTCCGGTCTCGACCAGCTCGCTCGTGTCGGGTTCCACACCCTCGGGTTGCAGACCTACCTGACGGCCGGCCCCAAGGAGTCGCGGGCCTGGACGATCCACCAGGGTTGGACCGCCCCCCAGGCTGCCGGGGTCATCCACACCGACTTCCAGCGCGGCTTCATCAAGGCCGAGATCGTCTCGTTCGCCGATCTGGATGCCGCCGGCTCGATGGCCGCTGCTCGCGCGGCTGGGCGGGTGCGCATGGAGGGCAAGGAGTACGTCATGGCTGACGGAGACGTCGTGGAGTTCCGCTTCAACGTCTGAATCG
>JAGNQK010000090.1 GCA_017989115.1 Dermatophilaceae bacterium | reverse complement strand
CGCACCGACCCCGTGCAGGCGGCCCGCGGCCGGGTGGAGGTCACCGACCTCAGCTGGCGACCGTTCGGCCGTCGCGACCCCGTGCTGCGTGACATCACGCTGACGCTCGAGCCCGGCGAGCGGGTGCTGCTCGTCGGACCGTCCGGATCGGGGAAGTCGACGCTGTTGCGAGCGATTGCAGGCCTTCTCGAGACCGCGGATGCCGGTGACCTCGCCGGCTCCGTGGCCGTCGACGGCGCCCAACCGGGCAGCCGACCGGGCGCCGTCGGGTTGGTGCTCCAGGAGCCGGGCGCGGGTGTCGTCGCCGCGTCGGTGGGGCGCGACGTGGCCTTCGGGCCGGAGAACGTGGGGATGCCGCCCGACGGCATCCGCTCGATGGTCACCGACGCGCTCGCCGCCGTCGGGCTGGGCGACCTCGCGCTCGACACCCCGACATCGGCGCTGTCCGGGGGACAGACCCAGCGGCTCGCCCTGGCCGGGACGCTCGCGCTCGACCCGGCGGTGATCCTGCTCGACGAGCCCACGGCCATGCTCGATCCGGAGTCGGCCCAGGAGGTACGCGACGCCGTGGCGGCTCTGACGTCCCGCCCGGGAGCCCCGACCTTGGTCGTCGTCGAGCACGTCCTCGGGCCGTGGGTCGACCTCGTCGAGCGGCTCGTGGTGCTCTCTGATGACGGTCGGGTCGTCGCGGACGGACCGGTACGCGACGCCCTGGCGACTCAGCGCGACCACCTGCTGTCCATGGGTGTCTGGGTGCCCGGTGAAGGGCCTCCGGAGCCGGTCGCGGTCGACCCGGCGCTGGTCGCTGCGCAGCCCCGGCGAGGGGGTCTGCCACCGCTGGCGGCCTCGCCACTCGCCGTCGACCGCACCACGAGGCTCGTCGACGGCAGTCGCCGAACGCGCCGGGCCGCTGAGCTGACCGACCAGGTCCGCGCCGTCCCCGGCACCCTCACCGCCCTCGTCGGGCCCAGCGGTTCGGGCAAGTCCACCGTGCTGCACACCCTCGCCGGATTCCTCACCCCCACACCGCCGGATGCCGTCCGGGTCACCTCGCCGGATGCGCTCACGCCCACCTCGTCGGATGCCGCCGGCCCGGCTGACCTGGATGCGGCCGGGCTCGCGCGGGCCCTCGCGTGGGTACCGCAGTGGTCCAGCTCGACGATCGTGGCCAGCACGGTGCTCGACGAGGTGCTCGTGACGTCCCGGGCCCTGAACCCGGAGGACTCCCAGGGCGCCGATGAGCCGCAGGCTGACGTCGACCGGGCCCGGGCGCTGCTCGCCGCGCTCGGTCTGGGGCACCTCGAGCGGGCCGACCCCCGACACCTCTCCGGCGGAGAGCAACGCAGGCTCGCCGTCGCGGCGGCCCTGCACCACGGCCCCCCGGTCCTGCTGGCCGACGAGCCGACGGTCGGCCAGGACCGCCGCACCTGGGCTGCCCTCGTGGGCCTCGTCGCGGCCTACCGCGCAGCAGGCGGGGCGGTGATCACCGCCACCCACGACTCCCACGTGATCGCCCGCGCCACCCAGGTCCAGCACCTGCGGGCGCCCGACCCGAAACCCGAGGTGCCCGCGAACGGCATCCCCCTCGTGGCGCGCTGTGGGCCGCTCGCCCTGCTCGGTGGGGCGCTGCTCGCGGTCCCCGCGGGGGTGTTGTCGCCGCACTGGTCGGTCAGCCTCGTCGTGCTCGCTGCCCAGCTCGTGCTGGCGGTGGTCGGTCTGTGGGCCCCCGGCCCCGGCGCGCTGACGCGGATACGGGGCACCGCGCTGCGGGTGCTGCCCGGGCTCGTGGCAGCCCTGTCCGTCGGCTGGTCGACGTGGTTCCTCGCCGGGCGTGACCTCGACCCCGCGCTCACCGTGGCGCTGCGCGTGCTCATCATCGTGCTGCCGTCCGCGGTGCTGATCCCGTGGATGGACCCCGACCGACTCGGTGACCACCTGGCCCAGCGGCTGCGGCTGCCCGACCGCCCCGTCGTCGCCACTGCCGCAGCCCTGCAACGGGTGCACTCGTTCGGGGCGATCTGGTCCGAGCTCTCGAGGGCGCGGCGGGTGCGCGGACTGGGCGTGTCGTGGCGGGCGCCGCGCACCGTCGCGGCGCACATCGGGGCCCTGACGATGGGGCTGCTCGTGCGCACCCTGCGGGCAGCGGCCGAACTCGCGGTCGCCATGGATGCCCGGGGCTTCGCCACCGCGCAGTCCCGCTCCTGGTGGCTGCCAGCGCCGTGGCGGGTGCGCGACACCCTGCTCGTCGCGCTCGCGACGATGCCGCTCGTCGTGGCGGTGACCGCGCGCTGACCGACGCGCCCGGCAAAGCCGTGACGCCCGGCATCCACCCGTGGGAGGGTCGCGGTCCGTACTCCTCCACGACGGGACACCACGAGGGCGAAGGAAGGGGGGGCGATGGCCGACCGGGAGGCGTTCGACACCTACGTGCGAGAGCGCTGGGTGCCGCTGCTGCGCACGGCGACCCTGCTCACCGGCGACCGCCACGCCGCCGAGGACCTCGTCCAGGAGACCCTCGTGCGCGCCGCCCAGCACTGGAGCCGCGTCGAGCCCGCCACGGCCGACGCCTACGTGCGCCGCATCCTCTACACCCGCTCGGTCGACGCCTGGCGATGGCGCCGCCACCAGCCGGACCCGGTCGACCACGCCGAGCACGGCGTCCCCCGCAGCGGCAGTGCCGCGGATGCCGTCGACGTGCGCCTCACGCTCAACGACGCCCTGCGCCGCCTGACCCCGCGCCAGCGCGCGGTGCTCGTCGCCCGCTTCTACGAGGACCGCACCGAGACCGACACCGCCCGCGTGCTCGACTGCTCGGTGAGCACCGTGAAGTCCCAGACCCGCCACGCGCTGGAGCGGCTGAGGGTGCTCGCCCCCGAGCTCGCGGCCACCTTCGGTCGAGAGGAGTCGCTCCGATGAGCACCGACCGCCTTGGCGCCGCCCTGAGCGACCTCGTCGACGACGTCGAGGACGGCCTCGCGCCGCCCTCCTCCGGTGACCTCTGGGCCGGCGGGCGGCGACGGCGGCTCACGGCCCGGCTCGTGTCGGTCCTCGCCGCGGCATGCGTGGCGGCGCTCGTCGGGTTGATCGTGTGGCCCGGCGCAGCGCCGCGGGCTGCCGTCCCGGCCGTGGGCGTCGACGACGCGGGAGCCGTGCACCTCACGGCGTTCCCCTCGACGATCGCCAAGCCGCCGTTCGTCGGGGCCACGGGTCGCCCGGGGGTGACGGCAGCGGTCGTCGCGACCCACGGCGACGTCGGCGAGCTGTTCGCGGCATCCCCTCGCGGCGCCGTGACGCGCCTCGTGCTTCCGGACGCGCCCCTGGGCACCTCGGGCCAGCCCGCGCTGTCGCCCGACGGGCGCTGGCTCGCCCGCGGCTTCGTGCTCACCGACCTCGTGCGCGGCGCCACCCTGCCCTCGCTGCCGGTTCGCCAGGGGCTGGAGTCGAGCCGGATGCCGGCCGAGGGCACCGACTGGTGGTCGCCGGACTCGCGGCGCGTCTACGTCGACGCCATCAACCAGGGGCTACCGAGGTCCAGCGGGTTCGTCGTCGCGACCGACGGCACGGTCACCGAGGCCCCGCTGCTCGCCGGTGGCCAGGTCCCGGTCGTCGCCGGCTGGCTCGACGACGACACCGTGCTCGCCTTCGTCGACGTCGGGTCCCCTGGGGCGAGGGGTCTCGAGGGCCGCACCTGGCGGGTGGGCGAGCCGACCTGGGAGGTCTCCGTCCCGGACCTCGAGCCGAACGCCGACGGGGAGGTCTTCGACGCGAGCGGTCTCCTGCGGGCCGACCTGTCGCCCGACCGCCGTCGAGTGCTGCTGACCGAGGGCATCCTCGACCCGGCGACCAACCAGGCGTCGTCCACCCGGGCGACCGTGTACGACGTCCGCACCGGGGCCAACGCCGGCCCTCCCGACGACGAGAGCTCGGGCACCGACCCGACGGTGTTCCCCCACACCTCGCTGACCTGGGACGGCTGGGGGTGCCGGCCGGCCTGGCGCCTTGGCGAGCCGGTCATCACCGACGGCACGGTCCGCACGACGGCTCCGGCGATCGACACCGGCCCGGTCGCGGTGTCGTCGCGCTACGAGTCGCCCTGCGTGAGCTTCGCGGGCGACGAGCTGCGGGGGGTGGGCCTGCGCAACTCCGCAGCGGTGTGGCAGGAGCGGGCGTGGGTCTGGGGCACGCGCCTGCTCGTCGCCGTTCCCCTGGTGCTGCTCGCCGGTTGGTTCCTGCGCCGCCGGTCCTGGCGCGAGGGCTCGCAGGCCCCGCAGGCGTTCCTCCCGCCGTCGCGCGGCTGACCACCGCCGGCACCCGACGCGCTCGAGGCCACCGCGGAATCCTGGCCCCGGCATCCACCCGTGGGAGGGTCGGCGCCCGTCTTCCTGGGTGACCCGCGAGGATCGGGCACGACGAGAGGGGTGGGCATGGCGGACCGGCAGGAGTTCGAGGCGTACGTGCAGCAACGGTGGGAGCCGCTGCTGCGCACCGCCGTGCTCCTCACCGGCGACGCGCACTCCGCCGAGGACCTCGTGCAGGAAGCCCTCGTTCGCGCGGCGAGGCACTGGCACCGCGTCGACCCCGGCGCCGTCGACACCTACGTCCGTCGGGTCATGTACACCCGCTGGATCGACGCGTGGCGGTGGCGGCGGCGCCAACCCGACCCGGTCGACCCGACCGAGCCCGACGGCATCCGACCCGCCCGAACCTCCGGCGACGGGGTCGACGCCCTCGCCACGCGTCTGACCCTGCTCGACGCGCTCGCCAGGCTCACGCCCAGGCAGCGCGCGGTGCTCGTCGCCCGGTTCTACGAGGACCGCACCGAGGTGGATGCCGCCCGCGTGCTCGGGTGCTCGGTCAGCACCGTGAAGTCGCAGACCCGGCACGCCCTCGAGCGACTGCGCGTGCTCGCACCCGAACTCGCCCACACCTTCGGCCGTGAGGAGGCCCCCCGATGAGTGCACCCACTGAGGAGCTCGGGCGAGTGCTGCGCGCGTCTGCTGCCGACACGCTCGAGCGCGCTCACCTGGCTGGCCCGGATGCCGCGACGCTGTGGGGCCGGGGTCGCCGCTCGGCGATGGTGTCTCGGCTCGCCGCGGCCGGGCTCACCGGACTCGCGCTGCTCCTGGTGGCTGCGGTTGCCCTGGTGATGCGAACGCCCGTGCTCGCGCCGCCGGCTGACGGCGAGGGGCCGCCGTACCCGCAGTTCGTCTCCGCTCTCGCCCCGGGGAGCTTCCGGGGCGGTCCGAGCCCTGTCTTCGCCCTCGTGGCCGCCGTGGGCGACGCACCCGTCGAGACCTACGTCGTCACCCGGGCTGGTCTGCTGGATGCCGTGCACGGCACCTCGCCCGCCGCACGAAGCGGGGTGCTCGCCCCCGACGGTCACCACCTGCTCACCTCCGAAGGCATCGTCGACCTCAGGGACGGTTCCCTCGTGCAGCCGATGCGCGGTGAGCCGGACCCCGGCGGCCCGGTGCTGAGCGACGGGCGGTGGAGTCCTGACTCCCAGCTGGTCCTGCTCGACACCGCTGACGGCCCGACCGTTCTCGACGCCTTCGCCAACCCGCTGTGGGTGACGGCCACCGACGACACCGCGGTGCTGCCCGCTGGCTGGCTGGATGCGGCAACCGCCCTCGGGGTCCGCGTCAGCGACGTCGACGGCATCCGAACCCTCCACCTCGTGACCCGCAGCCCGGGGGATGCGGCGTGGACGGACCTGCGCCCGATCGACGGCGGGGCGGTCGAGGGCCTCGGTTCGCCGTCGGCGGCCCACGCCTCACCCGACGGGTCGAGCGTGCTCGTGATCTTCCCCGCGGTCACCGGGTCGGATGCCGTGGCGGGGGTCCTCGTCGACACGCGGACGGGGGAGCGGGTCGCCTTCGCTGGCGGGGACATCGACGCCCCCGGGGACTGGGGCGCCTGCGACCCGGTGTGGCAGGGCAACGTGCCGCTCACGGCATCCGGCGGTCTGTACCGGGCAGCGGACGGCGCGGCCGTCATGGAGTTCTCGGACCGGCTGGACTTCGGCTGCGTCACCCTGGCTGGCAACGAGCTCACCGGGGCCCCGGAGGCGCGGTCAGCGGGTCTGGTGCGTGAACAGGTGTGGGGGGTGGCCCTCCCGATCGGGGTCGGCCTCGTCGTCATCGCCCTGGTGTGGAGCGCCGTGACCCTGCGCCGCAGCCGCCGACGCGGCGAGCGCTTCCTGCCGTGGATCCTCACCTACCCCTTCTGACTGATTGCGCTCCAGCCACCTGCTGAACGGTGGCTGGAGCGCAAGAAGTGCGGATGCCCGGGGTGACGGGGGTGGCAGGCATACTGGTCGATCGTGTCCGCCAGCCCCGTGACCCCTGCCGCCGAGGACGTGCGGATCCCGCGGGAGATCTGGGTGCTCATCGCGTCGGCATTCGTCATCGCGCTGGGCTTTGGGCTGATCCTGCCGGTGCTGCCACAGTTCGCGCAGAGCTTCGGGGTGGGCGCCACCGCCAGCTCGATCGTCGTCAGCGCGTTTGCGTTCTTCCGGCTCGTGTTCGCCCCGGCGGGCGGACGGCTCATCGCCCGGATGGGGGAGCGGCCGATCTACCTGCTCGGCCTGGTCATCGTCGCCATCTCCACCGGTGCCACCGCCTTCGCCCAGAACTACTGGCAGCTGCTGGTCTTCCGCGGCGTCGGTGGCATCGGGTCGGTGATGTTCACGGTGTCCGCGGTGGCCCTCATGGTGCGGTTGGCGCCGCCGACGATCCGTGCCCGGGTGTCGTCCGCGTACGCGTCGGCGTTCCTGTTCGGCGGCATCCTCGGGCCCGTGGTCGGGGGGCTGCTCGGCAACCTCGGCCTGCGCGTGCCGTTCATCGTCTACGCCGTGGCACTGCTCGTCGCCGCCACCGTCGTCGGGGTCTTCCTGCGGGAGGCGTCGCTGCGCCCTGCCGACGGGGCGCCGGTCCTGCCCGTCATGACGGTGCGTGATGCCTGGCGCGACTCGGCCTACCGGGCGTCGATCGGCTCGGCGTTCGCCAACGGCTGGGCCAACTTCGGGGTGCGCAACGCGATCCTGCCGCTGTTCGCCGCCGTGGTCATCGGCAAGGAGCCGTGGGTGGCGGGCACGGCGCTGGCGGTCTTCGCCGCGGGCAACGCCGTGGGTCTGACCGTGTCCGGGCGGTTGTCGGACCGGCTCGGTCGCCGCCCGTTCATCATCGGTGGGCTCCTCATCAGCGGGGTCGCGACGGCCGTGACCGGGTTCGCCACTGATCTGCCGATGCTGGTCGTTCTCTCGGTCGTCGCGGGCGTCGGGGCGGGTGCGCTCAACCCTGCGCAGCAGGCGGGCCTGGCCGACATCGTCGGGCGCGAGCGCAACGGTGGCCCGGCGCTCGCGGCGTTCCAGATGTCGGCCGACACCGGGGCGATCATCGGCCCGGTCCTCGCCGGGGCGCTCATCGACTTCGGCAGCTACCCGTTGGCCTTCGGGACGACCGGGCTCATCACGCTGCTCGCCGTCATCCCGTGGCTGCGCGCCCGCGAGACCCACCAGGTTCCCCGTTCGTCCTCCTGACGTCCGGCATGCTGGTCGCTGGGGCCACCATCTCGCCGGACGCAACGGAGAAGTCCTCGACAACGTCCGGCATTGTGGCTTCCTGAGCAGCCAAGTCGCCGGACGCAGCGTTCGGGTCGCACCGACCACGGGGATCCTGCGTCCGGGGGGGGCGTGCACGCTCCGTGTCGGGGCTCGTCGTCACGCAGGCAGGCCAACCGCGGTGTGATGCCGGTACACGGCATCCGATCGAGGTCCAGCCGCGCGGATTCGCGAGCGGTATCACCTCCACCCGCGCTCAGTCAGCCGGTGACCTCGTCGACCCGCTTGGGCATCAGGGCCGCCGCGACGACGAGCAGCACCGCGACCCCGACCGAGGCGACGAACACGGCGTGGATCGCCGGCTCCAGGACCCCCGGCGGTGTCGACTCCAGGTCGGTCGGCGTGCTCCCCAGCCGGGAGCGCACGACGACGTTGGCGATCGCACCGAAGGCCGCGACGCCCACCGCGCTGCCGACGGAGCGGGCGAACAGCGTCGCGCTCGTGGCCACCCCCCGCTGCTGCCAGCCCACCGAGGACTGGGCGGCGACGATCGCCGGGCTCGCGGCGTACCCGAACCCCAGGCCCATGACGAAGTTCGGTGCCGCGAGGTGCAGCACCGAGCTCGACCCGTCGACCGTGAGGAGCAGCGCCGCACCGGTGAGGGCGAGCAGGGCCCCGAGGAGGGTCGTCGCCCGGAAGCCGAAGCGCAGGTAGATCCGGCCCGACGTCGTCGCCGCGATCGGCCAGCCGATGGTCATCGCGGCGAGCGCGAAGCCGGCCACGATGGCACCGGTTCCGAGCACCCCCTGCGCGAACAGCGGAACGTACGACGTGAGGCCGAGCAGCAGGACGCCGACGACGAACGACGTCGCCATCGCCGCGCCGACGACCCGGTGGCCGAAGACCCACAACGGCAGCACCGGGTCGGGGGCGCGCCGTTCGACGAGCACGAACCCCACGAGGGCGACGACCGACACCACGAGCAGCCCGATGCTGGCCGGTGAGGACCAGGCCCAGACGACCCCGCCCTCGAGCAGGGCCACGAGCAGGGCGACCGTTCCGACGAGGAGCAGCAGCGCGCCGAGCACGTCGGTGCGCGCCCGGGGGGCGACGGGGTCGCGTGCGGTGCGCTTCTCCTCGAGCCGGCGCCACAGCATCCACGTCGCGACGGCACCGAGCGGCAGGTTGACGAAGAAGATCCAGCGCCACGACAGGTAGTCGGCGAAGATGCCGCCCAGGGTCGGGCCGACGAGTGACGAGATCGCCCACACGGCCGCGAGGTAGCCCTGGACCGTGGCGCGCTCGGCCACCGAGTAGATGTCCCCGATGATCGTCATGCCGATCGGCTGCACCGCACCGGCGCCGAGGCCCTGGAGGAGCCGGAACGCCACGAGGCTGCCCATCGACCAGGCGAGTCCGCAGAGCAGCGAGCCGAGCACGAACAGCCCCACGCCGACGAGCATGACCGGCTTGCGACCGACGACGTCGGCGACCTTGCCGTAGATCGGCATCGACACGGCCTGGGCCAGGAGGTAGACGGAGAACAGCCACGGGAACTGGCTCAGCCCCCCGAGGTCACGCACGACCGCGGGCACCGCTGCGGCGAGGATCGTCGCGTCGATGGCGACCAGCCCGGTGCTCAGCATCACCGCGAGCAGGACCGGGCCACGCTCGCTGCGCAGCCCGACGCTGGCGCGGGTGATTC
>JAGNQK010000326.1 GCA_017989115.1 Dermatophilaceae bacterium | reverse complement strand
CGGGCCGACCGAGATCATCTGGTGCACCGCCGGGGTGAGGGGGATGCGCGCGCCGGCCATGCGGGCGATCTTGGGGCTCCAGACACCACTGGCGATGACGACCGTCTCCGCCTCGATGCGGCCCTGGGTGGTCTCGACCGCGCGGATGCGACCCTCGACCACCTCGATGCCCGTGACCTCGACGTTCGGGACGGTCGTCAGGGCGCCCTTCTCGACGGCGCGCTCGCGCATGATGGTGCCGGCGCGCAGGCTGTCGACGACGCCGACGGTCGGGAACCAGGCAGCACCGATGATGACGCTCGGGTCGAGGAACGGGACCTTCTCGACGACCTGCTCGGGGGTGACCAGTTCGGCGGGGATGCCCCAGGCCTTGGCGCTGCTCATCCGGCGGCGCAGTTCCTCCATGCGCTCCTCGGTGCGCGCGACCTCGTAGCCGCCGGACTCGGTGAAGACGCCCAGCTCCTTGTACTGGCGCACGGAGTCCAGCGTGATGTCGGCGAACTCGCGGGAGTGGTCGACCGGGAAGATGAAGTTGCTCGCGTGGCCCGTGGACCCGCCGGGGTTGGGCAGCGGGCCCTTGTCGAGCTGGACGATGTCGGTCCAGCCGAGCTCGGCCAGGTGGTAGGCGAGCGAGTTCCCGACGATGCCGGCGCCGATGATGACGCAGCGGGCGGAAGAAGGAAGGGAGGCCATCCGTGGGAGTCCTTTCTGACGGCATCCGGGGTGCGTATGACGCAACCTGACGCTCGATGTGCAACGCGGCCACCAGTGTGGCAGATCACAGGGGGTGTGCCAACACCTCACGCGGCCGCGCCGCCCGAGGGCCGGATGGCGGACTCGGGCGGCGCGGTGGTGCGGCGGAGGTGATGCGGGCTGACCGCAGGGGATGCCGGTGGCTCAGCTACCGTCGCGAACGTCGTCGTGGTGTTTGGTCGCGACGACCACCTTGCGCAGCGGGTCACGCAGGGTGGACTCGAAGGTCTCCGCGCGCAGCGACTTCCAGAGCGAGACGCACAAGCCGATGAGCACCATGAGGAACGGGAAACCCACGATGATCACGCCGGTCTGCAGCGCGGACAACCCGTCGGCGAACAGCAGGACCGCGGCGATGGCCCCGGTCGCGACACCCCAGAAGACGACGAGCCCTCGCTTGGGCTCCTCGGCACCGTTCTCGCTGAGCATCCCCATGACGATGGAGGCCGAGTCGGCCCCGGTGACGAAGAAGATCGCGATGAGGAAGACCGCGAGCACCACCGTGACCGAGGACAGGGGGAAGGAGCGCAGGGTGTCGAAGAGGGTGCTCTCCAGGCCCGCGTCGACGAGGGCCGCCATGTCCTTGCCCTCGTTGAGCTGCAGGTCGAAGGCGGCACCACCGAGGATCGAGAACCACACGAAGGACACGAGCGACGGAACGGCGATCACGAAGACGACGAACTGGCGGATCGTGCGGCCCTTGGAGATGCGGGCGATGAACATGCCGACGAAGGGGGTCCAGGAGACCCACCAGGCCCAGTAGAAGATCGTCCACCCGTTGAGCCACTCGCTGCCACCGAACACGCCGGTGCGGAAGCTCATCGTCGGCAGGTGCGTGAGGTAGCCGCCGATGGACTCGGTGAAGGTCGAGAGGATGAAGACGGTCGGGCCGACCACGAACAGGAAGAACACGAGCAGGCCGGCGGCGATGGCGTTGGCGTTGGAGAGCCACTTGATGCCCTTGTCGACGCCACTGACCGCGGAGATGACGAAGCACACGGTCAGGACGGCGATGACCAGTGCTGCGGCGGTGGTGCCGTAGCCGTCGTTGCCGAAGACGTTGGAGAGGCCGCCGGTGATCTGCAGCGCTCCGAGGCCGAGCGAGGTGGCCGACCCGAACAGGGTGGCCAGGATCGCGAGGATGTTGATGCCCTGGCCGACGGGACCGTCCACCCGGTCACCGAGGAGGGGCCGGAAGGCGGCGCTGATGAGGTTGCCGCCACCCTTGCGGTAGGCGAAGTAGGCGATCGACAGGCCGATCACGGCGTACATCGACCACGGGTGGAAGCCCCAGTGGAAGAACGTGTACTCCATCGCAAGATGGGCGGCTTCCTCGCTACCGGGCTCGGCCATGCCCATCGGCGGGGCGTTGAGGTGCGTCAACGGCTCCGCGACGCCGTAGAACATCAGGCCGATGCCCATCCCGGTCGCGAACATCATCGACACCCACGAGAAGGTCGAGAACTCCGGCACCGAGTCGTCGGCGCCGAGCTTGATGTTGCCGTAGCGGGTCGCCGCGAGGAACACGCTGAAGAGCAGGAACGCGCCGCTGGTGAGCACGAAGAACCACCCGAAGTTCGTCGTGATCCACGTGAGGATGCTGCCGCCCGTCTCGCCGAAGCCCTCGCTGTCCAGTGCCCCGTAGAGGAGGAAGACCAGGGCCAGCCCTGCGGCGACACCGAAGACGACCTTGTCCACCCCCTGGCGCCGCCTGCTGTTGCCGTGTTGGTCCACGCGTTCGGTGCTCAAGGTGTCTGCCATGAACTCTCCCTCGGTCGTGGTTGC
>JAGNQK010000325.1 GCA_017989115.1 Dermatophilaceae bacterium | reverse complement strand
CCTCGTCGTACGCGGCCGCGAGGAACGGGCCGAGGTCACGCAGCAGCCGCAGCCGTGCGTACAGCAGGTGCGACCCGGCGCCGGCCAGCTGGGAGTCCCAGACATCCAACGTGTGCAGAGCCGAATCACGTTGTGCCGCAGCCTCACTGCCCAGCTCGGATGCCGTCCGCGCACCTCGGCGACCACCTCGCCGCAGCACGGGGGCGGCGGACTTCAGCAGGGCTCCGCGTTGGCGCAGGATCTTGTCGTAGTCCGAGCGCACCCCGGCCCACCGTGGCTGCCGGGCCACGAGCAGGTCGTCGAGGAAGCGCCGGCGCTCACCGGGATCGCCCTTGACCAGGGCGAGGTCCTCCGGGGCGAAGAGCACGGTCCGCAGGGTGCCCAGCACGTCCCGCGGGCGGGTCAGCGGTGAGCGGTTCAGCCTGGCCCGGTTGGCCCGGCCGGGGTTGATCTCGAGCTCGATCATGCTCTCGCGCCCGTCGCGCACGACTGCACCGCGGATGACGGCCTGGCTCGCGCCGAACCGCACGAGCGGGGCGTCGGTGGCGACCCGGTGGCTCGACAACGAGGCCAGGTACCCCAGGGCCTCGACGAGGTTGGTCTTGCCCTGCCCGTTCAGGCCGACCAGCGTGGTCACCCCCGGCTCGAGCGGAAGCTCGGTCGAGGTGTAGCTGCGGAAGTCGACGACGCTCAGGTGCCGGACGTGCACCCGGGATCAGCTCTTCTTGGCGGCACGCTTTCGCGTGGATCCCGCACCGGACGACGGGCCGGCCGCAGCGGCCTCGCGACCCTTGGCAGCGGCCGCCTTCGCGGTGCGCGGGGCCTCCTCCTTGGCCGCCGCCTTCTTCGTGGCCGCGGCGGCCCCGGCCTCAGCCGGCACCCCGGTCCGCAGGGCCTCACCCTCGGCCGTGGTCATCACCTGGTGCCCACCGAACTCACCGCGAAGAGCGGCGACGGCCTGCATCGTCGGGGAGACCTGCTGGCGGGAGGCGAACCGGGCGAACAGCGACGCGGAGATCACCGGCATCGGCACGCCGAGGTTGATTGCCTCCTCGACGGTCCAACGGCCCTCGCCGGAGTCGGTGGTGTAGTCCGAGACGTCGGCCAGGCCCGGGTTCTCCTCGAGGGCCTTGACCATCAGGTCGAGCAGCCAGGAGCGCACCACGGTGCCTCGGCTCCACGCCTTGAACGCCCCCGGCACGTTCTCGACGATGTCCTTCTTCTCGAGCAGCTCGTAGCCCTCGGCGTAGGCGTGCATGAGGCCGTACTCGATGCCGTTGTGCACCATCTTCGTGTAGTGCCCGGCCCCCACCTTGCCGGCGTGCACGAACCCCTCGTCGCGCGGGCCCTCGGGGCGCAGCGCGTCGAAGATCGGCATGGCCTTCTTCACGTTGGCGGCGGTGCCACCCACCATCAGGCCGTAGCCGTTGTCCAGGCCCCAGATGCCGCCGGAGACACCACAGTCGAGGTAGCCGATGCCCTTGGCCTTGAGCAGCTTCTCGTTCTCGAAGTCCTCGGTGAACTTGCTGTTGCCACCGTCGATGACGAGGTCGCCCTTGTCGAGCAGCTCGGCGAGCTCGGCGACGGTGTCCCGGGTCGGTGCACCGTGCGGCACCATCACCCAGACCACGCGCGGAGCGTCGAGCTTGTGCACCATGTCCGCGAGGGACGACGCGTCGGAGACCGCCTTGTTGCGGTCGTACCCGACGACCTCGTGGCCGGCGCGGCGGATCCGCTCGCGCATGTTGCCACCCATCTTGCCCAGACCGACCAGACCCAGCTGCATGTCGTGACTCCTCGTGGTGGTGGTGACGCGTGTCCTGCTGTGGGGTGTGACGGAAGGCGAGTGGTCGGGCGGGGCCAGGGGTGCCGCGACCTCAGCTGGCGAACCGCACCGGCATGAGCACGTAGCGGTAGGACGTGTCGGCCTCGCCGTCCTCCTCGGCCTGCCCGGTGAGCACGGCGGGGCGCGAGGCCTGGGTGAACGAGATGCGGCTGAACGGGGTGCCCACCGCACCGAGCCCGTCGAGCAGGTAGGTGGGGTTGAAGGCGATCTCGATCTCAGGGCCGGTCAGGGTGGCCTCGACGGCCTCGGACGCCTGGGCGTCGTCGCCGGTGCCGGCCTCGATCGCGACCTGTCCCTCGCTGAAGCGAAGCCGCACGGGCGTGTTGCGCTCGGCGACGAGCGCCACGCGCTTGACGGCCTCGACGAGGTCGCTGGTGCACACGACCGACTCGGTCTCCGAGCTGGACGGGAAGATCGACGCGACCTTGGGGTACTCACCGTCGAGCAGTCGGGTGGTGGTGTGCCGCTGGCCGGCCTCGAACCCGACGAGGCCGTCGCCACCCGCCGCGGTGCCGAGGGCGACGTCGACCGAACCGCTGGCCCCGAGCGAGCGCGAGATGTCGGACAGCGTGCGCGCCGGGATGAGCACGACGTGGCTGGCGTCGGTCGCCGTCGGGTTCCAGTGCAGTTCACGCATGGCGAGGCGGTAGCGGTCGGTGGCGAGCAGCGTCATGGTGTCGCCCTCGACCTCGACC
>JAGNQK010000089.1:7881-9315 GCA_017989115.1 Dermatophilaceae bacterium | reverse complement strand
GTGCCCGCTGCGTCCCTCGACCTCGGCACCGACCTCTCCGCCTTCGCCGGGGCTGATGCCGGCCTGCTCGACCGCGACGACCTCGAGCTCGTGGGCGGCTCCATCGAGGGCGACGCCATCATGGCCGTCCTCGTCTACGAGGACCTCACCCTGCAGCCCGTTCTCGGGGCGTGGGCGGCATCCGGAGCCAGGCTCGTGGCCGAGGGCGCGGTCGACCCCGTCGAGCTGGAGCACGCCCTCGACGACGACGCCGTCACCCCCTGAGCCACCCCACCCGTCACGCCAAGGAGTTCCCGATGGGCCTGTTGAAGACCGCCGCCAAGGTCGCCGTGGCCAGCCACGTGCACGGCAAGGTGCAGCGTCGCCAGAGCCAGCGATGGGCAGCACAGGGTGCCGCTGCCGCAGCCTCTGCTCCCGCGCACGCGCCGGTCCACGCCGCTGCCCCGTCCCCGGTGGCCGCCCCACCAGCCCCACCGGCCCTGTCGCAGGCCTCGGGCACGGAGGAGATGCTCCAGCAGCTGGAGCGGCTCGGGCAGCTGCGCGCCTCGGGTGTGCTGACGGACGCCGAGTTCGAGACGCAGAAGGCCCGCATCCTCGCGTAGCCGGCCGGGCAGGTGAGCCCCGACGTTGCGTAGGGTGACGGCGTGCGCATCGCCACCTGGAACGTCAACTCGATCCGCTCCCGCATCGACCGCGTCGAGGCCTGGTTGGCCCGCTCGCAGGTCGACGTCCTGGCCATCCAGGAGAGCAAGGCCAAGGACGAGCAGTTCCCGTACGACCGGTTCCGGGCGCTCGGGTACGAGGTCGCCCACCACGGGGTGAGCCAGTGGAACGGGGTCGCCATCGCCTCACGGGTCGGCCTCGACGACGTGCAGGTCGGCTTCGACGGCGCGCCCGGCTGGGGGGAGCCAGCCACCGCGGAAGCCCGCGCGATCGGGGCGACGTGTGGCGGCATCCGGATGTGGTCGCTCTACGTGCCCAATGGTCGCGCCCTCGAGGACCCGCACATGGCCTACAAGCTCACGTGGCTCGACCGGTTGCGCGACCAGGCCACGGGGTGGGCGGCCGACGGCACCCCGGTGGCGCTGTGCGGCGACTGGAACATCGCCCCGACCGACGACGACGTGTGGTCGATGGAGTACTACGCCGACAAGAGCCACGTCTCGCCGGGCGAGCGGGCGGCGTTCCACGCCTTCCTGGATGCCGGGTTCGTCGACGTCGTGCGCCCACACACCCCCGGCCCCGGGGTCTACACGTACTGGGACTACCAGCGCCTGGCCTTCCAGAAGCGCCGGGGGATGCGCATCGACTTCGTGCTCGGCTCGCCGTCACTCGCTGAGCGCGTGGCCGGTGCCGTCATCGACCGTGAGGAGCGCAAGGGCACCGGCGCCAGCGATCACGCACCCGTCGTCGTGCAGCTCGACGCCTGAGCCG
>JAGNQK010000089.1:0-7781 GCA_017989115.1 Dermatophilaceae bacterium | reverse complement strand
CCGAGACGATGTCACAGCCCCAGGACTGCCGACCGTTCCTCACCCGCACGGCGGCGCACCCCCAGCGCGAGCGACGCACACGCCCCGAGAGCAGCAGCCACCGCAGCCCCGCGGAACGCCCACGCCACCTGGAGCACCGCGGCATCCTTGAGCGCGTCGGTGTCGGTCGGGTCGGGCAGGGCGGCAACCGCGATGTAGTACTGGTGGAGGCCGACGGCTGTCAGCAGCGCGATCCCGACGACCATGCCGACCATGCGGGCCACGACGACGAGCGCGGATGCCGTGCCGTGGGCGTCGTGGGTGGCTCCCGCGAGCGCCGCGTCGTTCACCGGGGCCAGGGCCAACCCGATCCCGAGGCCCACGGCAGCGAGCACCACGGTCGACGAGCCCTGCTCGAGCGACCCGCGACCCCACGTCGTCATCACTGCGAGGCCGACGGCAGCGAGGGCGAGGCCGGCCGCGGCCACCACACCGTTGCCCAGCAGGCGCAGCGCCCAGCCTCCGGCCAGCGCCCCGACCGGGACCGCGATGAGGAAGCGGACGAGCACCAGCGCCGCCTCGGTCTGGTCGGTGGTGTGCACGAGGCGGGCGAGCAGCGGGACGTCGACGATGACGGCCACCAAGGCAACCCCGACGAGCACCGACACGACCAGGGCCCACACGAGGCGACCACGCACCAGACCACGGGGCACCAGGGGCGAGGACGAGCGGCGGTGGTGCACGGCATAGGCGATCGACAACAGGACCGCCACGGGAAGCAACGCGTAGCCGAGCGGACCGACGACCTCGGTCTCCGGCTCGGCCGCGGCGAAGGTCAGCACGATGCAGCCGAGTGCCCCACCGACAAGGAGCGCACCGAGCAGGTCGGCGCGGCGCAGCAGGGCCCACGCACCACGCGTGCCGACCAGCAGGGCTGCCAGGATCAGCACCCCCGCCACGAGCCCGATGGGGGTGGCGAGCCGCGACGTCGAGTCGCCGAAGGGCACGAACGGCACTCCCCAGCGCACGCTCGTCGCGAGGGACTCGGGGGCTGCGAGGGCGAGGATGCCGACGGTCGCGGCCAGCCCCGCGAGCAGCACGATGTGCGGGCGCGGCCTCGGCAGCGCTCCGCCCCCGACCCACAGCACCGCACCGGCGAGCAGCAGACCCAGCACCGCGTTCAGCCAGAAGATGGCCCGCCAGTCAGCGATGACGAGGACGAGGGCGCCGAGCACCGGGCCGAGCACGGACCCGAGTTCCTGCACCGCCCCGACGACACCCAGGGGTACCCCGCGCCGGTCCGGCGGCCAGAGCTGGGCGACGATGGCCAGGGTGGCCGGCACGAGGCCTCCTCCGCCGACGCCCTGGATCACCCGGCCGGCCACGAGCACGGGCAGCTCGACGGCCAGGGCGGTGACCACCGACCCGATGACGAAGACCCCCAGGCAGGCGAGCAGCACCCGCTGGCGGTCGACGAGGTCGGCCAGCCGACCGACGAGGGGCAGCACCGCGACGTAGCCGAGCAGGAAGCCCGAGACGATCGGTGTCGCCCGCTGGAGGGAGTCGATGCCCACCCCGACACCGCGCATCATGTCGGTCAGGGCGAGGACGACGACATAGGTGTCGGCGGCGGCGAGGGCGACGGCGATGGCAGCCGTCGTGAGCAGTGCCCTAGGGGCGGGTGATCGTCGCTGGGGCGCCATAGTCCGTCATGGTCAGCAGGTAGGTGGCCTCGACCCCGGGGAAGAACGGCCCCTTGAGCGTGGCGGTGCGCAGCTCGTTGCTCTCGGTGAGGCCGTAGCTGACGGTGAAGGTGCCGGTGCCGTCGCCGAGGTGGAGCAGGTCCTCGACGAGCGCGCCGTCCAGGGTGCCGTCGATGCGGTCGAGCACGTCCTGGCCCGAGCGGGTCTGGCCGGCGGCCTTGGCGTCGGTGGTCTTCGGCAGCAGGCTGGAGATGCCGGTGGCCGGGTTGAAGAACTGCGCCGGGTTGGGGGCGTTCAACGTGGTGAGGTCGGTCTCCTCGTACTGCGGGGTGAACAGCTTGAGGTAGGCCGTGTCGCCGATGGCGATCGCGTCGATGGTCGCCGCGATGCCCTCGACCGTGCCGGTGATGGTGCCCTGGAACTTCGGCTCGGTGGCGTCGATGACTCCGACCCCCTTGGCGGCGGTGACGCCGTTCTCGCGGGGCGGGACGTCCCGGCTGGTCAGGGTGAGGCTCACGGTCTTCGCCGCGTCGAAGGCGGTCTTGGCTGCCGCCAGCTGCTCGGTGGGCGGCACCTGCGGGGCTTCGGCCTCTCCAGAGCACCCGGCCAGCACGGCGACGAGACCGGCAGCGGCGATCAGGGCGAAGAGTCGGCGCATGGCCGCAACAGTATCCGCCTGCTCCCCCCGGACGGGTCATCACAGCCGTGGCGGAGACGTTCGTGCGTGACGGAGACATATCCGCGCCATGCACGAACTTCTCCGCCATCACAGGGATGGCGGAGAAGTTCAGCCGGCGAGGCCACCCGGCTCAGCGCAGGGTCAGGCCGTCCTCGCCGCGGTCGACGGTCACGGTGTCGCCGTCGCGCACGCTCCCGGCGAGCAGCGCCGTCGCGAGCCGGTCGCCGATCTCGCGCTGAACCAGCCGGCGCAGCGGGCGGGCACCGTAGGCCGGGTCGAAGCCCTGCTCGGCGAGCCAGGCCGTGGCCGCGTCGGTGACCTCGAGGGTGATCCGGCGGTCACGCAGCCGGGTCCCGAGGGCCCGCACCTGAAGGTGCACGATGTCGGCGAGCTCGTCCCGGGAGAGTGGGTCGAAGAGCACGACCTCGTCGAGCCGGTTGAGGAACTCGGGCTTGAAGGCCTGCCGAACCGCCGCCATCACGGCATCCCGCTTGGCCTCGGGCTCGAGCAGCGGGTCGACGAGGAACTGCGAGCCGAGGTTCGAGGTCATGACGAGGATGACGTTGCGGAAGTCGACCGTGCGCCCCTGGCCGTCGGTGAGCCGGCCGTCGTCGAGCACCTGGAGCAGGATGTCGAAGGTCTCGGGGTGAGCCTTCTCGACCTCGTCGAGCAGCACGACGGAGTAGGGCCGACGTCGCACGGCCTCGGTGAGCTGGCCACCCTCCTCGTACCCGACGTAGCCGGGAGGGGCACCGATGAGTCGCGCCACCGCGTGCCGTTCGCTGTACTCCGACATGTCGATGCGCACCATCGCGCGCTCGTCGTCGAACAGGAAGTCGGCGAGCGACTTGGCCAGCTCGGTCTTGCCGACACCGGTCGGCCCGAGGAACAGGAAGCTGCCCGTCGGCCGATCCGGGTCGGCGACGCCGGCCCGCGAGCGCCGCACGGCATCCGAGACGGCGCGCACCGCCTCGGCCTGCCCGATGAGCCGGGACCCGATGATCGACTCCATGGCCAGCAGCTTCTCGGTCTCGCCCTGGAGCAGGCGCCCCGCGGGGATGCCGGTCCATGCCGAGATGACCTCGGCGATGTCGTCGGCCCCCACCCGTTCCTTGACCATCAGGTCAGCGGATGCCGTGGCCGACTCGGCCTGTTGGGCCGCCTCGAGCTCACGCTCGAGCGCGGGGATCTCCCCGTAGAGAACCCGCGAGGCTCCCTCGTAGTCACCGTCACGCTGGAGCCGCTCGGCCTGGGTGCGCAGGTCGTCGAGGCGGGCCTTGACGTCACCGACGCGGTTGAGGCCGGACTTCTCGGACTCCCAACGGGCCGTCAGCGAGGCGAGCTCCTCGGTCTTGTCGGCGAGGTCGGCGCGCAGGCGGTCGAGACGCTCGCGCGACGCGTCGTCGGTCTCCTTGGCCAGGTGCAGCTCCTCCATGCGCAGCCGGTCCACGGCGCGTCGAAGCACGTCGATCTCGACGGGGCTGGAGTCGATCTCCATCCGCAGGCGCGAGGCTGCCTCGTCGACGAGGTCGATGGCCTTGTCGGGCAGCTGGCGGCCGGTGATGTACCGGTCGCTGAGCGAGGCCGCGGCAACCAGGGCACTGTCCTCGATCTCGACCTTGTGGTGCGCCTCGTAGCGCTCCTTGAGGCCGCGCAGGATGGCGATGGTGTCCTCGACGCTCGGCTCGCCGACGAAGACCTGCTGGAAGCGGCGCTCGAGGGCGGGGTCCTTCTCGACGTGCTCGCGGAACTCGTCCAGGGTCGTCGCCCCGACGAGGCGCAGCTCCCCACGGGCGAGCATGGGCTTGAGCATGTTGCTCGCATCCATCGCGGACTCCCCGGTCGCCCCGGCGCCGACGACGGTGTGCAGCTCGTCGATGAAGGTCACGACCTGCCCGGCGGAGTCCTTGATCTCCTCGAGCACGGCCTTGAGCCGCTCCTCGAACTCGCCGCGGTACTTGGCCCCGGCGACCATGGCCCCGAGGTCGAGGGCGATGAGGCGCTTGCCCCGCAGTGATTCGGGCACGTCGCCATCGACGATCCGCTGGGCCAGGCCCTCGACGACGGCGGTCTTGCCGACACCCGGTTCGCCGATGAGGACGGGGTTGTTCTTCGTGCGGCGGCTGAGCACCTGGACGACGCGACGGATCTCGTCGTCTCGACCGATGACCGGATCGAGCCGTCCCTCACGGGCGGCCTCGGTGAGGTCGGTGCCGTACTTCGCCAACGCCTCGCCGGTCTCCTCCGGGTTCTCGGTGGCCACCCGGGAGCCCCCGCGCAGCTCGTCGATCCGGGCCTCGAGTGCCTTGGCGTCACCGCGCAGCGCGCCCTTCTCGACCAGGGCCAGCACGAGCAGGTCGGTGGAGAGGTAGGTGTCCCCCCGCGCGGTCATCAGCGTCGACGCCTGCTGGAGCACACCGAGCGCCCCCTGACCCAACGCGGGCGAGGCCACGGTCGCTCCGGTGCTGCGCGGCATCCCCGACAACGTCGAGCGGGCGGACGCCGCAGCGGCGTCGACCGAACCTCCGGCCGCCTCGAGCAGCGCCGGGGTGGTCGTGCCCTCCTGCTCGACGAGGGCGAGCACGAGGTGTGCCGGGGTGATCTCGGCGTGACCCGCGGTCTGGGCCGCGCGCTGCGCGATGGCCAGCGCCTCGGCCACCTTCGCGGTGGGTTTCAGTTCCATGGGGTCTCCTTGCAGCAACCAGGGCAGATCTACATCAGGGACAACCGTTCCAAAGTTGAGTCTATTCCACTCAACTCTTGTCCTGGCTCACGTGGGCCACCAGCTGCTCCACGAGCTCGCCCGGAGGGTGTCGCAGGTCCAGGGCGAGACCGTTCTCGTCCGGCGCGAGCGGCTCGAGGGCCGCCAGCTGAGAGGCGAGGAGCGATGCGGGCATGAAGTGGCCCCTGCGTTCCGCCATCCGCGACCTGATCACCTCGGGCGGGCCGTCGAGGTGCACGAACAGCGCCCTGCCGGCACCCGAACGCAGCACGTCGCGGTATGGCCGGCGCAGGGCCGAGCACGCCAGGACGCTCGACCGGCCGGCCGCGTCGTGCCCGGCGATCCACGCCGCCAGGTCGTTCAGCCACGGCCATCGATTGTCGTCGGTGAGGGCGCGCCCCGACCGCATGGCGGCCACGTTCGTCGACGGGTGGGCGTCGTCCCCCTCGGCGAACGGCCACCCGAGGGCGGCGGCAGCCCTCGCAGCGACGGTGCTCTTGCCGCAGCCCGACACCCCCATGACCACGACGTGGAGAGGTCGGCCGTCGTCGCTCACGGGAGGTGGATGCCGTTCAGCAGGTCGCCGCGAGCTCGTTGGCTTCCGAGTCGTCGGGGGACTCGGTCGGCGACGGGGACGGTGAGGGCTCGGTGCCCGTGGTCAAGGTGGAGCTCGACGTGGCCGACGGCTTGGGGGATGCCGTGGACTTCGCGGGCGGGTCGAGCGACTTCTCCACGAGCCGGCGGATCTCGGCGTAGTCAGGGTTGCCGGGACTGACGACCTTGTTGGTGAACGGCAGCGAGCGGATGGACCCGCCATCCTGCACGCGCAGGATGAGGTCGACCCACGCCGGCAGGTCCTGCTGCGGGATGTCGAAGTCGATGTTGTTCTTCACGACCGCGGCCAGCTGGGGGTAGTTGCGCAGGAGTGAGACCGGGTCCGCCTGGTCGATGAGGGCGCCGGCCATGCAGCGCTGACGGCGCATCCGGCTGAAGTCGTCCTTGCCGGCCCGCGAGCGCGAGTACCACAGGGCGTCGTGGCCGTCGAGGCGCTGGACGCCGGGCTCGATCCACCGCTCCACCCCGTCGGTCCACTTGATGCCGCCACCGGGTCGGCTGGAGCAGTCGGTGCACACCCGCTCCTGGACGTTGATCTCGACACCACCCATGGCGTCCACCAAGGCGGTGAACCCCCGCAGGTTGACGACGACGGAGTGGTCGATCTCCAGGCCGGTGATGGCTCCCACGACGTCGATCGTCGACTGGCGTCCGGGGCTCTCGACCCCGGGGAAGAGGTCCCGACGGTCCTCGGCCAGGGTCCAGATGCCGTTCATCAGGCACTCGTCGCCACAGTTGTAGCCGTCGGGCCAGACCGTCGACAGCGGGTTGTCGTCGGGGATGGGAACGAACTCGAGGTTGCGCGGGATGCCGATGAGCAGCGTGTCACCGGTCTTGGTGTTCGTGCTGACCACCATGAGCGAGTCGGTGCGCACCCCGACGCGGTCCTTACCGGCGTCTGACCCGATGAGCAGCGTGTTGACGCGCTCGGTCCCCGCCCAGGGATCCTGCTTGGTGCCACCGGTGAGGCCGTTGTTGTTGTCGTCGGTCACGCCGCCGAAGGACTCGTTGATGACGGAGGTCTGGATCTCGAGGAACTGCACGGCGAGCGAGGCCGGTGCCGCGATGATCAGGCACGCCACCGCCGCGAAGGCCACTCGCGCCCAACGACCGGCCGTCTGCCGGCGCGGCCAGGTCTGTTCCGCCGTGAGGACGATCGACCCGACCCAGAGCACCGCTCCGACGAGCACGCCGAGGCCGACCCACTGGAGCACCTCGGGGCGGACACTGGCGTCGAGCACCGAACGCAGGACCCCTCCGCGCCAGAGGCGCACGAGGGCGAAGCCGAGCACGGCGATCGTCACGGCGATGAGGCCGGCTCCGAGAGCGCGCCACCGGGTGCGCAGCAGGCCCAGGCCGGGAAAAACCGTGCCGAGGGCGACGCTGCGGTAGTAGGTCTGCGGCGGGTAGCGCAATTCGGCACGACTCACCGGCGGCCGGGAGCCTCCCGGCCGCCCTGGAGAGCTCAACGGCTCTTCGTCGGACATGCCCTATCGACCTTCTCGTCTCGTGAAGACGCACAACAGCCGAGGCACGACGTGCGCAACGCACCGACGATATCGCCCCAACCTGAAACTGCCCTGAATGCCGCTGCTCGTGGGACCCGTGTCCCTCCGGGCCCGTGGTGCAATGACGGCATGGCCACCTCGACCCAGACCGCCTCCCCCCGGACCGCCCCCACCCGCTCGGACCGAACTCGGCAGGTCGCCGTCACCCTCGCCGAGGTCTTCTGCGTCATCGGGACGCTCGTCGGCGTCGGGGTCATCGGCACCCGGGTCGAGGAGTCGTCCGGGGGCGCACTGGCCGCGGACGCCACGCTCACCGCCCCCGCCGGCCCCGCCTTCTCGATCTGGACCCCCATCTACCTCGGCCTGGCCGCCTACACCGTGTGGCAGTGGCTGCCCGACCAGGCGACCGACCGCCGGCACCGTGCGATCGGATGGCTCGCGGCGGCATCCATGGTGCTCAACGCCCTCTGGCTGCTCGTCACCCAGCAGGGCTGGATCTGGGTGAGCGTGCTCGTCATGGCCGGGCTCGTCGTGACCCTCGGCCTGCTCGTGGCCCGGCTGCAGGCGAACCCGTC
>JAGNQK010000088.1 GCA_017989115.1 Dermatophilaceae bacterium | reverse complement strand
GCCGCGCTGGGGCTCGAGGACCAGGTCGGCGTCTACCACGCAGGGCGGGCGACCCTGTGCGGGTCACCGGCCGACCTCGAGCGCTACGACCTCGTCTTCCACGCGTGGTTCAGCGGGCAGCGTGCGGGCATGAAGAACCGGCCGCCGCTGCAGCAGGTGACCAGCCAGGCCGGGCTGAACGACACGGCCGGCGCGTCCAACGCAGCCCAGGACGACCCGGACACCGTCGCCGCCCAGGCCAGTTCGACCGAGATCCTGCGCCACCGCGACGTCGCCACGCTCGACCGCCGGGACCGCGAGGAGCTCGTGCGGATGTTCGCCGCCCTGCGCCCTCGCGCCCCCCGGCGCCGCGCCCACCGGCACACCAGGGCCCGCCGCGGCCAGGTCGATGCCCGCCGCACGCTGCGCTCCATCCTGCGCCGCATGGGCGAGCCCGGCGAGGTCAACTGGCGCCGCCGCGCCGACCGGCCCCGGCGCGTCGTGCTGCTCATCGACGTGTCGGGCTCGATGAGTGCCTACGCCGACGCCCTCATCCGCCTCGCGCACACCTACTGCGCGGCGGGCGTGCCCACCGAGGTCTTCACCCTCGGCACCCGGCTCACCCACGTCACCCGCCCGCTGCACCAGCGTGACCCCGACCGGGCGATCGTCGCGGCCGGCCGGGCCATCCCCGACTGGTCGGGCGGTACCCGCCTGGCCGAGGGGGTCAAGGTCTTCCTCGACCGGTGGGGGCGGCGCGGCATGGCACGCGGCGCGGTCGTCGTCGTCTTCAGCGATGGGTGGGAGCGCGACCAGCCCGAGGCCCTCGGGGAGCAGGTGCGCCGGCTGCGGGCGGTGGCGCACCGGGTCGTCTGGGTCAACCCGCACCGGGGGCGGGCCGGGTACGAGCCGGTGCAGGGCGGCATCATGGCGGTCCTGCCCCATGTCGACGACTTCGTCGCGGGGCACTCGATGGCGGCGTTCCAGGAGTTGACGGAGGTGGTGGCGCGTGCGTGACGTGCTGAACGAGCTGATGGCGTGGTGGCACGCCGGGGATGCCGTGGGCGTCGGCACCGTCGTCGCGACCTTCCGCTCCGCACCACGCCCGGCGGGTGCGTCGATGCTCGTCGGCCCCGGTGGCGAGGCCGTGGGGTCGGTGTCCGGCGGATGCGTCGAGGGCGCGGTCTACGAGCTCAGCCAGGAGGTCATGGCTTCGGGAACCCCTGTCCTCCAGCGCTACGGGGTCAGCGACGACGACGCGTTCTCCGTCGGGTTGACGTGCGGCGGCATCCTCGACGTGTTCGTGGAGACGGTGTCGCAGGAGACCTTTCCCGAGCTCGGCTCCGTCGCCGCCGACGTCGAGGCCGGCCGCCCGGTGGCCGTCGCGACCGTCATCGACCACCCGGACCCTGCCTTCGTGGGCCGCCGCCTCGTCGTGCGCCCGGAGGGTGCCGCTGGCGAGGTGGCGGGTGAGGGGCACGAAGGTGAGGTTGGTTCGGATGCCGGTGGCACGGCATCCGCGGTCGTCGCCGGGTCGCTGGGCAGCGAGCGGGCCGACGCGGCCGTCACCGATGACGTGCGGGGGCTGCTCGCGGCGGGGCGCACCGAGACGCTGACGTACGGACCCGACGGTGAGCGCCGCGGTGAGGGCATGCGGGTGTTCGTCGCGTCGTACGCGCCGCGTCCGCGGATGCTCGTGTTCGGGGCGATCGACTTCGCCGCGGCCGTGGCGCACGTGGGGGCGTTCCTCGGGTACCGGGTGACGGTCTGCGACGCGCGGCCGGTGTTCGCGACGGCATCACGCTTCCCTGCCGCCGACGAGGTGGTCGTCGACTGGCCGCACCGGTATCTGGCTGCCGAGGTCGCCGCGGGGCGGATCGACCAACGCACGGTGATCTGCGTGCTCACCCACGACCCGAAGTTCGACGTGCCGGTGCTCGAGGTGGCGTTGCGGCTGCCCGAGGTCGCCTACGTCGGGGCCATGGGGTCGCGGCGCACCCACGAGGACCGGCTGGCCCGGCTGCGCGAGGCGGGGGTGACCGATGCTGAGCTGGCGCGGCTCAGCTCACCGATCGGACTCGACCTGGGGGCACGTACCCCGGAGGAGACGGCCGTGTCGATCGCTGCCGAGATCGTGGCGCTCCAGTGGGGTGGCGGCGGCCAACGGCTTCAGGACATCGGGGGGTCGATTCACCACCACCTTTGACGGTCTGCAGCATCAATTGGTGCGGATATCGTCGAAGCCCTTGTGGTGGGCGCCACTTCAGGTGAGGATCACGAACACGTCACGATCGCCTGCCGAAGGAGAGTCAACGATGACTCGGATCACCGTCACCGTCGATGGAGTCCAGTGCTCCGACGATGTCGAGCCGCGCACCCTGCTCGTCCACTACCTGCGAGAAGTGGTGGGAAAGGTCGGCACCGTCGTCGGGTGCGACACGAGCAACTGCGGCGCGTGCACCGTGCACCTCGACGGCCGCAGCGTGAAGTCGTGCAACGTCCTGGCCGTGCAGGCCGACGGGCACGAGGTGACGACCATTGAGGGCATCGCCCCGCACGGTGAGCTGCACCCCATGCAGCAGGCGTTCCATGACAACCACGCCCTCCAGTGCGGCTACTGCACGCCGGGCATGATCATGCAGGCCATCGACGTGCTCGCCGAGACGCCGAACCCGACCGAGGAGCAGATCCGTGTCGGCCTCGAGGGCAACCTGTGTCGCTGCACCGGGTACCACAACATCGTCAAGGCGGTGGCGGCCTGCGCGAGCAGCATGAACGAGCCGGCCGGCGCAGCCGTCGGAGCCGCCGCAGCCTCCGCAGCCTCCGGAGCCAGCCAGGGGAGTGAGGCCTGATGACCGCCGTCGACGACCGCCCGGCATCCGAGGTCGGCACCGCCCGCAAGCGCAAGGAGGACGCGCGCCTCATCACCGGTCGCACGAAGTGGACCGACAACATCCAGCTGCCCGGGATGCTGCACCTGGCGATGGTGCGCAGCCCCTTCGCCCACGCGACGATCGACGGCATCGACACCAGTGCCGCCGCCGCCAGCCCCGGGGTCATCGCCGTGTTCACCGGCGCCGACCTCGCCGACAGCCAGGGCGTGAACATCAACGCCTGGCCGATCGCCCCCGACCAGGTCACCCCGACCCACCTGCCGGTGGCCGTCGAGCGGGTCGCCTGCGCCGGTGAGATCGTCGCCGTCGTCGCAGCCCGCTCGGCCGCGGCCGCTCGTGACGCCGTCGAGCTCGTCGACGTCGAGTGGGGTGAGCTGCCGGCCGTGCTCGACCTCAAGGAGGCCGCTGCCGACACCGTGCTCGCGCACCCCTCCCTCGGGACGAACAAGTCGGCCTTCTGGAAGCTCGACTCCGCCGAGCAGGGCACCGGCGGCGACGTCGACGAGGCGATCGCCAAGGCCCGCGTCGACGGCATCGTCATCGAGCGCGAGTACCGCCAGCAGCGCCTCGTGCCCGCCTTCATGGAGCCCCGCTCCACCGTCGTCGACCCCACCGGCGACCAGATCATCGTGTGGTCGGCGACCCAGGTGCCGCACATCCTGCGCTTCGCGATCGCCGCGACGACCGGCATCCCCGAGTCCAAGGTGCGCGTCATCGCTCCCGACGTCGGCGGTGGTTTCGGCGGCAAGCTGCAGACCACCCCCGAGGAGTTCGCGACGCTCGCCGTCGCGCGCAAGCTCGGCAAGCCGTGCAAGTTCACCGAGACCCGCTCCGAGACGATGGTCTCGGCGCACCACGGCCGCGACCAGTGGCAGAAGCTCACCCTCTCGGCCGAGAAGGACGGCACCGTCACCGGGCTCAAGGTCGAGCTGCTCGCCGACCTCGGTGCCTACGTCGCCATCGTCGGCGGCGGGGTGCCGGTGCTCGGCGCGTGGATGTTCAACGCCATCTACAAGTTCCCGGCCTACCAGTTCAACTGCCAGACGGTGCTGACGAACAAGACCTGGGTCGACGCCTACCGCGGCGCCGGGCGGCCCGAGGCCACCTACGCCATCGAGCGGCTCATGGACGAGCTCGCCGTCGAGGTCGGGGTCGACCCGATCGCCATCCGCGAGAAGAACTGGATCACCCACGACGAGTTCCCGTTCACCACGGTCGCGGGCATGACCTACGACTCGGGCAACTACGAGGCCGCCACCGCCAAGGCGCTCGAGCTCTTCGGCTACGACGAGCTGCGCGCCGAGCAGAAGGCCCGTCGCGAGTCCGGCGACCCCGTGCAGCTCGGCATCGGCGTCTCGACGTTCACCGAGATGTGCGGCCTGGCACCCTCGCGGGTGCTCGGCTCGCTCAGCTACGGCGCCGGCGGCTGGGAGAGCGCCAGCATCCGGATGCTCGCCACCGGCACCGTCGAGGTCGTCTCGGGGGCCACCCCGCACGGCCAGGGCCACGAGACGGCGTGGAGCCAGATCGTCGCCGACCGGCTCGGCATCCCCTTCGAGAACGTCGAGGTGCTGCACGGCGACACCCAGATCGCGCCGAAGGGCATGGACACCTACGGGTCGCGCTCGCTCGTCGTCGGCGGTGAGGCCATCGTGCGGGCCGCCGACAAGGTCATCGAGAGGGCCCGCCCCATCGCGGCCCATCTGCTCGAGGCCAGCGTCGACGACCTCGAGTTCGCGGGTGGTCGGTTCACGGTGCGCGGCACCGACAAGGGCATCGGCATCACCGACGTGGCGCTCGCGACCTTCGCGGCGCACAACCTGCCCGACGGGGTCGAGCCCAGCCTCGACGCCGACGCCACCTACGACCCGATCGACTTCTCCTTCCCGCACGGCACCCACCTGTGCGCCATGGAGGTCGACACCGAGACCGGTGCCACGACGATGCGCTCCTACGTGTGCGTCGACGACATCGGCACCATCGTCAACCCGCTGATCGTCGAGGGACAGATCCACGGCGGGTTGGTCCAGGGCATCGCGCAGGCGCTGTTCGAGGGCGCCGAGTACGACGACCAGGGCACCTTGGTGTCCGGCTCGTTCGTCGACTACACGCTCCCGACCGCGGCCGACACGATCAACTACGTCAGCGAGCACACCACCTCGCCGTCGACGACGAACACCCTCGGCACCAAGGGGGTCGGCGAGGCCGGCACCATCGCCTCGACGCCCGCGGTCGTCAACGCCGTCGTGGATGCCGTGCGTCACCTCGGCGTCGCCGACATCGAGATGCCGTGTACGCCCCAGCGGGTGTGGAAGGCCATCCGGTCGGCCGGGTCGTCGGGTGGCGGAGCGGCCGACGAGGCTCAGCCGCACTTCGCCGACGGCGCACCCAACCACGATCCAGCAGCAGGCGCGACGGACGGAGCAGGCCAGTGATCCCCGCAGCATTCGACTACGCCGCCCCCACGACGATCGACGAGGCCCTGGCCGCGCTGGCCGAGGCAGGCGACGAGGCCAAGGTCCTCGGCGGTGGGCAGTCGCTCCTGCCGATCCTGCGCATGCGCCTCAACGCGCCCGAGCAGATCGTCGACCTCGGACGCATCGACGAGCTGCGCGGCATCCGCGAGGACGGCGACCACGTCGTCATCGGCGCGATGACGACGTATGCCGACGTCATCGCGAGCCCGCTCCTGCGCACCCACGCGGCGCTGCTCGTGCAGGCCGTCGAGGAGGTCGCCGACCCGCAGATCCGGCGCCGCGGCACCGTCGGCGGTGCCCTGGTGCACGCCGACCCCGCGGGAGACGTCGGTGCCCCCGTGCTCGCGCTCGACGCCGAGCTCGTCATCCGCGGCGTGGACGGTGAGCGCACGGTGCCGGTCAGCGAGTTCTTCCTCGACCTGTTCGAGACCGCCGTCGGTGAGGGTGAGTTGCTCACGGCCATCCGCATCCCCAAGCACACCGGTTGGGGGTCGCACTACGAGAAGTTCGTGCGCGTGTCCCACCAGTGGTCGATCGTCGGCATCGCGGTGGCCCTGCGCGTCGAGGGCGGCTCGATCGCCGAGGCCCGGGTCGGCCTGACCAACATGGGCTCGACCCCGTTGCGGGCGCCCTCGGTCGAGGCCGCCCTCGTGGGCCGGTCGGCCGCGGACCTCGGTGACGCCTGCGACACCGTCGCCGACGGAACGAACCCGCCGAGCGACTTGAACGGTGATGCCGACTACCGGCGGCACCTCGCGCGGGTGCTCACCCGTCGCGCCGTGCTCACCGCGCTCGGAGGCTGAGTCACCGCATGGAACTGACGCACGACTTCACCGTCCCCGCCCCGATCGACACCACCTGGGCGACCTTCATGGACCTGCACCGGGTCGGCAGCTGCTTCCCCGGCGCGGTCGTCACCGACGCCAGCGACGACGGTTTCGCCGGCACGGTGAAGGTCAAGCTCGGCCCCATCGCGCTCCAGTACGCCGGTGCCGGCACGTTCCTCGAGCGTGACGACCAGGCGTACCGGGCCGTCATCGAGGCCAAGGGCAAGGACAAGCGGGGCAACGGCACGGCCGGCGCCACCGTGACGATCCAGCTCGCGCCCTCGGGTGAGGGCACCCGGGTCGACGTCACGACCGACCTGTCGGTCACCGGCAAGCCGGCGCAGTTCGGGCGCGGGGTGATGCAGGACGTCTCCGACAAGCTGCTCGGCCAGTTCGTCGCGTGCATCGAGCAGCAGTTCGCCGTGGAGGACGAGCCCGCGCCCGAGACCGTGCCTCAGCCGGATGCCGGGCCGTCGGCTCCCAGCGCGGCCGCCGGTGAGGCGGGCAGCGCGGGTGGTGGCACGGCATCCGGTAGTGACGCATCCGGCGGTGGCGCGGCATCTGCAGGCGGTGCGGTCGCCCAGAGCGGAGGCACGGCAACCGGTGCCGCGGCATCCGTCGGCTCCACCTCGGGGCTGGCCCCGGCTGCGTCCCGGCCGGCGGGCCGCTCCACCCCGCGGTTGACGTCGGTGCCTGAGGTGGACGACTCGATCGACCTCGGCGCGACCGTGCTGCCGGTGCTGCTGAAGACCTACGCCCCGCACGCCGTGGTGGGCCTGATCGGCGTGCTCATCGGCTGGCTCATCGCCCGCCGGCGCACCTGACCTTTCCTGTCGGTGCCTGCTCCGCCCGCACTCCTCCCTCCGGGCCGCCCCTCCCTCCGGCGAATGTGGGTGAAGATCGTCGCCTGGGCGACGAACGTCACCCACATTCGCGGGGGAGCCCGGGTGAGGGGCGCCTGATCGTCACCCAATGCCGGGTGGGGTGCCAGACGCGCGGCTGGTCGCGCCCTTGGCCCCCGGGCGCTGCTGAGGGCCACTGCCTTCCCGACTTCGTGCGACTTCGGTGCGCTTGTGGGCCCTGATCCGCTCAGGTGCCGCACGGAAGTCGCACGAAGTCGGGGCGGGGTGGCACCTTCACACGATCTCCACACGTCGCCCCCGCGGGCTCCAGCCGCACCTGCCTACGCTCGGGAGCATGACCCAGGGCCCCACCACTCCGCCGAGCGGATCATCAGCCGCAGCGAACGCCTCGGCCACCGCAGCAGCCGCGACGGCGGGAGCGAGCGCCAGCGCCAACACCAGCGCGGCGGCATCCCACGTGCTCGTCGTCGAGGACGAGCCGGTCATCAACCAGGCCGTCACCGACCGGCTGCGCGCCGAGGGCTTCCACGTCACGCAGGCCTTCGACGGCCCCGGCGCCGTCGACGCGTTCACCACCACCAGCCAAGACCTCGTCGTCCTCGACGTCATGCTGCCCGGGTTCGACGGCCTCGAGGTGTGTCGCCGCATCCAGGCCATCCGCCCGGTGCCGGTGCTCATGCTCACCGCCCGCACCGACGAGACCGACCTGCTCGTCGGTCTCGGGGTCGGCGCCGACGACTACGTGACCAAGCCGTTCTCGATGCGCGAGGTCGTCGCCCGGGTGCGCACCCTGCTGCGCCGTGTCGAGCGGGCCGCCGAGCTCGCAGCCAGCCGCCCGGCCCACCTCGACGTGCAGGGCCTGCGCATCGACGTCGCCACCCGGCGCGTCACCGCCGGAGACGCCGAGGTGCACCTGACCCCGCTGGAGTTCGACCTGCTGTGCGCCCTGGCCGCCGAACCCGGGGTGGTCCGCTCCCGCGACGCCCTGATGCGCGAGGTCTGGGGCTGGGCCGACGCCTCGGGCACCCGCACCCTCGACAGCCACGTCAAGGCCCTGCGCGCCAAGATCGGCGCCGACCGCGTGCGCACCGTGCACGGCGTCGGGTACGCCCTCGAGGCCACCCCGTGAACACCGCCCGCCCGCTCGACGGCATCACCTCGCTCAAGGTCAAGCTCGGCCTGCTCGTCGCCGTCAGCATCGTCGTGGCCGTCGTCGTCGAGCGGGTGGCGGATGCCGGTCAGGTGCCGTGGTGGATCAGCGTCCCCGTCACCGTGGTCGCCGCCCTCGCGGTCACCCAGTGGCTCGCGCGCGGCATGACCTCACCGCTGCGCGAGATGACGTCGGCCGCGGGGCGCATGGCGGGAGGCGACTACGGACAGCGCGTCACGGCATCCTCCTCCGACGAGGTCGGGGAGCTGGCGCGGGCCTTCAACGCCATGGCCGCGGATCTGGCCTCCGCCGACACCCAGCGCCGCCAGCTCGTGGCCACGGTGTCGCACGAGCTGCGCACCCCCCTCACTGCCCAGCGGGCCCTGCTCGAGAACCTCGTCGACGGGGTCGTCACCCCGGACGACCGGGCCCTGCGCGGCGCGCTGCAGCAGTCCGAGCGCCTCAGCACCCTCGTCGCGGACCTGCTCGACCTCTCGCGCATCGACGCCGGGGTCACCTCTCTGAACCTCACGCAGGTCAGGGTCGCGGACCTTCTCTCGGATGCCGTGGACGAGGCTCGCGTGGGCGCTCGCCCCGGACGCGTGCGTCACGACGTGCTGCCGGCGGACCTCACGGTGACGGCCGACCGGGCGCGCCTGGCCCAGCTCGTCGCGAACCTGCTCGACAACGCCGTGCGCCACAGCCCGGCCGACGGCGAGGTCGTCGTCACCGCGCGACTGGTCGATGACTCCACGTGGTGCCTCGACGTGCGTGACGATGGCCCCGGCATCCCGGCCGACCGGCTCGAGCGGGTCTTCGACCGCTTCGGCTCCGGCGACGACTCCGGCGGCGGCACCGGCCTCGGCCTGGCCATCGCCCGCTGGGTGTGCGACCTGCACGGCGGCACCATCAGCGCGATCGCGCCCCAGCCCGGGCAGACCGGCGCGCTGCTGCGAGCCCAGCTGCCCCTCACGCCCCCCACTGACCGACCCACCCACCTGACCCAGGAGCGCACCATGAGCACTCTGACCCCAGATCGACCAACAGGTCACCCGGGGGACGCCACCCCGCCCGCCCAGGCTGCTCCCCCGCAGACCACTCCCGGACAGGTCGTGCACGTCCCGGCCAACCCCTACGCCCCGAAGGGCCCGGGTGGCCCCGGC
>JAGNQK010000087.1 GCA_017989115.1 Dermatophilaceae bacterium | reverse complement strand
CGTACGACGGCTCGCCGATGAAGACACCCTTGGCGTCCGGGGCGGACGTGAGGGCCTTCTCGAGCGCGGCGGCCGTCACCCCGAGCGGCAGGCCGTGGGCCGGGTCGACCTCTGGGCGCACCCAGACGGGCTCCAGGCCGGCGAGCACGAGGCCGAGCAGCATCGAGCGGTGCAGGGTGCGGGCGACCACGACCCGGTCCCCCGGACGCCCGATCGCGAGCGCGAGCGCCTGGTTGCCGTGGGTCGACCCGCCGACGGAGAAGCGGCACAGGTCGGCCCCCCACAGGTGCGCGGCCTGGGCTTCGGCCTGCCCGACGACACCACGTGAGAGCTTCATCGTGTCGAGGCCGGCATACAGGGGGACGTCACCGGCGACGACGTCCCCGACGAGGTCATGGCGCTGCTTGTGTCCGGGGATCGTGAAGGGGGTCGGGGCGGCCTCCTGGAAGCGCAGCCACGCGTCGAGCAGGGGCGCGTCGCCGCGCAGGCCTCGGGGATCGGTGGGCATGGGCCTCAGTCTGCCCCCGTTCCTCGCGCCGATCGCCCGCACCACCGCGCGAGCACCGTCTGGCCCAGGTCACGCCCGATCGAGTGAGCGCAACACGCCGTGCCGCGTTGAGCCAACACGGCACGTTGCGCTCACTCGACAGGCACTGGCCTCGCTCAGCGCAGCGCGTCGGTGAGCAGCGCCCCCATGCGGCGCACCCCCTCGACCAGGCGGTCGTCCGGCACCCCGGAGTAGCTCATCCGGGCGTGGTTGGCCTCGGGCCGGTCGGCGAAGAACGGGGTGCCGGGCACGACGATGACGCCGGCCTGCGGGATCAGCACGTCGCGCTGGAACGCGGCCATGTCCAGCCCGGCGGGGAAGGTCACCCAGGTGAACAACCCGCCGTTGGCGCGGGTCCAGGTGATGCCGGGCGGGAAGTGCTCTTGCAGGGAGGCGAGCATGAGGTCGCGCTGGTGCCGGTAGGTCGGCAGCATCCCCGCGATGTGGCCCTCGATGTCGTACCCACCGAGGTAGGCGGCCGCGGCCCGCATGTTGAGGGTGCCGTTCTGGGTGTCCGCGGCGAGCTTGAGGAGCGCGAGCTTCTCGCGGACCTCAGGCTCCGCGAGCGCCCAGCCGAGGCGCAGCCCGGGCGCGAGGATCTTCGAGAAGCTGCCGAGGTGCACGACCCGGCCGGTGGTGTCCAGGCTCTTGATCGTCGCCAGCCGCTCCCCCTCGTACCGCAGTTCGCGGTAGGGGGTGTCCTCGAGGACGACGACGTCGAACTCCTCCGCCAGCTCGACCAACCGCCGGCGCCGAGCCAGGCTCATCGTGCGGCCCGTCGGGTTCTGGTGGTCGGGCACGGTGTAGACGAGCTTGACCCGATCGGTCGTGCGCAGCACCTGTTCGAGGGCGTCGGTGTCCATGCCCTCGTCGTCCATCGGCACCGACCGGTAGTCGGGCTCACACGGGTTGAAGGCGATCAGCGCCCCGAGGAAGGTGGGCCGCTCCGTGACGATGACGTCGCCGGCATCCACGAAGAGCTTGGCGGTGAGGTCCAGACCCTGCTGCCCACCCTGGGTGATGAGGACGTCGTCCGCCGTGCACGGCATCCCGTCCGCACTCAGGCGTGCGGCGACGAGTGCGCGCAGCTCGGGCAACCCTTCGGATGCCGTGTACTGCAAGGCTGACGCGTTGCCGTCGGTGAGGAGGGCGTCGTAGATGCCGTGCAGCTCGCGCATCGGGAACAGCGTCGGGTCGGGGTAGCCGCCGGCGAAGGACGTGATGCCGGGCTGGCCGGCCAGGGCCAGGAACTCCCGGATCGCCGAGGGCTGGACGCGCTCGGCGCGGCGGGCGAAGGACGTCATGCCGATGCCCCCCACGTCGTGACCGCCTCGATGAGGGCGAGGGTGTAGCGGCGCACCTGGCGCAGGTCCACCCACTCGTCGGCGGCGTGCAGCCCACCACCGGCCGGGCCGCAGACCACCGTCGGGATGCCGGCGGCCTGCCACAGCGGCGCCTCCATCCAGTAGGGCGCGTGGAAGGGTTCGGATGCCGCGTCGTCACCGAGCGCGCGGCTCAGGTCGGCCGCGAGGGCGGCCGCCGGGCCGGAGTCGTCGAGCTGCCACGGGTCGCGCGCGACGACGAGCCGCGCGCGGGCGCTGACGGTGTCGTCCTGGAGGCGCAGGTGCACGAGCAGGTGCTCGACCTCGGCGAGGGCCGCCTCGGAGCGCTCGCCCGGCACGGTCCTCCGCTCCACGATCGCCGTGGCGTGTCGAGCCAGCACGAACGGCGACTCCCCGCCGGAAGCCACGGTGACCATGAGCGAGCCGCCGCGTTCGGCGACCAGGCTCCCGCGGGACTCCACGGCGGCGAGCAGGCGGCCGAGGTGGGCGACAGCGTTGACACCCTGCTCGGGCTGCGACGAGTGCGCGGCGCGCCCCTCGAGAGTCACCTCGACGAGGGCGTAGCCCCGCAGGGACTGCGCCAGCGCGAGCCACGTGGGCTCACCGATGACGGCGACGTCGGGCTCGATGCCGAGACCAGGGAGTGCATCGAGCACGGCCAGGGTGCCCAGGCTGGCGTCCTCCTCGTCGGCCACCAGGGCGAGCACGACCCGACCGGGCAGCCGGCGGCGGGCGAGTTCCTCGGCGGCGACGACCATCGCGGCCACCCCGCCCTTCATGTCGCAGGCACCCCGCCCCTCGAGACGGTCGCCGTCGACCCGCGCCCCGAACGGATCGTCCATGCCCTCGACCCCGACGGTGTCGAGGTGGCCGGTCAGGACGACGGTGGGCCCGGGTGCGCCGGCCGGGCTGACCGCCACGAGGCTCGGTCGGCCCACGTGCCCGGGAGCCTGAACCACGTGGGTGTCGAAGCCGCCGCGTGACAGCCGGTGTCGCAGGTGCTCGACGATGGCCGCTTCCCCCGCAGCCCCCGGCACGAGCCCCGGGTTCACCGAGTCGATCGCCACGAGTGCGGCCGTCAGCTCGACGGCCTCGGACTCTACGGCGGCGTCGGGTCGCACGGCGTCGGATGCCGTGTTCAGGGCGGCATCGGATGCCGTGGTCCCTCGAGGAGCGTCGTCGCTGGCCATGGGCCAGAGCCTAGGACCCCCGCCGCGGGCCCTGTGGGTAACTCCGAGGAGTGGGCGTCGCGCCGCCTACAGTGAAGGGGTGCCCCTTGGTCCCGACCCGGCGCTCGCCCGCGCGGCCGCCGATGCCCTGTTCGCCCTGCGCGACCGCGTCGCCGACGCCGAGGACGACGTCCTCTCCTCACTGGTCGTCACGGGGGAACCACGCCCGCAGCGGGTGCTCGACGACTGGCTGGACCAGGTGGCCGACACCCTGCGAGCGGTGGGCGAGACGGCATCCGACCTCGCCGTGTCCCTGAACGCTCGCGCCGACGTTGCGGCGGACACCCCCGCCACCGCCCCGTCACCGACGGTGCGGACCGCTGCTGTCGACGGGAGGCGAGCGTGAGCGTGGTGCCGGGCGACCCGGCATCCCTGTCAGCGTGCGCCTCGACGGCGCGCTCGGTCGGACACGGCCTGACCGGGCAGGCGAGTCGGGTGCGTGCCACGTCGCGAGAGCTCGCCCAGGGGTGGACCGGCCGGACCTCGGCCGGGGTGCGGCAGCGCGCCAGCGGTCTCGCCGACGCGACCGACGCGGCAGCGAGCGAACTCGACCGGATGGGGCGGGTGCTCCAGGACCACGCCAGCGACCTGGCCGACCTCGTGGCCCGGGGTCGCGCCGTCGAGGAGCGGGCCCGCGCCGCGGGACTCGTGGTGCGCGACGGACGGGTCGAGCTGGCGTGGGGCGTGACGGGGGCCGCCGACTCCGGGGCCGACCGCGAGCGCGAGCACCTCCGCACGGCGCTCCAGGCCGACCTCGACCTCGTGCTCGCGCAGCACCGCCGGCGGCGCGACTGGGTGCTCGAGGTGCTGCGCGACTCGACGACGGCCCTGGCCGGGGTCTCCCACAAGCTGCGGGGAGGATGAGAGGATCGCCGAACCGCCGACCGAGAGGATGACAGGGTGCGAGTGACGACGCGCGAGCAGCTGGACGGGACCGTCGAGGAGGTCTACGCCCTCTTCACGGACGTGGCCTTCCAGGAGGCCAAGTGCCTGGCGACGACCGACGACGCGAACCACTTCAGCGTCGACGTCATGGGGGGCCCGACGGGCGAGAAGGTGCGCACCGAGCGTCACCTGCCGTCGGAGACCCTGCCCGACGTCGCGAAGTCGTTCGTCGGCGAGCACCTGACGATCATCGAGGTCCAGACGTGGTCGATGCCGGCCGCGGACGGCTCGCGCGAGTCCGTGGTCGACATGCACGTCAAGGGCGCGCCGCTGACGCTCAAGGGCACGCTGCGCCTGGAGCCCTCGAAGGGCGGGACGGTGCAGGTGCTCGACGCCGAGCTCAAGGCGCACGTGCCGTTCATCGGCGGGAAGATCGAGCAGGCCGCCGCGGACCCGATCCGGACGGCGATCGGGATCGAGACCGGGCTGCTGCGGGAGTGGCTCGCCCGTTGAGCCCTCCCCTCTCCCGACTCATTGCACTCCAGCCACCCCCTGAGAGTGGCTGGAGTGCAATGAGTCGGAGTGGTCAGCCCATGTGGGGGTAGGTGTGCTGGGTCGGCGGCACGAAGTTCTCCTTGATCGAGCGCACCGACGTCCAGCGCAGGAGGTTCGCGGCCGAGCCGGCCTTGTCGTTGGTTCCCGAGGCGCGACCTCCACCGAACGGCTGCTGTCCGACGACCGCACCCGTCGGCTTGTCGTTGATGTAGAAGTTGCCCGCCGCGAAGCGCAGTCGGTGCAGGGCGTCGGCGACGACGGCGCGGTCCTGGGCGATGATCGCGCCGGTGAGGGCGTAGGGCGCGACCGACTCCATCTGCTCCAGCACCTTGGCGTACTGCCGGTCCGGGTAGACGTGCACCGCGAGGATCGGCCCGAAGTACTCGGTGGTGAACATCTCGTCGCTCGGGTCGGTGCTCTCGACGATCGTCGGCCGCACGAAGTAGCCCACGGAGTCGTCGTAGGTGCCGCCGGCGACGACGTCGAGGTGGCTCGTCGCGTGGGCCCGGTCGATGGCCGCCTTGTGCTTGGCAAAGGCCCGGTCGTCGATGACGGCACCCATGAAGTTCGACAGGTCGGTGACGTCGCCCACCGACAGCCCGTTGGTGAGCTCGACGAGGTCCTTCTTGATGACCTTCCACACCGAGCGGGGCACGTAGGCGCGTGACGCGGCCGAGCACTTCTGGCCCTGGAACTCGAAGGCCCCTCGGATCAGGGCGGTGCGCAGCACGTCGGGGTCGGCGCTCGGGTGGGCCAGCACGAAGTCCTTGCCACCGGTCTCGCCGACGATCCGCGGGTAGTGCCGGTACCCGGTGAGGTTCGCGCCGATCTGCTGCCACAGGCCCTGGAACACCGCGGTCGACCCGGTGAAGTGCAGCCCCGCGAACTCGGGGTGCGCGAGGGCGACCTCGGAGACCTCGCGCCCGTGCCCGTTGACCATGTTGATGACGCCGGGCGGCATCCCGGCCTCTTCCAGAAGCTCCATCGTGAGCTGCGCGGCGAGCTGCTGCGAGTGCGAGGGCTTCCACACGACGGTGTTGCCCATCAGTGCCGGGGCGGTCGGCAGGTTGCCGGCGATCGCGGTGAAGTTGAACGGCGTCACCGCGTAGACGAAACCCTCGAGCGAGCGGTAGTCGCTGCGGTTCCACAGCCCTCGGGAGTTCGCCGGCGGCTGCTCCGCGATGATCTGTCGGGCGAAGTGGACGTTGAAGCGCCAGAAGTCGATCAGCTCGCACGCCGCGTCGATCTCGGCCTGGTATGCCGTCTTGCTCTGCCCCAGCATCGTCGCGGCGTTGATCTTCGCGCGCCACGGGCCGGCCAGCAGGTCAGCGGCCTTGAGCAGGATCGCCGCACGGTCGTCGAAGGCCATGTCCCGCCAGGCCGGAGCCGCAGCGACGGCGGCGTCGACGGCGGCGGCAGCCTCGGTCTTCGTGGCCCCGCGGGTCACGCCGAGCACCTTGGCGTGGGCGTGCGGCTGACGCACCTCGAGGCGAGGCCCCTTGCCCTCAACCCGCACCCCGCCGATGGTGTGCGGCAGGTCGTGCTTGGTGCCGGACAGCTCGACCAGGGCGACCTCGAGGGCCGCCCGCTCGGGACTGCCCGGGGCGTAGTCGAGGACGGTCTCGTTGATCGGGGCAGGGACGTGGGTCACGGCATCCATGGGTGGTGGCACTCCTTGGGTCGATTGACGCGTGGGGTCCCCACGCCGGGATCACCCCGCCACTCTCTCGCCCACCACGCCCGGGTGCAACCTCGCTCCCCCCCGACGTCGCAGGGGTCAGGGGGTGTCGACGAGGTCGCGCACGTCAGCCAGTTCGGTGACGTCGTACCAGAGCAGGTCGGTCGGCTCGGTGTCGCCCGCCTCCTCGTCGATGTGGAACGACACGATCCGGCGACGCTCGAGGGGTGCCGCCACGTGGACCCGCGACGGCACGTCAGGTTCGGTCGGGTGGAGCACGAGGGCGACATCGACGTCGGCCGCGGCGATGACCCGCCGCACCGCACCGCCCTGCGTCAGCCCGCTCGCCTCCCTCGTGGCCGCCAGCCAGGCGGCGTGCTCGAGTTCCTCCTCGTCGACGACGAGACCGGTTCGTCCGAGCAGCGGGGTCACGGCGTGGGCGGCCAGCGGGGCCGGGCCCACGGGGCGACCCTCGGCCAGGTCGGCGAGGTCCGCCGACGTGAGCGGGAGGTAGATGCGGGCGAGCGGCATACGGGCTCCTCGGTGCGGCGCGGTGGTCGGTCAGCGGGTCTTGGGGCGGGGGGCCTCGAGCAGCTCGTGGAGCGAGTCGACGACACCGCGGCCGAGCACATCGGCATCCGGCATGGCATCGCGGTCGGCGTAGAGGCCGTAGTAGACACCACCGTCGTACGAGGTGAGCCCGATCGACAGGGCCTGACCCCGCGCGAGCGGCGTCACCGGGTAGGTGGAGACCATGCGCGCACCGGCCGCGTAGAGCGGCGTCTGCGGCCCGGGCACGTTGGTGATGACGACGTTGTAGAGGCGCTTGGAAACCACACCACCGAGGCGGGCGCCGAGGGCGTGCATCGTCGGAGGTGCGAAGCCACCGAGCCCGGCGAGGGTGTCGGCCGAGACGGCGCGCCGCGAGCCGCCCTCCATCTGCTGGCGCATCGAGAAGGCGATCTGGTGCAGGCGCATCGACGGCCCGGGCTCCCCCACCGGCAGGTCGACGAAGCACGCCGTCATCTGGGCGCCCGTCGGGGCGTCGGGGCCCTCGTGCACCGAGACCGGCACCATGGCGCGGATGGTCGTCCCGCCGTAGACGGCCTCGCCGCGGGTGAGCAGCCAGGACCGGAAGGCACCGGCGATCGTCGCGAGGATGACGTCGTTGATGGTGACCTCGTCGGCGAAGGCACCTTGGCCCAATCGGGTGCGGATCTTGCGGTAGTCGTCGAGGTCGGTGCCGATCATGACGTAGCGCCGCGCCCGCCCCACCGAGGCGTTGAGCGGCGACTCCGGCGCCGGCCGCGCGGAGACCCGCGCCAGGGTCGAGATGACCTCACCGGCGACCGAGGTCACCTTCCCGAGGGTCTTGCCGACGTCGGCGATGCCGTGCTGGACCGTCTCGACGACCTGGCTCGGGGTGCGAACCGCCTCGGCGACCGCTCCCACGACGAGTTCGACGCCGCTCGGCTCGGCGCGGGCACGCCACGTGGTGAGGACGCCGTCGCTCGCCGTGGGGTTTCCGTCGACGAGGACGTTGCCGATGTCCACGGCGCTGATGCCGTCGACGAGGCTGTGGTGGGTCTTGGTGATGATCGCGAACCGGTCCTCGGCCAGACCCTCGACGAGGTAGACCTCCCACAGGGGCCGGGTGCGGTCGAGGGGACGTGGCTGGATGCGCGCGACGAGCTCTTCGAGCTGTTCGTCCGAGCCCGGTCGCGGCAGGGCGCTGCGCCGCACGTGGTAGCTCATGTCGAAGTGCTTGTCGTCGACCCAGACCGGGTTGGCCAGCCCGCCGGGGACGGACTTGATCTTCTGCCGGTAGCGCGGGACGTGCGCGATCCGCTCGCTGATGAGGGTCACGAGGCTCTCGTAGTCGAAGCCGCCCTCGGGCGCGTCGAAGACCATCACCGAGCCGACGTGCATCGGCGTGGCCGCGTCCTCGAGGTGGAGGAACGAGGTGTCGAGGGAGCTGAGCCGGTCTACCACGGCCCTATCGTGTCAGACCGCCCGCCGCCGCCCGGGCAGGACGCTCGCGGTGGCACTGCCAACGGCGGCGCGCAGGCCCGAGGTCGGGGCCCGACGCCGCCCGCGGCGGCGGGGTCGTGCTGTCGACGGCATCCGTGGTTCGAGGTCGGCCGCCAGTCCCGCCAGGGCGGAGGTCAGCGCCCCTTGGGGTGCGACCTCGAGCAGGGAACGCCCCGAGAGCAGGGCCGCGTCACAGTCGTCGGGGGCCCACGGCAGGAACCGCACGGTCTCCATGCCGGCAAACCGGCTGAGGACGTCGGCGATCGAGCGTTCGGGTCTCGCCCCGGCCACCGACGCGCGGACCTTGTTCACGACGATGACGGGTCGTGGCGAGGGCAGCACCGCGACCTCCTGCACACCACGCACGAGCCGTTGCAGCCCGACCGGGTCGGCGGACCCGACGACGACGAGCTGGTCGGCCTGCTCGAGGGCGGTCAGGGTCGTGGCGTTTCGACGCGGGGCCACCGTGTCGTAGCTCAGCTCTTCGTCGTCCTCGAGGGCGAAGCCGACGTCGATGACGACGTGCTCGACGACCTGTCGGGCCAGGCGAAGGACGTCCTCCACCGCGGCCGCCCGCAGCTCGGGCCAGCGCTCGGCCTTGGGCAGCCCCGTGAGCACCCGCAGGCCGGGCACCACCTCGGGCGCGACCCGGGCCAGGCCGACCGCATCGAGCGAGCCCTGCTCGGAGGCCCGCGCCGCCGCGGCGACTCCCGGGGCCTCGTCGATCAGGCCGAGCACCTGGGCCACGCTGGCACCCCAGGTGTCGAGATCGACGAGCAGCGTGCGCACTCCCCCGGCGGCCAGCTGCGCCGCCAGCGTCACGGCCACGGTGGTGCGCCCCGGGGCACCCGTCGGGCCCCAGACCACGGTGATCGGAGTCGGCACGTGCCCCTCGAAGCCGTCGTCGTGTCCAGCCGTGGGGTCGTGGCCGGCGCCGACGAGCCGCTGCCCAGCGTCGGGCACGGGGTTTCCTGTCTCGTCCACACCCCACGGGCTCCCCGCGACGCCGCCGTCGCTTCCCCCGTTGCCGTCGGAGCCACCTGCTCCGCCCCCGCCGCCGGCCCGCCCCGTCCCCGAGGAGTTCAGGTCACCGGCCAACCCGCTCAGGGCGAGGGAGACGG
>JAGNQK010000324.1 GCA_017989115.1 Dermatophilaceae bacterium | reverse complement strand
CCCACGGGGTGGTGTGCCAGTGGGCGGTGCAGGCGATCAACATCCTCACGGGCAACCTCGACCGGCCCGGCGGCACGATGTTCACGACCCCGGCCGTCGACCTCATCGGGCGGGGGGTGCTCTCGCCAGGGGGCTTCGGCACCAAGCGCACCCGCGTGCGCGGACTGCCCGGGTTTGGCGGCGAGTTCCCGGTGTCGGCCATGGCCGAGGAGATGACGACACCCGGTGAGGGCCAGGTGCGGGCCCTGCTGACGATCGCGGGCAACCCGGTGTCCTCGACGCCGGCAGGGCACCGACTCGACGAGGCGCTCGCCGGGCTCGACGCCATGGTGGCGATCGACTTCTACGTCAACGAGACCACCCGCCACGCCGACGTCATCCTGCCGCCGACGAGCCCGCTCGAGCGCGACCACTACGACATCGTCTTCCACATCCTCGCGGTGCGGGACACCGCGCGGTGGTCGCCGGCGTTGTTCACCCCAGCCCCCGGCGCCAAGCACGACTGGGAGATCGCCCGCGACCTCGGCACCGCCCTGCTGCGGGCGCGCGGTGGCGGGCTGAAGGCACGGTGGTCGCGCGCGACCCTGGAGACCGAGGCCCGACTGCGGCTGAGCCCGCGGCGCCAGCTGGACGCGCTGTTGCGGTCGTCCGGGGCGCGGCTGTCGGTGGCCAAGCTCGAGAAGACCGTCGCCGGTGCCGACCACGGGCCCCTCAAGCCCCGCCTGCCCGAGCGGCTGTTCACGCCCGAGAAGCGGATCGACCTCCTGCCGACGGTGGTGGCCGAGGCGCTGCCCACCCTGCTGACGGCATTGTCGGCAGGGCCGACCCTCGCCGACGGTGAGCTGCTGCTCATCGGCCGCCGCCACCAGCGCGACAACAACTCCTGGCTGCACAACAGCACCCGGCTCACCCGTGGCCGAGCCCGCCACGCACTCATGGCGCACCCGGACGACCTGGCGGCGCGCGGCATCCGAGGCGGTGACGTCGTGACGGTTCGATCAGCGGTCGGTGAGGTGCGCGTCGAGGTCGAGGCCACCGACGACCTCATGCCGGGCGTCGTGTCGTTGCCGCACGGCTACGGGCACGCGCGCGACGGGGTGCGCCTGCGGAATGCCGTCGAGGTGCCGGGGGCGTCGATGAACGACCTCACCGACCCGTCGGTCGTCGAGTCGGTGTCGGGCAACGCGGTGCTCAACGGCGTGCCGGTGACGGTGGCTCCCGTGACGGACGGCCCCGCATGAGACCGGAGGACGTGCGGGCGCTCGCCCTCGGCCTGCCCGACGTCATCGAACGCGACCACCACGGGTTCCCGAGCTTTCGCACCGGGGCGCGCGGGCGGATCTTCGCGACACTGCCCACCGACCAGGTGCTGCGCGTCATGCTCGACGAGGGCCCGATCCTCGAGGCGGTCGCGCAGTGGCAGTGGTGCCGCGAGGGCTGGTGGGGCACGAAGCTCATGACGGTCGAGGTCGTGCTCGCCGATGCCGAGCCGGATGCCGTGGCCGATCTTCTCGCCGACGGTCACCTGAGAGCGAACCAGTGACGACGGCATCCTCGGGTGTTCCTGAAGTAAGCGGTGGAGACCCTTCGCCCGAAGCCGAGGTCGAGGTCGAGGTTCCAGACGAGCAGCATCGCCGGATCGCGCGTCCGGGCCCGGACGGCCGGACCATCGAGGTGTTGGCAGCGCCTCGTGGGGTGGCGATGCGGCCCGGCGCGGTGTCGGCGGCCGGTGGCACCGGCACTCACCTGAACCCGCTGAGCATGCTCATGGGCCTCGTCATCGACCTGGTCGTGTCGATCGTGGCCACGGTCTTGGTCGAGCTGGCGGCGGAGGGGCGGCCGTGGAAGGTCAAGGTCTATCGGCGTCGGCGCTTCTTCATCCAACGGCTCCACGCCGAGGTGCTGCCGCGCGGGGTCGAACCCGAGGCGCGGATGCTGGAGCTGCTCGACGTCCACGCGCCCATCGGCTGAGCGCGGGCCTGCGGACAGGCAATGCCCAATGGGCGGGCCCGTGCTGAGTACGGACGGTGGCGCGGAGTCCGCTCGCGCTGCCCCTTTGCATGTCCGTGGGTCCGGGTCCGCGCCGTCCGTCAGACCGGGAGGCGAGTGTCCTCGGGTGTCCGGTTGGGTGGGGGCACGGCGGCGCAGGCGAGCTGTCCCTGCAGCCGGGCGCGTAGGGCCCACAGCAGCAGGCCGATGGCGGCTGCCCCGAGGAACGGCTGCACCGGCGCGAACCACTGCAGCGCGCCGGTGTAGCCCAGCGCGATGAGTGCGAGCTTGTTGCACACCGGGCAGCCGACGGCGAAGAACGCGAGCAGGCCCCCCGCGGCCCCTCCGCGGTTGATCGACGCCTCGCCGGATGCCGGGTCGCCGGGCTCGCGCACGTAGGTCGCGAACAGCAGTCCGCTGAGCACCGAGGTCACAGCGAGCACCGGCCAGGCCCACCAGGTCGTCGGGATCTCGCGGCCGAAGACCGGCGTGGGGATCATGGCCGTGGGCAGCGCGACGACGAGGGCGGTCACGACGGATGCCGCGGCAGCCGCCACCCAGCGTCGTCGGGTCCACAGGCG
>JAGNQK010000323.1 GCA_017989115.1 Dermatophilaceae bacterium | reverse complement strand
AGTTCGTCGGCGTCCCCGCCGACGACGCGTGGCGACTGACCGGCGAGAACCTGCGCGCGGTGCTCGAGGAGAACGGCCCGGAGTCGTTCTTCGCGGTCGTCGCGACGTGCGGCACGACGAACTTCGGTGTCATCGACGACCTGGCGAGCGTGGCCGAGGTCTGCCGGGAGTACGGCATCTGGTTCCACGTCGACGGCGCCTACGGCGGGGCCGGCCTGGCCGCGCCGTCGGTGCGGGGCCTGTACGCCGGGATCGAGCACTGCGACTCCTTCATCGTCGACCCGCACAAGTGGCTCTTCGCGCCGTTCGACTGCTGCGCCCTGCTGTACCGGGAGCCGTCGCTAGCGCGGGTGGCCCACACCCAGAAGGCGGGCTACCTCGACGTCCTCACCGACGCCCCCGACTGGAACCCCACGGACTACTCGGTGGGCCTGACCCGGCGGGCCCGTGGCCTGCCGTTCTGGTTCTCGCTCGTCGTCAACGGCAGCGACGCCTACGAGGCCGCCATCGAGCACACCCTCGACGTCGCGCGGTTCGCCGAGGCGGAGGTGCTGCGCCGCCCCAACCTCGAGCTGGTGCGCGAGCGGGACCTGTCGGTCGTCGTCTTCCGACGGCTGGGCTGGGAGCCCGCGGACTACGCCGCGTGGTCGGACCGGATGCTGGCCGATGAGTTCGCCTTCGTCGTGCCGACGAGCCACGACGGCGAGACGCTGGGCCGCTTCGCCATCGTCAACCCAGAGACGAGCGAGGACGACATCACCGCCATCCTCGACACCATGGACTGACCCCTCCTCGGGCGTCCGTGGAGCGGCGCTCTGGCGGGGTCCGTGGGGCTCGTGTGACGGGTGCGGCTGGGGTGTCCTGACCGGCTCATGGCCGGTGGCCCGACGGGCGGAACAGGAGCCTGGTCGAATGACAGGCGTGTGATTTCCCGGCTACAGTGGGCGCTCACGCAGGGTCAGCAACGAAGGGTCGAGGAACACACGTGAGCGCCGCCTCCGAACAGCTCAGCACCGCCGCGCCCGCGGCCGGGCTCACCGAGCGCGACCGCGAGATCATCGCCTTCGAACGGCAGTGGTGGAAGTACGCGGGCTCGAAGGAGACCGCCATCAAGGAGCTGTTCGACATGAGCTCCACCCGGTACTACCAGGTGCTCAACGCCCTCATCGACCACCCCGGCGCCCTCGAGCACGACCCGATGCTCATCAAGCGGCTTCGCCGCCTGCGCGCCAGCCGCCAGCGGGCGCGCTCTGCCCGCCGCCTCGGCATGGAGCCCTGAGCCCGGCCCCAAGAACCAGCGACGCCCGTCCGTGAGGGAAGCCGGACGGGCGTTGCTGTACCTGCGGTGACCTATTGGTCGGTCGGGGGACGGCTTCGGCCAGCTGGGCCGTGCTCAGTCCTCGCCAGGGTCCGGGAAGTCCACCGGCCACCCCTTGGCGGCCAACCGGTCGCGCACGCGCCGCAGGTCGTCCGGCGTGGCCTCGGAGTGGGTGAGGTCGGCGATGGCCGCCGCGATGTCGTCAGGGCTGGCCGGGGCGATGGACGCCCGGCGCAGGGCCTTGGCGACCTTCTTGACCTCGCCGCGCGTCAGGCGTCGCTCGAGCAGGGCGAACAGGGGGACGTAGTCGTGCTCGGGGACCCCGGTGGGGTAGCCCTCGCGCAGCCACGCGACGATGCGGCCCAGGTAGGAGCCGGGCTCGGTGTCGTCCTCGTCGTCGAGGTCGTCACCGGGCGGGTTGCCGAGCGGCCACCCGCCCAGGACCAGTCGGGCGGCAACCCTGCGCAGGTCACTCTGCGGCAGTGGAGCCTTCGGGGCGCTCCCGGATGCTGCGTGGTCGGCGCTCAGCGCTCCGCCGGCGACCAGCGCCAGCGCGACCGACAGCGTGCGGGTGGATCCGATGCGCTGACGCAGCAGCGCGAGGAGGGGCGCGGCATCCTCTTCCGGGATGCCGTCGGGGTAGGCCTCGGCGAGGTACCTGAGGGCTTGGCTGTTCGTGTCGACCATGGTGTGGGTGGGATTCCCTCTCGTTACTTGTCGACGATCGTCGGCAGGATGCCGTCGCCGCTGAAGCTCACCGTCTTGCCGAAGCCGGAGGCGGCGATCATCGTGATGCCGAGAGCGACGGACGCGACGATCACGGCCAGGAGCACGCCTGCGACGGCCCGGCCGAGCACGGTGGGGTGGAAGGTGGTGTGGCCGCTGGCGTCCTCGGTCTCCGTGCTCCCGGTGACGAGAGCGCGCATCGCGAGCGCATAGACCACGGGGAGGCCGGCGCCGAAGATCAGGCCGGCGAAGAGGACACTGGCCGCGCCCTGGAGTGCAAGTTCGATGCTGCGCATTGCTGGGTCCTTTCGGTCAGTGGCTCTTGGTGCGGTGGGTCGTGGTGCCGGCCGGGTCCTCGGGCGTCTCGGGTGCGGGCGGGAACTTGTCGAGGACGTCGTCGGCGGTGTCCCACTCGTCGTTGACGTTGTGAGCGCCGACGTTGTCCTGCTTGGACCGCCAGAACATGTACGCCGAGGCGAGGCCGAGCACGATGAACACGATGACCGCGCCGAGCGCTCCACCGATGC
>JAGNQK010000086.1 GCA_017989115.1 Dermatophilaceae bacterium | reverse complement strand
GCGATGTCGTTGTAGATGCAGAAGCCGGACGCGTGGGTGCGCATCGCGTGGTGCATGCCGCCGCAGAAGTTGACCCCGTGGTCGGTCTCGCCGGTCAGCACCTGACGGCAGAGGTCGAGGGTGCCCTGGGCGATGCGGGCCGATGCCTCGTGCATCCCGGGGAAGGCGGGGTCGTCCTCGGTGCCGAGCCCTCGGTGGACGTCAGCAGCCATCGGGTCGGCCGAGGCTGCCCGGACCGCGGCGATGTAGTGGGGGTCGTGCACGGTGGCCAGCACCTCGTCGGTGGCGGCCTGCGGGCTCAGCAGGTCGACGTGGTCCAGCACCCCCAGGGCGCGCGCGAGCCGGGTCGTGAGGTCGAGACGCACCGGGGCCATGGGGTGCGAGGGGCCGAAGTTGTACGCCGTGAACTCGTCATCCCAGACGACGCTCGTGCGATGGGCCATGGTGGCAACCTACTCCCGCAGAAGTCCCGTGGCAGGCTGGGACCCCTCACGTTCCACTTTTGCAGGAGGGCACCACCGATGGCTCGAGGCAGCGGCACCGAGAACGACGTCCTCGTCATCGGCCTGGGCCGGTTCGGCGCAGCGGCGGCCCTCGAGCTGCGCCGCCTGGGCCACAAGGTCACCGCCATCGAGAAGGACGGCTTCCTCGCCGAGAAGTTCCTCGGCCGGATCAGCCACGTGATCCACGGCGACGCGAGCGACGTCGCCGTCATCCGCGACGCCAAGGCCGGTCGGTTCCCCATCGCCGTCGTGGCGATCGGCTCCTCGGTCGAGGCCTCGGTGCTGGCAGCCGCCAACCTCGTCGACGCCGGGGTGGCCGACATCTGGGGCAAGGCCCTCTCACCCGAGCACGCCCGGATCCTCGACCGGATCGGTGTGCACCACATCGTGCGACCCGAGGCCGACACCGGCCGCCGGGTGGCCCACCTCATGGGCGGGCGGATGCAGGACTACATCGAGTTCGACGACGGGTTCGCCATCGTCAAGATGCGCCCCCCGAGCGAGACGGTCGGCTTCACGCTCGAGCAGAGCGCCATCCGCAGCAAGTACGGGGTGACCGTCGTCGGCGTCAAGGCGCCCGGCCAGGACTTCACCTACGCCGTGCCGTCGACGAAGGTCTCGGCCCACGACGTGCTGATCGTCAGCGGGCCGACGACACTCATCGAACGCCTGGCCGCCCGCCCCTGACCGCTCAGAACTGAGCGATGCCGCCGCGGTCGCCGGAGAGCGGCAGGGTCATCGCCAGCTCTTCTTCACCGTCATCGGACGAGACGACCCGCATCGGCCGGCGCTCGGCGGTCGGGCGGAACCCGAAACCGCTGGCGAAGGCCACGGCCCGCCCGTTGTCGGTGCCGACCCAGTAGTGCAGCTGGCGCTTGCCCTTCGCGGCGGCAGTCTGCGCACCGGCGCGCACGAGGGCCGTGGCCACGCCCGTACCCCGCGCCTCGGGCGCCACCCAGAGACCGAACAGCTGAGCCGTCTCGGGCTGGTCGTCGTCGGCGGATCCGACGCTCGCGATGCCCACGGGCTCGCCGTCCACCTCCGCCAGCAGGCGGGTGGAGCGCTCCATGCGTTCGCGCCAGAACTCCGCCGGTTCGGCGGACTCAGCCTCGTGAGAAGCGACGAAGGCGTCGGGCGACTCCTGCAGCGCGGTGAGGCGCACGGAGCGGTATCGCTCCCAGTCGTCGGCCCCCAGCGGGCGCACGGTGATCTCACTCATGCCCGCCACTCTCCCACGGCCCCCCACGCGGGCGGCAACTCGGGCAGGTGAACTCTCAGGATCGCGCGGTCAGGTCGAGCACCATCTGCTCCTCGGTCACGGCGGGGTCCCAGGGCATCGAGTTGACCTCCCCGGTGGGCCGAAAACCGATGCGGGAGTAGAAGGCCCACGCCCTGGCGTTCTCGTGGGCGACGTCGAGGACGACACGGCGCACCCCGGCATCCGAGGCCGCGCGCAGGGCTGTTCGCACGAGCCGTTCCGCGACGTCCGTCCCTCGGACAACGCTCGCCACCCACATGCCGATGAGGGTGATCTCGTCCTCCGGCTGGCCCTCACCGCGCCACAGGCCGACGGTGCCCACGGGGCGGGCGCCGTCGAAGGCCAGCCAGGTTCGGGGGCCGGTCTCGAGGAAGGCCGCCCAGTCGTCGTCGGTGCGGGCCCTCGCTTGCTCGTAGGTGCTCCAGAACGCCCGCGGGCTGTCGATGAGCGCCGCGATGCGCACGTCGCGGTAGGTCGGCAGCAGCGCAGCCGTCACCTGGTCGATGCGGATGCCGTGCGCACCCGTCGGCGAGCCGACCTCACCGCCCGCGGTGGGTTGGGTCGGCGGGGTGGGTGCGTCCACGGCGTCACTCCCCAGCGAGCTCGGCCGACCGCCGGGCAGCGGCCTCCATGGCCGTGATGAAGGCTGCGCGCACCTTGTGGTCATCGAGCGTGCGCAGGGCGGCCGCGGTGGTGCCACCGGGCGAGGTGACCTGCTCGCGCAGCACGGTGGGGTGCTGGCCGGTCTCCTTGATCATCGTCGCTGCACCGAACAGGGTCTGCACGACGAGTTCGGTGGCGGTGGTGCGCGGCATCCCCAGCACCACCCCGGCCTCGATCATCGCCTCGACGACGTAGAAGATGTAGGCGGGGCCGCTGCCGGAGATGGCCGTGACGGCATCCTGGAGCTTCTCCGGGACCTCGACGACCCGGCCCGTCGCGGCGAGCAGCGCCTGGGCCTCGGCCAGGTGCGCGGTGTCGCAGTGGGCGCCTGCGCTGACCGCAGCCATCCCCTGGTCGACGAGCGCGGGGGTGTTCGGCATGACCCGCACCACAGGGCGACCCTGCGGCAGGCGCGACTCGAGGTAGGACGTCGTGATGCCGGCGGCCAGGCTGACGACGAGGTTGCCCTCGGCGACGTGGTCGTGGATCTCCGCGAGCAGGGCGCCCATGTCCTGGGGCTTGACGACGAGCACGAGGGTGTCGGCGAGGTCGGCCGCCTCGGCGTTGTCGAGCACGCGCACGCCGTACTTCTCGGTGAGCTCGGCGGCCCGGTCGGCCCGCCGCTCGGTGATGACCAGCTCGTCGACCGGGCGCCCGGAGCGGATCAACCCCGACAGCAGGGTCTCGCCCATGACACCGGCACCGAAGATCGCAACCATTCCCATGGCAGGTGAGTATGCCCGGTGGCGAGGACAGCGCTCCGCGAGTTTCGGCAGGCGGGTGCGCCACGGCATCCGGTCACCCGATCATCCGCTGTACGGATCAGCCGTTGGTGGCGAGTGAGCGCAGGAAGAACTGCACGTTGGCCGGACGCTCGGCCATGCGGCGCACGAGGTAGCCGTACCAGTCCTCGCCGAACGGCACGTAGACCCGCATCTGGTGGCCGCGGTCGGCGATCCGCTTCTGCTCGTTCATCCGGATGCCGAGCAGCATCTGGAACTCGTAGCTGTCGGGGGCGCGCCCGTGGTGGCCGGCGAGCGCGGCGGCGATGTCGATGAGGCGCGGGTCGTGGCTCGCCACCATGGGGTAGCCGTCGCCGGCCATGAGCACCTTGAGGCAGCGCACGTAGGACAGGTCGACGTCGTCACCGTCCTGGTAGGCCACGGACGCCGGTTCCTTGTACGCGCCCTTGCACAACCGCACCCGACTGCCCGCCGTCGCGAGGTCGCGGCAGTCGGCCTCGGTGCGGTGCAGGTAGGACTGGAGCACGGCACCGACCCACGGGAAGTCCTCGCGCAGCGCGTGCAGCGTGGCGAGCGTGCGGTCGGTCGTCGTGTGGTCCTCCATGTCGAGGGTGACCGTCGTGCCAGCGGCCTGCGCGGCCTCGCAGATCGCCCTGGCGTTCTCGAGGGCGATGGCATCGCCGTCAGCCGGCAGCGCCTGACCGATGGCGCTGAGCTTCACGCTGACCTCGGCGGCACCGTATGCCGTGAGGTCGGCCTCGGCGAGCAGGTCGAGCAGGTGCACGTAGGTGTCGCGGGTGGTGGCCGCCTGCACGGCGTCGGTGGTGTCCTCGCCGAGGTAGTCGATGGTCGCCAGCCGGTTCGTGGTGCGCAGCTCACCGGCGACGGTCACGGCATCCGGCACGCTCTCGCCCGCGACATAGCGGGCGACGACGGCGCGACTGACGGGGGCCGTCACCACCGCCTTGCGCACGAGGTCGGACTCGGAGATCTGGAGCATCGCTCCGCGGAGCAGGTCGCTGGGGTCCACGACGTCAGGCTAGCGCCGCCGCCCACGCCCCGCTGGGTCACGGGGTGCGGCGGCGCAGCGTCAGGCTCCCCAGCACGAGGGCCAGGGCGATCCAGCCGGTCACGACGGCCAGGCTCGGCAGCACGTCAGCGAGCGGATCGGCCAGCACCGTGACGTCCTTCATCGCGTCGACGGCGTAGGACAGCGGCAACACGTCCGAGATCCAGCGAAGCACTGACGGCAGCTGGTCTCGGGGCAGCAACAGCCCGCACAGCAGGAACTGGGGCAGCACGAAGGCCGGCATGAACTGCACGGCCTGGAACTCGGTGCGCGCGAAGCCGCTCGCGAGCAACCCCAGTGCCGTCCCGAGCAGGGCGTCGAGCAGGGCGATGACCACGAGCAGCCAGATCGGCCCCGCGATGGCCAGCCCGCAGACCCAGACCGCGAACCCGGTGGCCACCAGCGCCTGCACCACGGCGACGGCCCCGAAGGCCAGCGCGTAGCCGAGCATGAGGTCACCCTTGGCCAGGGGCGTGGTGAGCAGCCGCTCCAGGGTGCCGGAGGTGCGTTCGCGCAGGGTGGCGATGCTCGTGACGACGAACATGACGACGAACGGGAACACCCCGAGCAGCGCCGGTCCGATCCGGTTGAAGACCTCCCCCGGCGCGTCTGCGTACATCCACGCGAGCAGCCCGAGCAGCACGCACGGGACGACGAGCATGAGGGCCAGGGTGCGGTGGTCCCTGCGCAGCTGGCGCAGGATCCGGGATGCCGTGGCGAGCGTGATGCGGGCGTTCACGCCGCGTCCTCGGGCTGGGCGGTCTCGGCCGCGGCGTTCGCGTGGGCGGCATCCGCCGCGTCGATGAGGGCGAGGAAGGCCGCCTCGGCGTCCGCGGCCCCGGTGGCCTCGAGCAGCTCGGGCAACGTGCTGTCGCTGAGCACCCGGCCCTCGCGCAGCAGCACCAGGCGGTCGCACCGCACCGCTTCGTCCATGACGTGGCTGGACACGAACAGGGTGTGGCCCTGGTCGGCCAACCGATGGAAGATCGCCCACAGCTCGCGCCGGAGCACCGGGTCGAGCCCGACCGTCGGCTCGTCGAGCACGAGGACCTCGGGGTCGCCGACGAGCGTGCACGCGAGACTCACCCGCGCCTGCTGGCCCCCGCTGAGGTTGTCGACGCGGGCGGCGGCGTGACTGGTGAGGTCGACCGCCACGATGGCGCGGTCGACGGCATCCGCGGGTGCGCCCAGGACGGCACGGAAGTAGTCGACGTTCTCGCGCACCGACAGGTCGCCGTAGACGCTCGGGGACTGCGTCACGTAACCGACGCGGTGGCGCAGGGACGGTGACCCGGCATCCTCACCGAGCACCAGGACGCGGCCACTGGCCACCACCTGCACCCCGACGATGGCGCGCATCAGCGTGGACTTGCCGCCACCGCTCGGCCCGAGCAGCCCGACCACCTGCCCGCGGGGCACCCGCAGGTCGAGGTCGGGAAGAACCTCGCGCGAGCCCCGCACCACGCGCAGGTGCTCGACGACGATCGCATCACCCTCCGCCTTATTCGTCACATGATGAATTCTGCACCTCCCAGCCCGTCCGGACAAGGAGGGTGTGATCCACCTCCCGCACCGTCAGGTGGCGAGGTGAAGGCGCGCGAACGCCAGCGACTCGGCGAGGTCCAGCTCGCGCTGGGCCGCGGACGCCCGCCTGGTCCCCACCTCGACGACGACGTGGCCGCCGAACCCCGACTCCGCCAACAGCTCCAGCACCTCCCCGCACGGCTGCGTCCCCCGCCCGGGCACGAGGTGCTCGTCGCGCGGCGACCCCACCCCGTCGGCGAGGTGGAGGTGCGCCAACCGGGGGCCGAGATCGTGAACCATCCCCACGGCATCCGACCCCGCCGTCGCCGTGTGCGAGAGGTCGAGGGTCACGTGGTCGTACGGCTGCGGCACCGGATCCCAGTGCGGCAGGTACGCCTCGACCTCGCGCGAGCGCGGCCCCCGCCACGGGTACATGTTCTCGACCGCGAGCCGCATGCCGGTGTCGTGCTCGCGCAGCGCCACCCCGTCGATGAACCCCGCCGCGTACTCCCGCTGCCACCGGAACGGCGGGTGCAGCACCACCGTGTCGGCACCGACCTCGGCGGCCAGATCGATGGACCGGTCGATCTTCACCCAGGGGTCATTGCCCCAGACCCGTTGCGTCACGAGCAGCGTCGGGGCGTGGATCGACAGGATCCGGATGCCGTGCAGCTCGGCGAGCGCTCGCAGCGCACCGGCCTCGCGGGTCAGCGGATCGGTCCAGACCATGATCTCGACGCCGTCGTAGCCGAGCCGGGCGGCCAGCTCGAAGGCGGCGGCGCACCCTTCGGGGTAGACCGACGACGTGGACAGCCCGATCAGGGGCGCCGGCACTCCCACGGGATGGGCCCCGGTGCGCGCGCCACGGCCGCGGGTCGCCACGGCTCAGCTCAGCCTGTCCAGGTGGCGCAGGATGATGCCCTCACGCAGCGCCCACGGGCAGATCTCGAGCTCGTCGAGGCCGAGCAGGTCCATGGCGGCCTCGGCGACGATGGCACCGGCGAGCAGTTGGTGTGCGCGGGATGCCGAGACGCCCGGTAGGTCGGCGCGCTCGGCATCGGTCATGGCGGCGATCTCGGGCAGCTTCTCGGTGAGCAGCGCGCGCGGCAGCACCCGGGCGGCATACATCCCCTCGCTGCTGGGAGCGGCACCGCAGATCCGCGCCAGCGAGCGCATCGTCTTCGACGTGCCGACGGCGTGGTCGGGGGCACCGGCCCTGGCGAGCGGACGCAGCTCGGCAGCGATCGAGGCGCGCACCAGCCGCCGCGCCTCACGCACGGCATCCGCACTGGGCGGGTCGCCGGGCAGCAGGTCCCGCGTCACCCGGCCAGCGCCGAGTGGCAGCGACACCGCGACGTCAGGGTCCTCGTCCATGCCCATCGCGAGCTCGAGCGAGCCGCCGCCGATGTCGGCCACGAGCAGGGTGCCGGCCGACCAGCCGAACCAGCGGCGTGCGGCGAGGAACGTCAGCCGGGCCTCGTCGGCCCCGCTGAGGACGTCGAGGACGACGCCCGTGCGCTCCTTGACCTCGAGCAGCACCTGGTGGCCGTTGGGCGCTTCCCGGATCGCGCTGGTGACGAAGCCACTGAGGTTCTCGACGCCCTGGTGCTCGGCGACCTCGAGGCACTCCTGCACGAACGTGGCCAACCGGTCGCTGCCCTCGTCGCCGATGTGCCCGTCGTCGGTGACGTGCTCGGACAGGCGCAGGTCGATCTTGTGCTTCGTCGCCGGCAGGGGCTGGGCTCCGGGGTGCGCGTCGACCACGAGCAGGTGGACCGTGTTCGATCCGACGTCGACGACCCCGAGGCGCATGCGCCAAACGTAGTCGCTGTTCGGTAGCCGGCCCATAGGGACGGCACGGTGGGGCCGGCCACAGCCAGCAGGGTGGGCGGCTCATGGGGACGGGGCGGCGGGTGGCCCATAGGGTGGTCGCGTGCCCGAGACGCCGCTGGACATCGCCCGCACCTGGGCCGAGCTGCCCGATCCCGCGAATCCCGAGCAGCGCTTCCGGGTCGATCTCACCTGGCTGACGTCGAGCTGGACGTGCATCTTCGGCTCGGGCTGCAAGGGCATCTACGCCGATCGCCCCGACGACGGGTGCTGCACGCTGGGCGCGCACTTCACCGACGACGAGGACTTCGAGCGGGTGCGTGCCGTCGTCGCCGAGCTCGGCGAGGACGAGTGGCAGTACCACCCCGGCCGCGGCAAGCGGGGCGACAAGGACCCCTCGCGCCGCTCGGCCTGGACCGAGCTCGAGGCCTCGCCGGACGGGTCGGAGGGGCCGGACGGGTCGGATGCCGCCCGCAAGACCAAGGTGGTCGACGGCGCCTGCATCATGCTCAACCGCCCCGGCTTTCCCGCTGGTGCCGGGTGCGCGCTGCACCAGCACGCGGTGCTCACCGGCCGGCCGCCGCACGAGGCCAAGCCCGACGTCTGCTGGCAGCTGCCGATCCGGCGGTCGTACCGCACCGTCGAGCGGCCCGATGACACCTCGTACCTCGAGGTGACCATCGCCGAGTACGACCGGCGCGGGTGGGGGCCTGGGGGCCATGACCTCGACTGGTACTGCTCGTCGAACACCGAGGCCCACGTCGGGGCCGAGCCGGTCTACCGCAGCAACCGGGCCGAGCTCACTGCCCTCATGGGTGAGGCCGCCTACGCCGCCCTGGTGCTGCGCTGCGAGGCCCACCTCGACACGGTCAAGCGGGCCCGTTCAGCGGGGGCTCGACAGCTGATCCCGCTGCTCGTGCACCCGGCCACGGTCGAGGCCGGCACGGTGGGCGGGCGGCGCACCAGGGTGCCTCGGCGCCGGCCGGCGACACCTGCCACCCGGACGGCCAAGGTCGGCACCCCCACCAAGGCGACCTCGACCACCAAGGCGACCTCGAGGACGAAGGCGGCCTCCCCCACGAAGGCCGGCGCGACCACCAAGGCAACCAAGTCCACCGCGAAGCCCACTGCGAAGACCTCGGCCAAGTCCACGCCGAAGGCCGCCGGCAAGGCGACGCCGAAAACTGCCAGCACGTCCACACCGAAGGCGTCGGGCAAGTCCGTCGCCAAGGCCTCCGGCAAGACCTCCCCCACGTCGTGATCCGCAGCCCCAACATCTGGGACTCCCCCGACGTCTACGAACTCGAGAACCTCGCGTCCGACCGCGCCGGGTTCATCGATCTGGCTCTCAACGCGATCCATCCCCTGGATGGTTCAGTGCTGCTCGACGTCGGCTGCGGCGCCGGCTTCCACCTCCCCCGGTTCGCCGCGCGCGGAGCCCGGGTCATCGGGCTCGAGCCGCACCTGCCGCTCGTGGAGCGAGCGCGCGCCCGACTCGCCTCCGCAGCGGACGGTGGGCCAACGGCATCCGTCATCGCTGGTGACGCCGAGCGGATGCCGTTGCGAGACAGCAGCGTTGACGTCGCCCACGCGCGCTGGGCCTACTTCTTCGGCGCGGGCTGCGAGCCGGGCCTCAGCGAACTCGCCAGGGTACTGCGCCCGGGCGGGACGGCGTTCATCGTGGACAACGACGTCACCCGGTCGACGTTCGGCGCGTGGTTCAGCCGTGCGTACCCGGCCTACGACCCGGCCGGGGTGCAGCGGTTCTGGGACCGGCAGGGGTTCACCACCGACCACCTCACGATCGAGTGGACCTTCGACACCCGCGAGGACCTCGA
>JAGNQK010000322.1 GCA_017989115.1 Dermatophilaceae bacterium | reverse complement strand
CCCACCTCGACGCCCAGCTCGCTGCGGGCCCGCCGCCGCACGGCCTGCGCGAGGTCCTCGCCGGGGGTCGGGTGGCCGCACACGGTGTTGGTGACGACCCCGGGGAAGCTCGGCTTGCTCGCCGCCCGCGTCGTCACGAGCAGCCGACCTGCCGGGTCCAGGACGTAGCAGGAGAACGCCAGGTGCAGCGGGGTGTCGTCGTGGTGGATCGCGGACTTGCGGCCCTGACCGATCGGGGCGCCGCCCTCGTCGACCAGCACGACGGGGTCATCCGACACCCAGGCCCCGCCGAAGGGGTCGACGGCGGCGCGGTCGCGGGCCACGAGTCGCATCGGGTCGCGCGAGGTCACCATGCGCGCCGCGAGCGCGGCCTTGCGCGCGGTGGGGACTCGTGCGCGAGAGGTGAACACGTCGTAGTCGGCGGCCTCGATGCCTTCGAGGATGCGGGCGTAGAGCACCCGTGCCGTGGCGACGCAGCGGCGGGATGCCCCGGGCAGGATGGGGATGCCGGCGTCGGCCTCGCGGTAGAGGCGGCGGTTGCGCTCGATCTGGAAGGCCATCAGCTCGCGCCACTGCGGGGTGACGACGCGGGCGTGGGGGTCGGCGCCGAACCGGCGCAGGTCCTCCTGGGGGATGTAGACGCGCCCGCGGTCGAGGTCCTCGCCGACGTCGCGCAGGAAGTTCGTCAGCTGGAAGGCGAGGCCGAGCGCGCGAGCCGGCACGACGGCATCCGTCGTGGGGTTGAGCACGGGCAGCATCATCTCGCCGATGACGGCGGCGCTGCCGTCCATGTAGGCGAGCAGGTCAGCCCAGGTCTCGTAGGTGCGCTGGGTCAGGTCGCTGCGCATGGCACCGAAGAAGCGGGTGAAGCACTCGTCGGCGATGCCGCACTCGCGCACCGACGTCGCGACGGCGGCTATGACGGGGTCGGTGGAGGTGCCGTCGGCGAGCGCCTGCCAGAACGACGCCTCGAAGGCGTCGAGCTCCGCGGCGGTCTCCGGGCCGGGTTCGGGGCCCGCGAGGTCGACGATGTCGTCGGCGAGGCGGGCCAGGGTGTAGACGGCGTGCACGTGGCGGCGCGAGGCGGCGGGCAGGAGCCGGGCGCCCCAGTAGTACGTCGTCCCGTGCTCACGGGTGATCTCGGCGCAGCGGGCGTAGCCGGCGGCCAGCACCTCGGGTGAGGTGGCCGGGGTGGGTTCGGTCACCGGGCCACCGTACGTGGTGTCCTGGCGACCGGACGCGCGCCCCCGGCGTACTGCTGGACACGCTGCGCGGCGAGCTTGCCGCTGACGAGCACCATGGGGATGCCGACGCCCGGCTGGGTGCCGGAGCCGGCGAACACCAGGCCGGGCACCCGGCGGTCGACGTTCGAGGGGCGGAAGGGGCCGGACTGGCGGAAGGTGTGGGCGAGGGCGAACGGGGTGCCGAGGTGCATGCCCTGGGCGCGCCAGTCGTCGGGGGTGATGAAGGCCTCTTCGCGGATGTCGGTCGGGTAGCCGCCGGCCTCGAGGAAGCGCAGGAGCCGCTCACGCATCGGCCCGGCCTCACGGCGCCAGTCCAGCCCGGCACCGGTGTGCGGCACCGGTTCGAGCACGTACATGGCGGTGGAGCCGGCCGGTGCGGCGGTCGGGTCGGTCACCGAGGGCACGGTGACCAGGCGCGACGGGTCGGGCATGAGCTCGCCGCGGTCGATGATCGCCTCGAACGCACCGTCCCAGTCGGTGCCGAAGTGGATGTTGTGGTGGCGCAGGTGCGGGCCGGGCGTGCCCGAGGCGCCGACGTGCCACACGACGGCGGAGGGGGAGTAGCTGCCGGTCCTGATGGTGCGGGGGGCGCGGATGCCGGGGAGCAGGCGGTCGTAGACCACCGGGAGGTCGACGGTCGCGACCACGGCGTCGGCCGCGAGGCGCTCACCGCCGGTGGTGGCGACCCCGGCGACGGCTCCGTCGCCGCGGCGCAGGATCTCGCTGACCTCGACGTCGAGGTGGATCGGGACCCCCGCGTCGGTGAGGGCCTGGGCCATGGCCCGGGGCACGGCGTGCATGCCACCCTCGGGGTAGAACACGCCGCGCACGGTGTCCATGTAGGTGATGACGGCGAGCACCGCGCGGGCCTTGGCGGGCGAGATGCCGGCGTACAGGGCCTGGAAGCTGAAGATGCGGGTGAGCCGGTCGTCGGTGAAGAACCGGTCGACGGACGGGCCGAGGGCGCTCAGGCCACCGAGCCGCAACAGCTTGAGTGCGGTCGCCGGGGAGCGCACGAGGTCGAGCGGTGAGGTGTAGTTGTGGTCGACGAAGGTGTCGAACTCGGTGTCGTAGAGCTGCTCCAGCCACGCCAGGAAACGGTCGAAGCCCGCGGCGTCGGCCGGGCCGACCTTGGTGCGGATCTCCTCGCGCAGGTCGTCCATGTCGGCGCGGATGTGCAGCTCGCTGCCGTCGGGGTAGACCGCGCGGTAGGCGGGGTCGAGGTGACGCATGGTGATCAGTGAGTCGGGGTCGCCGCCGACGGCCCGGATCGGGTCGTGGAGCAGCTCGGGCATGGTCATGACGACCGGCCCCGGGTCGAGGCGGAAGTCGCC
>JAGNQK010000321.1 GCA_017989115.1 Dermatophilaceae bacterium | reverse complement strand
CCTGACCGCTGAGGCGACGGTTCACGGCATCCGCCTCGACGCGCGTGTCGGCGAGGTACGCCGACCTGGTGAGTGTGGTGAAGACCGTGCTCGCCCGACCGGGAAGCTCCTTGCGGGCCAGGGCATCGGCCTGGCGAGGGGTGCTGTCGGGGAGCCCGATGGGGATGTCGATGCCCACGACGAGGATGTCGACGTCAGCTCGCACCATCTCCACGAGCTGACCGATGGTCTCCCCCAGGATGACCCTGGGTCGGGGAGCGCCGGGCACGAGGAGGGCACCAACCCAGCCGAAGGGGCAGGCGTCCACCCCGAGCACCGGCACGGTGACCTCGATCGGGTCGGGGCCGGCTGGGGTGGCGACCGGCGTGGAGTGCGAGGCGGCGGCCGCCGTGGCTGACGCGCCCGGGTTCGCGCGCAGGACCTCGAGTGCCCCGAGCACGAGGTCGAGGCTGGGCTCGAACTCGTTGCCGAACGCGTAACCCGGCTGGATGGCGCGCTCCTGCGCGTAGCGGGTGAAGTGCGGGAAGGCGGCCTGCACCTCGGGCCCGATGAGGGTGGCCCCGATCTCGGCGAGTTCGTCGACGGTGGTGAACGGCAGACTCACCTCCTGCGCCATGAAGCCGTAGAGATGGGAGTCGAGCAAGGCGAAGGCCGTGCCGGCGGCCTCGAGCGAGAACCCCCCGGCAGCAAGGCAGCCCAGGACGGCGTCGTGGTGGCGGATGCTCTCCTGCCCCGGGTTGCGCGGCGAGTCCATCATCCCCACCGCCCACCGGTGACGCAGCAGGACCGTGCGGCCCGAGACCGAGCGGGCGCGCAGCTCGGCTCGCCAGTCGCCGCCGATCACCGGCAGGTGCATCTCGGCGAACACGACGTCGAGCATGGCGTCGAGGAGCGCCTCCTTGCCCGCGACGTGGTGGTACAGCGACATGGCCTCGACGCCGAGGCGACCGGCGAGGGCACGCATCGAGAGGGCGGCCAGGCCCTTCTCGTCCGCGAGGGCGACAGCCTGCGCGATGACGCGCTCACGGCTGAGCGCGCTGCGGGTGCGCGGATTCTCGGGGTGGGCGGACGGCATCCGATCTCCTGGTCGAGGGGTGTACCTGCGGTGACCTATTGGTCGATCTGGGGACGGTCGGGGCGGCGGGGGGCTGGGTCGAGGGTGTGGACAGGTGAGCAACTTGCGCCATCTTACGGCGTAAGGCTACCGTGTCCCGCACCCCCTGAGACTTACGGCGTAAGGAATGTCATGCGAGCCATCGTGCAGGACCAGTACGGCACCAGCGACCAGCTGGCCCTCACCGAGGTGCCCGACCCGACCCCCGGCCCCGGCGAGGTGCTCATCCGGGTCGCGGCGGCCGGCGTCGACCGCGGCACGTGGCACGTCATGACCGGCCTGCCCCTGCTGGCTCGGCTCGGCCTGGGTCTGCGGCGCCCGAAGGACAGGATCCCCGGGCGCGACGTGGCCGGCACGATCATCGCGCTGGGCGACGGCGTCACCGAGCACGCCATCGGGGATGCCGTGTACGGCACCGCCCGCGGGTCGTTCGCCGAGCTCGCGGTGCTGCCGCTCACCCGCCTCGCGCCCTGCCCGTCGTCCATCACCGTGGAGGAGGCCGCGGCCGTCCCCGTCTCGGGTCTCACCGCCCTCCAGGCGCTGCGCAAGGCCGGCGTCGGCCGCGGTGATCGGGTGCTCGTCGTCGGCGCCTCGGGAGGGGTGGGCACGTTCGCCGTCCAGCTCGCCGTCGACCTCGGCGCCACCGTCACCGGTGTCAGCGGGCCGGCCAAGGCCGAGCTCGTGCGCTCGCTCGGCGCCGCACGGGTCATCGACCACACCACCACCTCGCTGCGCGACCTCGAAGAGCAGTTCGACGCGATCCTCGACATCGGCGGGCACCGGTCGGTCGCCGAGCTGCGCAGCCTGCTCACCGAGCGGGGAACGCTCGTGATCGTCGGCAGCGAGGGTGGCGGACGCTGGCTCGGCGGGCTCGAGCGGTCCGTCGGTGCGGCGCTGCTCTCACCGTTCGTCAGGCAGCACCTCGTCATGTTCGTCTCGTCGGAGAACGCCGCAGACCTGGTCGCCCTGAACGAGGTCATCGATCGCGGCGCTCTGCGCCCGGTCGTCGAGAAGGCCTTTCCTCTGGAGCAGGCGGCGGCCGCCGTCGACCATGTCGCCTCTGGCGCCTCCCGCGGAAAGATCGTCGTCACGCCCCGCTGACAAACCCCGCTGTGAGTGCGTAAGTGGCTGCCGGAGCAGCCACTTCCGCACTCACGGCGGGGTTCTGATAGCAGAAAACCGGGTGGTTTCGGGCTTTCGGTGCGCCAGAAAAGACTTTTGTTCAATCGCTGGTCAAAAGACGAAGCGACCCACCACACTGACGAACAGCGCCCGAATCGCACGGAGGCGGCTGCCCCGGCAGCCACCTCCGCACTCATGCCATGTCGGTCGTGCTCGTCCGGGCGCTGCCCGCTCAGGTGCGGCTGGGCAGGCCCTCCTGGAGGTAGGCGAGCGCCTGGGCGGCGGTCCACCCCTGCGGATGCCGGGCGATCAGGTCGCGCGGACCGTCGAGGTCCTCGCCGAGGGTCATG
>JAGNQK010000085.1 GCA_017989115.1 Dermatophilaceae bacterium | reverse complement strand
GGTAGGCGGGGTCGAGGTGACGCATGGTGATCAGTGAGTCGGGGTCGCCGCCGACGGCCCGGATCGGGTCGTGGAGCAGCTCGGGCATGGTCATGACGACCGGCCCCGGGTCGAGGCGGAAGTCGCCGAGGCGCAGCAGGCCGGCGCGGCCACCGACGACGTCCTCGCGCTCGAGCACGGTGACGTCGTGCCCTGCGGCGGTCAGGTGGCAGGCGGCGGCCAGCCCGGAGAGGCCGGCCCCGACGACGAGAACCTTCATGAGCACCTCCAGGCGATGGCGTCGGCGAGGCCGCGCAGCGCGGCATCCGCCCGGGGTTCGACGGCGAGGGCGTCGAGGCGTGCGTGGGCGCGACGGCTGAGGTCGGCGACGGCCTGCTCGGCCCGGTCGCGAACCCCGGCAGCGACCATCGCCTGCTGGAGGGCGTCGACCCCGGCGTCGTCGAGGGTGCCGGCGTCGCAGGCGTCCAACAGGGGACGGTCGCTCGCGGGAAGGAGCTCGGCGGCCCAGGTGAGCAGCTCGGTGGGCTTGCCCGACCGCAGGTCGTCACCGGCGGGTTTGCCGGTCTGGGTCGGGTCGCCCCAGACGCCGAGGACGTCGTCGCGCACGGCGAAGGCGTCCCCGATGAGGTCACCCCACGCGATGAGCCCGCGCACGGTGTGCTCGTCGGCCCCACCCACCAGTGCGCCGAGCTGGAGGGGACGGGTGATCGTGTAGCGGCCGCTCTTGAACCGGGCGATCCGGCGCGAGGTCGCGTGGTCGCGGCGGCGGCCCGCGGTGTGGGTGACGTCGAGCAGCTGGCCCTCGACGAGCTCGACCGCCATGAGTCGCCAGGCGGCCCGCACGGTGGCGGCGGTGGGGGCGACGAGCAGCGTGGCCTCGCTCAGCGCCAGGTCGGAGACGAGGGTGGCCACGCTGTCGCCGAAGAGGGTGTCGTCGCCGAGGCCCTGCTCGTCACGGTGGCGCTGCGCCGCCACGACGTGCAGCGTGGGGCGACCACGCCGCGAGTCGGAGCGATCCATGACGTCGTCCTGGATCAGCGCGAACAGGTGCAGCAGCTCGAGCGCCGCCGCGATCCGCACGAGGTCGGTGTGGCTGCCGGGCTCGGCGCCGCCGACCACCCAGCCCCAGTGGGCCAGGGTCGGGCGCAGGCGCTTGCCGTGGTTGCGCGAGCGCTCGGCCAGCTCACCGACCAGGTCGACCCCGAGCGGGCCGGCAGTCGGGCTCGCCTCGTCGGGGGCGTTGTCGGCCGCGGCTTGGTCGAGCGCGCTCGCGAGTTCGAGGAAGGTCGTCTCGAGCAGGGAGTCGGCGCGCGTGAGGGTGGATTCGACGCTGGCCGTGGTCTCCGGCGCATCGAGCTTCAGAGCGGTCGTCTCGGCACTCATCGACGTGCGCCTCCTGCCTCGCTGGTCTGGTCGGACGGGATGTGTCCCGGGGCGGCTGACCGCTGTGCGCAAAGCCTAGACAACGGCCCCGGAGTGGTCCACAACCTTAGACAAAGTATTGTCAAGTGAGACGTGGTTCGGGTGTGCTCAGCCTAGGGTTGCGGTCGTGGATGCGGATGTCGTGGTCGTGGGTGCCGGGCTGGCTGGGCTGAGGTGTGCGCACGTGCTCGCGCAGGCCGGTCGGGCCGTGGTCATGCTGGAGACGGCGCATGCCGTGGGTGGGCGCCAACGCACCGACGAGGTCGACGGCTTCCTCCTCGACCGCGGCTTCCAGGTGCTCAATCCCGCCTATCCCGCCGTGCAGCGCTGGGTCGACCTCGAGGCCCTCGTCCTGCGCCCCTTCGGGGCCGGTCTGCAGGTGCGACGTGAGCGTGGCCTCGTCGAACTCACCCACCCGTTGCGGGCGCCCGGTGGTCTCGCCGCCACGCTGCGTAGCGGCCTGCTCTCCCCGCGCGCCGTCGCCGCGCTGGCCCGGTGGGCCGGGCCGGCCGTGGTCGCGCCCCGCCGGGTCATCGCCGGGGCCTTGGCCGCCGACCGGTCACTGCGCGAAGGGCTCGACCGCGCCGGGGTGCGCGGTCCGCTGCGCACCGAGGTGATCGAGCCCTTCCTCGCCGGGGTGCTCGCCGAGGACCGGGGCGAGACCTCCGAGGCGTTCGCACGCCTGTTGGTTCGCATGTTCGCGCTCGGCGTGCCGGGGGTGCCCGCGAACGGCATCCGGGCCCTGCCGGAACAGCTCGCCGGGCGAGCGCGCGCGGCGGGCGTGGACGTACGACTCGGCGAACGCGTCACCTCGCTCAGCGCGGATGCCGGGCGCACGGTGCTCACGCTCGCCGGCGGTTCACGGGTCAGTGCCCGCGCCGCCGTCGTCGCCGTCGGGCCGGATGCCGTGGCGGGGCTGCTGCCGCTGCCGGCCCCCGCGACCAAGGGGTTGCAGACCTGGTGGTTCGACGCCCCGCAGGCGCCGACGGCATCCACCCTGCTCATGGTCGACGGCCGTCGGCGGGGGCCCATCGTCAATGCCGCGGTGATGAGCAACGCGGCGCCGTCGTACGCCCCGGCCGGACGACACCTCGTCCAGGTGACCTGCCTGCTGGCGCCGGACGGCACCGGCGGCACCGAGGCCGAGGTGCGGCGACAGGCAGGGGAGATGTTCGGTGCCCCGCCCGCCGACTGGGGTCTGCTGCGCCGCGACGACATCCTGCACGCGCTGCCGACCCAGCCCGCACCGCTGCGCACGGTCAGCCGGGCGCGGGTCTCGCCGGGGGTCTACGTCGCTGGCGACCACCGGGACACCGCCTCCATCCAGGGGGCCCTGGTCTCCGGCGACCGGGTCGCCCGCACGGTGCTCGCCGACCTTCAGGGCACGTGAGCGCACCGCCGGTGACGGCCGGTGCGCCGTCCGGGGTCGCCCGGCGCATGGTGCGGGTCGTGTACCCGCACCAGCTCTTCGCGGCCCACCTCGACGCCCCGCCCGGAACGCGTTTCGTGCTCGTCGAGGACGACCTGCTCTTTCGTCACCAGCCGTTCCACGCTCAGAAGCTCGTGCTGCACCGGGCGTCATCTCGCCACTTCGTGGAGCGGTTGCGCGACGCGGGTTTCGACGTCGACGTCCTGGAGACGGATGCCGTGCGGCCCTCGGGCGGGCGTCTCGCCGCCCACCTCGCCGGGCTGCGACCTGATGCGCTCAGCGTCGTCGATCCGGTTGACGACTGGATGCTGCGTGACCTGCGCCGTTCCGTGGCCGACGCCGGGGTGGGCTTCGGGCCGCACGACGTGCTCGAGTCGCCGAACTTCCTCACCACGAGGCCTGAGCTCGTCGACTGGTTCGGGGACCGGCGGGCCCGGATGCAGACCTTCTACCAGTGGCAGCGCCGCCGGCTCGACGTGTTGGTCGAGGATGGCCAGGCCGTCGGTGGGCGGTGGTCGTTCGACACCGAGAACCGCAAGAAGCTGCCCCGAGGCCATGTGGTGCCCAGCTGGACCGGTGCCGAGCGCACCGCGCAGGTCGACGAGGCGATCTCGTGGGTGCAGGGCGAGTTCCCCGCGGCACCTGGCCGCGCGGCATCCTTCGCGTGGCCGGTGACCCACGAGCAGGCCCGGGCGGCCCTGCAGGAGTTCGTCGACGAACGGTTGGCGCAGTTCGGCCCGTACGAGGACGCCGTCTCCACGCAGCACCCGGTGCTCTTCCACGCCGCGATCACCCCGGCGCTGAACTGCGGCCTGCTCGACCCGCGCGAGGTGCTCGACGCGGTGCTCACCGGCGCGGCCGAGCAGGGGGTCGAGCTCGCGTCGCTCGAGGGCTTCGTGCGCCAGCTCATCGGGTGGCGCGAGTACATGCGGGGCACCTACCACCTGTTCGGGCGCCGGATGAGGGTCGCGAACCACCTGGGCCACACCCGGTCCTTGGCGCCGGGCTGGTGGGGCGGCACGACCGGGCTCGACCCCGTGGACCACGCGATCGAGGGGGTGCTCGAGCGCGGCTGGGCGCACCACATCGAGCGGCTCATGGTGCTCGGCAACGCGATGTGCCTGCTGCGCACCGACCCGGTCGAGGTGTACGAGTGGTTCATGGCGATGTTCGTCGACGCCTACGACTGGGTCATGGTGCCCAACGTCCACGCGATGTCGCAGTTCGCGGCCGGGGCGGCGGTCACGACCAAGCCGTACGTCTCGGGCAGCGCCTACCTGAGGCGGATGACCGACCATGGCCCCGGCCCGTGGCGCGAGGACTGGGACGCCCTGTACTGGACCTTCGTCGAGGACCACCGGGAGGTCTTCGAGGGCAACCCGCGCTCGCGGATGGTCACGCGTACGTGGGACGGCATGGATGCCGTGAAGCGGGATTCGCTGACCGATCGCGGTCGCGCGGTCATCGCCAGGTTGTAGTTGACGGCTCGTGACATGCAGTGGGCGCGACATTCCGCGCGCTCTGCATGTCACAACCGGGTGGGCATGCCCCACCGAGGTCCGACCCGTTCGGGCACTGGCGACGTCGGGGTCCCTTCCCTGACACTGGATGGATGACGCGCCGGACGTCACCGACGCCCGTGGAGGTCACGGCTGCCACGGTGATGATCGCCGTGGCCGGCCTCACCGTGACGGCAGGGGTCGTTGCCGAACCCGGACCGCCGGGTGCTTCCCCCTGGGTGCTGGTGTGGGCCCTCGTGACCGCGGTGGTCCTGCTGCTCGCCCACCGTGGCCTCGACCCGGGGTGGGTGGCCTGGCGGCGGGCAACGCTCGGCCTGGTCGGCGTCGCGCTCGCCTACCCGGCCGTGGCCGCCACGCTCGCGCTGGCTGTCGCAAGCGACTCCACCGGTGGTTCGTGGATCCGGCTTCTGGCTGCCCTGGCCACGGTCGGGCACGTGCCGGTGATCGCGGCCCTGTCCCTGCTGCCGCTGCTCGCGGTCCGCTACATCGGCAACGGCCTGCCGCCACGCCTGATTACGGTGGTCCTCGCGCTAGCCACCGTGGATGCCGTGGCGCTCGCCCTGTTGGCCCCACCCATGTGGCCGGCCGGTCTCACGCCCCTCGTGGAGTCCGACACGGCGGTCGCGGTGGGCCTCGTGGTGAACCTCGTCTTCCTTGCCTCCACCCTCGTCGGTCCCGTGGTCGCGACGCGGGCAGCCCGGGATGCCGTGGGCGAAGCGCGACCGCGGCTGGTCCTCGTGGCGCTCGCCGCCCTCAGCGGCCCGGTGCTGGTGCTCGGCTGCGGAGTGCTCGGCGCCCTCGCGGCCGGTCCGATGGGGGCCGAGGCGCCGGCGGTGATGGTCCTGTGTGGCATGTACGCCGCCCTCGCGACGGTGTCGGCAGGGACGTCGCGGGCGCTGCGGAGCCCGCTCGCCCTGCGGACCCGCACCATCTCCTGGACGGCGGTGGTGCTGGTGGCGCTCATCGCGGCCCTCGTCGCAGTCACTGCCGTGGTGTTGGTGGACGCCGATGGCACGCTCGGCAGCGTGCTCGCGGCCCTGCTGGCCGTCGCCGTCATGGTGGGGACCCGCCCCCTCGAGTCGCGGGTGGCCAGGGCGTTGGTCTCGCCTGCTCTGGACCGGTCCTCACTGGACCGTTCGTCACTGGACCCGCCACCGTGGGACCCGCCAGCCTTGGTCCCGCTGGCGCTGGACGGCGCTCTCGACGAGCCCGAGCCTGAGCCCAGCGATGCGATCGACGGGAGGCCGCCGGTCCCGGGCCCATCCGAGTCACAGCCGCTGCCGGTGCTGTCGCCACGGGAGCGCGAGGTGCTCGCCCTGCTCGCCGAGGGACTGTCCAACGCGGGTATCGCGGCCAGACTGGTGCTCTCGGAGCGGACGGTCGACGCGCACCTGCGGTCGGTCTTCAGCAAGCTGGCCCTGCCCGAGTCGCCGCATGACAACCGCCGCGTGCACGCCGTCCTCACGTGGCACGACGCCCATCGGGAGGGGATCCGCGCGAGTTAGGCGGTTTCGCCGATGCCGTGGCGCGGTGCCTTTCCTAGCGTCGAAGGGTCCACCCCCAGCCCGGAGGTTCCCCCGTGACCCGTCGACACCTGATGCTCATCGCGCTCATCTGGCTGCCCTTCCTCATGCTTCCTGCATTCGCCGCCTTCGGCGACACGAGCTATCCGCACATCGCGTTCCACGTCCTGGCCATCCCCATGCTCGTCGGCGCCGCCGTGCTCGTGCGTCGGCTGCTTGCCCAGACCGAGTCCACGGCTCAGCGTCGCATCTGCAAGGCCCTCCTGCTGTTCGTCCCACTCGCCGTGCTCGGGCACCTCGCCGAGCTCGCGACGGCGCTCGCGCGCTTCGCGGACGACGGCTTCGTCAACCGCGACACGGCCGACGTCTGGGTGTCGGGTCCGCACTTCCACGCGGCGAACGTCACGATCCCGTCGATGATGCTGGCCATGGTCACTGTGCTGGTCCTCGCGGTCACGGTGGCTGTGCAGGGCAGGTCCAGGAAGGAATCCAGCCCGTCTGTCGGCACCCGGTTGTAGCGTCCGCTGAAGGCGGGCCCGAGCGGGTCCGATCCAGTTCGACGTCGAAGGAGTCCGTCATGGCGATTGCCCTGAACCCTTACCTGAACTTCCCCGGAACCACGCGCGAGGCGATGACCTTCTACCAGTCCGTGCTCGGCGGTGAGTTGCAGATCTCCACCTTCGGTGACTTCGGTGCGCAGGGGCCCGAGGCGAACGGGGTCATGCACTCGCACCTCGAGACCGAGGCCGGCATGACCTTCATGGCCTCCGACATGCCCCCGGGCCAGGAGGACAGCTACGTAGCTGGCAACACCATCACGATGTCGATCAGCGGCGACGACTCCGAGGCCATGCGCCGCTACTGGGACGGGCTCGCCGAAGGCGGCACCGTGCAGATGCCGTTGGAGCGCCAGATGTGGGGTGACGACTACGGCATGCTCGTCGACAAGTTCGGCGTCGCATGGATGGTCAACATCGCCGGGGAGCAGCAGGGCTGAGCCCGTCACGCGGTGGCTGGAAGGGGGTCCTGAGTCAGTCGAGCCCGGCCACGGCGGCCTCGAGTTCCTCGAGCGCCTCACCGGCGCGTACGGCTAGGCGCTGGAGGTGTGGCAGCGCCTCGCGGTCGCCGATGAAGCCGAGGTCGAGCGTGCCCGCGTACGAGTGCGCGGTGATGTTCAACGCCATCGAGTGGCCCGGGATCGACACGGGGTAGGTCGCCTCGAGTCGGGCACCGCGCAGGTAGAGGTGTTCCTTGGGGCCGGGGACGTTCGAGATGCAGACGTTGAGGGTGTGGGGCACCGGGCCGGGCAGACCGCTCATGGCTTTGGCGACCTGAAGCCCGGCGGGGGCGAGCAGCAGCGCGCTGTAGGCCATGACTGCATCGGCGCTCATGCCGCGCATCCGGGCCTTGGCCGCCCGTGACGATGCCGTGATGGCGCTCAGCCGCTCCAGGGGGTCCTCGATGTCGGTCGCCAGCGAGACCAGGGTTGCGCCGACGGCGTTGCCGCCACCCTCGCTCTCCGGGGGACGGACGTTGACGGGGATGAACGCGATGAGCGGACGCTCCGGCAGTGCCTCGAGGTCGTCGAGCCACCGTCGCAGCCCACCGGCGCAGATCGCCATGAGCACGTCGTTGAGGGTGGCCTTGCGGGCCTTGGCGATGGCTCGCAGTCGACCGAGGTCGTACTCCTGGGTCGCGAAGCGCCGCGACCTGCCGGTGCGGGAGTTGAGGATCGAGTCGGGTGCCTGGTAACTCGTCACGGCCTTGGTCGGGGTGCGGCCCCGCCCGACCTGCGTCTCCACGAGCGCCTTCAGCACCGATGGCGTGGTGCCGACCGACGAGGCCAACGAGCGCAGGATGGAGGTGACGTCTCCCACCGGGTCGGCCTGGCGGCGGGCGCCCTCGGGTCGCGATGGCTTGCGGGTGCTGAAGAAGAAGGGGTGCTCGAGGTCGTCAGGGGTGGTGGCCAGCCCGCGCTGGAGGATGCGCATGCCGGTGAAGCCGTCGACGAGCGAATGGTGAATCTTGGTATAGATCGCGAACCGGTTGCCCGACAGGCCCTCGATGACGTGCATCTCCCACGGGGGGCGACGGAAGTCGAGCTGGTTGGAGTGCAGTCGCGACACCAGGACACCGAGTTCGCGCTCGCCGCCGGGGCTCGGCAGGGCCGAGTGGCGGACGTGGTAGTCGATGTCGAACTCGGAGTCCTCGACCCAGCGGTGCACGGGTTGGCGCATCAGGGTGCGGGTCTGCAGGCGGTAGAACCACGGCGACTCGATGGGGGCGGCCCGCAGGTCGTTCACGAGCTGGCGCAGGAACGTGGTGCGCCGCACGCCCTCTGGGTAGGTGAAGTGCAGCAGCGATGCGACGTGCATCAGGGTCTCGGGGGTCTCCCCCATGAGGAAGATCGCGTCGAGCGGGGTGGCCCACCGAGAGCGTCCCACGACGTCAGACCGCCCGGCCGCGCACGGCCGGCGCGTGACCGGTGTACGGCAGCCATGCCCCCTCGGGCTGGGCCAGTCGGTCGCAGATGACCCGCAGCGTGTGCATCTCGTGACCGTAGCCGAGATGGCTGGCCGTGACCTCGACGTTCTCCGTCAGCGGTGCGGGGTCGGACAGGCAGCACTCCCACGCGACGATGCCGTCTTTGCGCGAGTAGATGCACGTCGTCGGCACGCTCAGCGGCGCGGCGCGGGTGGCCAGGGCCTCGTCGGTGAACATCTTCTCGAGGTTGTGGCGGTTCATCAGCCGGTAGACGCGCCACGCGCGGGTGGATGCCGGGTGGCCGCGGAACGGGCTGCCGAGCGTGATCACCGAGCGGGTGTAGTCCGGCAGGGCCCGGGCCATCTCGCGGGCGTAGATGCCCCCGGCGCTCCAGCCGATGAGGCTGACCCGGCGCTGGTAGCGGTCGTGGATCTCGAGGAGGAGGTCCTCGAGCTCTTCGGCGAGCTCCGGGCTGGCGCCGAGGTTGCGGCCGTGCCGCCAGTCGTGGACGTGGTACCCCAGTCGGCGCAGGTGGCTGCGCAGGAAGGCCGTGGACTCGGGGCCGGCGAGGAAGCCGGGGAGCACGATGACGGGGTGCCCGTCCCCGCGGGGCCACTCGTGCAGGTCTCTCGTGCGCACCGCCGCACTCGCCAGCTCGAGGGCCGTGCGCCACTCGCGCCGGGCCTGCCAGGCGCTCGGCATGGGGGCACCCTCGGCGGTCGGGACGGACGGGACCCCCGCAGCCGCCTGGGGGTCCTGCGCGTCCGGGCCCGGGACCGCGGGGCGTTCGTGCTGCTGGGTCACGGCGACGCTCCAATCAGTCCGGGCGTCGCGACAGCCGTGGCCAGGTTCGCGACGCTGCGAGGTGGCAGAACCGCAGTGTGACAGATGGGGCGGTTGTGCGCTCGGGGTTGTGAGCGAGCAGCCACCCGGCTCAGGGTGCACCCTGAGCCACCCCTGAGGCGGCGGCCCGCGGGAACACCGGTCACGCGCCCAATAGTTGGAGCAGATGGACCGTGGTGTTCGACGCCCGGCCGATCCCGCACGAAAGGGGACCCCCATGACCACCACCGACCAACTGCGCACCGTGTTGCGCGACCTCGAGGCCAAGGCCAAGGAGATGGAGCTCGACAAGAAGCTCACGACCTTCGCC
>JAGNQK010000320.1 GCA_017989115.1 Dermatophilaceae bacterium | reverse complement strand
GCTCGACACGGTGGCGGCAGGTCTGCTCGGTGTCTGCGACGGCTCGCTCACCCCGCGGGTGGCGCTGGCCGCGATCGCCAGCCTGTTGGAGCTCGACGACGCCCACGTCACCGAGGCAGCTCTGCCGACGCTGCGGGCTTTGGTTGCCGACGGGTTCCTGGTCAGCTAGAGCTCATCGCTGCCGCTCGGCTCAACGCACTGGGGCGAGCATCGCAACGCCCAAGACCAACACCGTGCCGATCGGCATCAACCAGCAGGTCAGCAGGTGGAAGGCACGGCTGGGCCGAGGCGCAGGAGCGAGCGGATCGACGATGAGGTCGGGGTCGAGCACCCGCATCTGCCACAGCCCTGATCCGATCAGCGCCCCCGCGGCGGCCAGCGCGCAGGGCAGAACCGGCAGGCTCCCGATCGGTTGACGCAGGAAGGCCTGCGCGGCCGTCGCCGCGAGGAAAGCGAAGCTCAGCAGCACGAGCAGGCTCCCACGCCGCCGATAGATCCGCGGCTGGAGCACCAGCACGGCCACGGCCATGAGCACGACGACAAGGGCGATCAGGCCACCGAGCGGGAACTCCACCGCCCGCCCGGCCCGCCAGGCATCGAATGTCGGCAGCGCAAGCAACAAGCCGAACAGGCCGAGGGCGCTCGGAGCCAGGCGTGTTGTCAGCGTCTGGCCGCCGGTGACGGTCGGCAGGTCGGTGAGCGAATCGGCATACGCGCCGGCCGGTCCGAAGGCCTCCTCCGGTGACTGGCCACTGTCGGCGCAGAACGCCTCCGCCTGTCGGAGGGCGTCGCCGATGGCGGTCCCGGTGACGTCCCGCGAACGCAACGCCAGCGTGAACTCGAACGCCCACTTCTTGGGAAGGGTGGTCTTCGTGGGGTCTAGCATCGCGGGTTCCTTCCGGGAGAGGGGCTTAGCGGCTCGGGGCCGCGGTCGGGCGGGATGCGACGGGTATGCCGGGTGCGTCCTCGCGCAGAAAGCTGGCCGTGGTCTGCGCGAACTCGCACCAGGCGGCCGAGGTCGAGGAGAGGTGGGAGCGCCCGGAGTCGGTGATCGTGTAGTACTTGCGTCCCGGGCCGCCGTCGCCGGCCTCCCAGCGGGTCTGGACGTAAGCGGCCTGTTCAAGGCGGGCAAGCAGCGGGTAGAGCGTGCCGCCTTTGACCGCGCCAAGTCCGTTGCGTTCCAACGCGACTGAGATGGCGTAGCCGTAGGAGGCCGGCTCGGTGGCCAGGACCCGCAGGACCGCCATCTCCAGGACGCCCCGGAGCCAGTCTCCGGGCCACGTGGTCGTCGCGCTCATGACTAGATGGTATGGCGATCTAGTCAGTTTGTCTATCTATTCAGTCAGTCGATCTAGCTGCCTCGCTCGGTCCCGGTGCGGCCACGTCCCAGCGATCGCGCAGGCAGTGTGAACTGGCCTACCCCGCAGACGAATTGGCGTCACATTCGCGATCCGATGGACATGTCTCGAGTTAAACCTCACGCCTATGGGTCGGTCCGCGCTAACCGCCCCGGGAGCAGGTTTCTGTGGGCCTTAGGTGACGCTCGCCCGGCCGATGTCGGCCGGGCGTGCTATGTCTATGCATGTGGTCGACGACGTGAAATCCAATGACTCCCCGCTCGAAACTGCCCACGCTTTTCGATTGGAGTCGTTGACCCCGGGCGCGAGAGTGGAAGGGCTACGCCTTCACGCTCCCGTGGACATCCTGGCGGTCCGGTGGCATGGCGGGAATGTGGTGACCGTGGCGTTTAAGGACGCCGCGGGGGCCATTGACGAGGCCGTGGTCACTCGCGATCGCGAAGCGAGTCTCCGGCTGGTGGCAAGCAGCTCGGTTCGGGCGTTCGACGGAGACGGCGAGTCCTGGCGGCTTGCTGCCGAGGCCCTTCGCATCAGGTATGCCGCGTTGTTCGACCCCATGCTCGTGGTCACCTCCTCGGACGTGGAGCCGTTGCCGCACCAGATCACCGCGGTCTACGGCGAGATGTTGCCCCGCACGCCGCTGCGGTTCCTCCTCGCCGACGACCCTGGCGCGGGCAAGACCATCATGTGCGGGCTCTACATCAAGGAGCTGATGCTGCGCGGCGACCTGGATCGGTGCCTCGTTGTCGCGCCAGGGAGCCTGGTCAACCAATGGATGGACGAGTTGTTCGACAAATTCGGGCTTCGGTTCGAACTGCTCACCAAACAACTCGTCGATGCCACACCCGAAGGGCTGTTCGAGCAGCACCCCCTGCTCATCGCGCGAATGGATCAGCTCTCCCGAAGCGAGGAGCTGATCGACCTCCTCAAGAGTTCGGATTGGGATCTCGTCGTTGTCGACGAGGCGCACCGGATGTCGGCCAGCTACTTCAGCGGCGAGCTGAAGACGACCAAGCGTTATCAGCTTGGTCAGGTGCTCGGCGGGGTCACCCGGCACTTCCTCCTCATGACCGCCACCCCCCATGCCGGACAGCAGGAGGGCTTCCAGCTCTTCCTGGCTCTGCTGGATGGCGACCGCTTCGAAGGCAAGTTCCGCGACGGGGTCCATACCGTCGATCCCGGTGACCTCATGCGGCGCATGGTCAAGGAAGAGCTGTTGACCATGGAGGGGAAGCCGCTGTTCCCCGAGCG
>JAGNQK010000084.1:7649-9613 GCA_017989115.1 Dermatophilaceae bacterium | reverse complement strand
CCTGAGCAGGTTGCCCTCTGAGCGGCCTGTGGAAAACTCCGCGGTCCTGTCGGCAGCAATGCATACCCTCCTGTCACGGAAACTCCGTGACCGCCACAGACCAAAGGAGGCGGGTTAACGCATGCGTCAGTACGAACTCATGGTCATCCTCGACCCAGAGCTCGATGACCGGACCGTCCAGCCCTCGCTGGAGCGGTTCCTCAAGGTCGTGACCACCGATGGTGGTTCCGTCGACAACGTCGACATCTGGGGTCGTCGCCGCCTGGCCTACGAGATCAAGAAGAAGGCCGAGGGCATCTACGCCGTCGTCAACTTCACCTCTGAGCCGGCCACGGCCAAGGAGCTGGACCGTCAGCTCGGCCTCAACGAGTCGGTCATGCGGACCAAGCTCATGCGCCCCGGCGCCTGAGTGACGTCCCAGCACTCTCACACCGTCGGTCTCCACCGCGAAGGAAGTCCCTGACCCATGGCAGGCGAAACCACCATCACCATCGTCGGCAACCTCACCGCCGACCCCGAACTCCGATTCACCCCCTCGGGGGCTGCGGTCGCGAACTTCACCGTGGCATCCACGCCGCGCACGTTCGACCGCCAGTCCAACGAGTGGAAGGACGGGGAGACCCTCTTCATGCGCTGCTCGGTGTGGCGTGACGCGGCCGAGAACATCGCCGAGTCGCTCCACCGCGGCACCCGCGTGATCGTGACGGGGCGGCTGAAGTCGCGCTCGTACGAGACCAAGGAGGGCGAGAAGCGCACCGTCGTCGAGCTCGACGTCGACGAGGTCGGCCCTTCGCTGCGTTATGCGTCGGCGAAGGTCACCAAGGCCGAGCGCGGCGGTTCCGGTGGTGGCTTCGGCGGCCAGGGTGGCTTCCAGCAGCAGGACCCGTGGGCCACCGGTGGCTCCGCTCCGGCACCTCAGGGTGGCCAGGGCTGGGGTGGCCAGCAGGCTCCGCAGCAGCCGCAGGGTGGCCAGCAGGCCCCCCAGCAGCCGCAGGGTGGCCAGCAGGGTGGCTGGGGCCAGGCTCCCAGCTACGACGAGCCCCCCTTCTGATCCTCTTTCAGGACACCGACACCTGGGGCCGCGTCACCGCGGTGACACCACGGCCCCGTTCACAGCACGACACCATCCCTGGGAGACCAGGGCTCATCCGCCGGGAGCCCCCGGCAGAAGGAGAGCACCACGATGGCCAAGCCCGCCATTCGCAAGCCCAAGAAGAAGGCCAACCCGCTCAAGGCGGCGAAGGTCGAGAACATCGACTACAAGGACGCCGCGCTGCTGCGCAAGTTCATCTCCGACCGCGGCAAGATCCGCGCGCGTCGGGTGACCGGTGTCTCCGTCCAGGAGCAGCGCCTCATCGCCAACGCCGTCAAGAACGCGCGCGAGATGGCCTTGCTGCCGTACTCGAGCTCGTCCCGCTGACCGGTCGAGAAGGAGCCAACACCATGAAGGTCATTCTCACCCACGAGGTCTCCGACCTCGGTGCCGCCGGTGACGTCGTCGACGTCAAGGACGGCTACGCCCGCAACTTCCTGTTCCGTCGCGGTCTGGCCACGGCCTGGACCAAGGGCGGGCAGAAGCAGGTCGACGCCATCGCCAAGGGTCGCGCCACCCGCGCGGTCAAGTCGCTCGAGGAGGCCCAGTCGATCAAGGGCAACCTCGAGTCGAAGTCGGTGACCGTCCCGGCGCACGCCGGACAGGGTGGTCGCCTCTTCGGCGCCGTCTCCACCGCGGACATCGCTGCTGCCGTCAAGGCTGCTGGTGGCCCGGAGCTGGACAAGCGCACGATCGAGGTCCCGACCCCGATCAAGACCACCGGAACGCACGCGGCCATGATCCGCCTGCACCCCGAGGTGCGCGCGACCATCGAGCTCGAGGTCGTCGCCGGCTGATCCAGCCCATCGCCGCGCACGTCGCGGCACCGCACGAAGCCCCGGACCTCTGGCCCGGGGCTTCGTCGTGTCCG
>JAGNQK010000084.1:0-7549 GCA_017989115.1 Dermatophilaceae bacterium | reverse complement strand
CGTCGTGTCCGCAGTCCGTCGTGTCCGGGCACCGGTGTGTCGGGGGTGACGCCTACGGTGGAGTGCATGTCCGGCACCGCATCCCGTCGCTCCGCTCGCTCCGCCGCTGCCTACCGTTGTTCGGAGTGCGGCTGGCAGGCGGTGAAGTGGGTCGGTCGGTGCGGCGAGTGCCAGGCCTGGGGCAGTGTCACCGAGGTGGGGGCGGTCACGGCGCGCACGACGGCCGCCTCGGCGGTCGACCGCCCGGCCATCCCGATCGGCGAGGTCGACGTGCGGCGGGCCGTCGCTCGACCGACCGGTGTCCCTGAGTTCGACCGCGTCCTCGGTGGGGGCATCGTGCCCGGTGCGGTCGTCCTCGTCGCGGGCGAGCCCGGCATCGGAAAGTCCACGCTGCTCCTCGACGTCGCCGCTCGGGCGGCCCGCTCAGGTGACCACGGCGACCGCAAGGTCCTCTACGTCAGCGGTGAGGAGTCCTCGGCCCAGGTGCGAACTCGCGCGGAGCGCATCGAGGCCATGGCCCGATCCCTCTACCTGGCGAGCGAGACCGACCTCGCCACCGTGCTCGGCCAGATCGACGCCCTGCAGCCCGAGCTCGTCATCGTCGACTCCGTCCAGACGATCAGCAGCGCGGAGGTGGAGGGGTCCGCCGGCAACGTCTCGCAGGTTCGTGAGGTTGCCGCCTCGCTCATCCAGGTCGCGAAGGCCCGCGGCATCGCCGTCCTGCTCGTCGGGCACGTCACCAAGGACGGCTCCATCGCCGGGCCCCGGGTGCTCGAGCACCTCGTCGACGTCGTCGTGCAGTTCGAGGGCGATCGCCACAGCAGGCTGCGGCTCGTGCGTGCCGTGAAGAACCGCTTCGGCCCGACCGACGAAGTCGGCTGCTTCGACCTCTCCGACGTCGGAATCGTCGGTCTGGCCGACCCGAGTGCCCTCTTCCTCTCTGGCCGTACCGCCGCGGTGGCGGGAACGTGTGTGACCGTGACCCTGGAGGGGCGCCGGCCGCTCGTGACCGAGGTGCAGGCGCTGGTCACCGCGTCGACCCTGTCCACCCCGCGGCGCGCGACGAGCGGCCTGGACACGGCCCGGGTCAACATGATCCTGGCCGTGCTCGACAAGCGGGCAGCCGCGCCCATCGGCGGTAGCGACGCCTACCTGTCGACCGTGGGCGGGGTCCGCCTCACCGAGCCCGCGGCCGACCTGGCCATCACCCTCGCCCTGGCGGGCGCCATCACCGACAGGCCGCTGCCGCACGGCACCATCGCCTTCGGTGAGGTCGGGCTGGCCGGCGAGATCCGGCCCGTGACCGGAGCGCACCGCCGCCTGGCCGAGGCGGCCCGTCTGGGCTTCACTCGGGCGGTCGTCCCCCCGGGGGTGGCGGGCGCCGGGCCCGTTCCTCCCGGACTGCACATCGTCGAATCGGCAACGGTCAGCGAGGCGGTCGGTCGCGGCCTCTACGACGGCGTCACCCGCTGACTGCGTGCGACGCACGACCGCCACGCGGTCCTGAGCGGTCCGCCGCTGGTGATCAGGCGCGGCAGGAGGCCCGTGCCGGATAGGATGCGCCCAGCGGCCGCAGACAGCGACGGCCTGGGGACACGGATCCGGAGGACTCGCAGTGCCGACGCAACTGCCCGACGAGGAGTTGCTGCGCGCCACCCTCGCGGCGGTGGCCCCCGGTACCGAGTTGCGTGACGGCCTCGAACGCATTCTTCGTGGTCGCACGGGTGCCCTCATCGTCCTCGGCAACGACAAGGTCGTCGAGTCCCTCGCCACCGGTGGCTTCCCGCTCGACATCGAGTTCTCGGCGACGCGGCTGCGCGAGCTGGCCAAGATGGACGGTGGCATCGTCTGCGACCGCGACGTGACGCGGATCGTGCGAGCGGCGACCCAGCTCGTGCCCGATCCCAGCATCGAGACCAGCGAGTCCGGCACCCGGCACCGCACCGCCGAGCGGGTGGCGAAGCAGACCGGCTTCCCGGTCGTCTCCGTCAGCCAGTCGATGCGCATCATCGCGCTGTACGTCGCCGGTCGTCGGGTCGTCCTCGAGGACTCCAGCGCCATCCTGTCGCGCGCCAACCAGGCCCTGCAGACCCTCGAGCGCTACAAGTCCCGCCTCGACGAGGTCACCGGCACGCTGTCGGCCCTCGAGATCGAGGACCTCGTCACCGTGCGCGACGTCGCCAACGTGCTCCAGCGCCTGGAGATGGTGCGCCGCATCAAGGACGAGATCGCCGAGTACGTCGTCCAGCTCGGCACCGACGGGCGCCTGCTCAGCCTCCAGCTCGAGGAGTTGACCGGGGGTCTGTCCGACGACCTCGGGCTCGTCATCCGTGACTACCTCCCCGAGACACGCGCCAGCCTGACCCTCGACGACGCGATAGCCAACCTCGAGGCCATCGACTCCACCGAACTGCTCGACCCGTCGGCTGGCGCTCGCGCGATCGGGTTCACCATCGTCGGTGACTCCCTCGACTCCTCGGTCAGCCCCCTCGGGCACCGTCTGCTCTCGAAGATTCCGCGTCTGCCGGGTGCCATCGTCGACCGTCTGGTCGCGCACTTCGGCAGCCTCCAGAAGCTGCTGGCGGCCAACATCGACGACCTGATGGACGTCGACGGTGTCGGCGAGGGCCGGGCTCGCCTCGTGCGCGAAGGGCTCTCGCGCCTGGCCGAGTCGAGCATCCTCGAGCGCTACGTCTGAGCGCGTCAGCTCCGTCCCCAGTGACTGCGTCACGTGCCCTGGTCGACCTGCGCGAGGTCGTCGACCTGCACGAGACCATCCTGCGCTGGTACTCGCGCCATGCCCGGGCGCTGCCGTGGCGTGACGCTGAGACCACCCCGTGGGGGGTCTTCGTCTCCGAGGTGATGGCTCAGCAGACGCCGGTCGCCCGCGTGGAACCCGTCTGGCTGAGCTGGATGCAGCGCTGGCCGACCCCCGCGCACCTGGCGGCCGAGTCACCGGGCGAGGTGGTGCGGGCCTGGGGCCGTCTCGGGTACCCGCGCCGGGCGCTGCGGCTGCGCGAGGCGGCCGTGGCGATCGTCGAGTGCCACGACGGGCAGGTGCCCTCCGACGAGGAGACGTTGCGCACCCTTCCCGGGGTCGGGGCGTACACGGCGGCAGCAGTTGCCGCATTTGCCTTCGGCCGGCGCACCACCGTGGTCGACACCAACGTGCGTCGGGTCCTCGCTCGACTCATCGAGGGGCGCGAGCAGGCAGCGCCCGCCCTCACCGCCGCGGAGTCCGCGCTCGCGGCATCCGTCGTCCCCGCACACCCACCGACGTCGGCGACCTGGAACGTCGCGGTGATGGAGCTCGGGGCGCTGGTCTGCAAGGCCCGCACCCCCCAGTGTGAGCAGTGCCCGGTCCTCGACCGCTGTGCGTGGGTGCGGTCTGGTCGGCCGGCACACCAAGGGCCGGCCCGGCGCGGTCAGGCCTGGCACGGCACCGATCGGCAGGTACGCGGAGCCGTGCTCCAACTGCTGCGAGACGCCCCTCGCGTGCTCTCGCGCACGGCGCTCGCCGACGCGGGACCGGATGCCGGGCAGCTCGATCGTTGTATCGCTTCCCTCGTCGAGGACGGCCTCGTCGAGCCGGTCGCAGACGCGCACTTCCGGCTGCCGCACTGATCCGGCAACCAGTCGGCCTACGCTGCTCCCGAGGCACATCACGCGGGGTGGGGTGCACGGCACCCTGAAGGACTGCGCGGTGGGGACGACGAGACATCGACCGAGGTTCGGCGGTCTGGGGATCCTGGTCCTCACCGCGGCGCTGTTCGGCACGCCGGCACTGGCCGACGACGGGCTCTCGACGGGGGCGACCAGTCGCTACGTCATCGACGCCAAGGCCGCCGTGCTGAAGGTCGACGTCACCCTCGAGCTGCGCAACACCACACCCGACCAGGGGAACAGGTACTTCTACTACAACTTCTTCACGGTCCCGGTCCCGGCCGGCGCCGAGAACCTGCGGGCCAGCTCGGGTGGGTCCACGCTGAAGGTTCGGCTCAGCGACAGCGAGGATCCGTCGACAGCCCTGGCCAGGATCTCCTTCCCGGACCTGCGTCACGGCCGCTCCCGCACCATCCGACTCACCTACACGGTGCCGGGTGAGAAGCCCCGTGCCGCCGACAGCACGCGGGTCGGCCCGGGATATGCCACCTTCAGCGTCAACGGGTTCGGGGACCCCGGGCGAAACACCGTGCAGGTGGTGGCCCCGACGTCGATGACTTTCGATGCGACGAGTGAGGACTTCACCGCGTCCGACAAGGGCGCCACGACGACCCACACCGTCTCCTCATCCGATCCCGACGGGTTCTGGGCGGTGGTGTCCCTGCGCGACCCGGCGAACAGCAGGAAGGCAACCGTGGACGTGCCCGGAACCTCGCTGGAGCTCCACGGTTACCAGGACGACGCCCGGTGGACGGAGTTCGTGGCAGAGCAGGTCACCGCCGGTCTGCCGGAGCTGGAACGGCTCACCGGGACGTCGTGGCCCGGTGGCCTCGAGCGGATCCGGGAAGATGCGTCCCCGGCCATCCAGGGTTACGACGGCTGGTTCGACCCCGGCGACGACGAGATCGTCATCGGCGAGGACCTCGACGCCGACCTGATCTTCCACGAGCTGTCCCACGCGTGGGTGTCGAGCGAGCGGTTCAGCGAGCGGTGGGTCTACGAAGGCCTGGCCCAGGTGCTCGCAGAACGCACCGTCACGGCGACGGGAGGAAAGGTGGTCCCCCATCCGAAGGCTTCCCGCAAGGACCGCGACGCGGTGGCGCTCAACGAGTGGGGTGGCTCGCCAAGCGTTCCCTTCGACGACGTCGACTCCTACGCCTACCCCGCGGCCTACGCCGCCACCAAGGCCCTGGTCGCCGACCTCGACGATGCCCAGCTGGCCGCGGTCGTGAGTGCCGGCATCCGGGGCGAGAGCGCCTACGACCCTGCCGGCACCAAGGACTCTGCGGGGGTCTTGACGTCGTGGTCGAGGTGGCTGGACATCCTGGAGACCCGAGGTGGTGTGAAGGATGCCGCCGGCGTCTTCCAGACCTGGGCGCTCACCGCCGACCAACGGGCCCAGCTCGCGCCCAGGGCGACGGCGCGAGCAGCGTACGCCGCCGTCGACGAGGGCGACGGTGACTGGCTCCCACCGGAGGGCCTGCGTGCCGCCATGACGCGGTGGGACTTCGATCGCGCCACCACGGTGACGGAGCAGGTGGTCGAGCTGGGCCCCGCGGTCACGCAGGTGCAGGATGCCGCGGCCAAGGGCGATCTGCCCGTTCCCGAGGCCGTGCGTGAGACGTACGAGAAGGCCGAGGACGACGAGCAGTACGCGGCCCTGGCGTCATCATTGCCCCGGGCGGCACGGGTGATCAGCGCCGTGGGGGCCGCCGTGGACGACGCCGCCACGGACCGCGACCCCGTGAGCGCCCTCGGGGCGGCCGTGCTGGGAGTGCAGGACAGCGCTGCCGAAGCGGTCGCGCTGCTCGAGGCCGGCAAGCTCGACGCGGCAGCGGCCGCCGCCGAGACTGCCTCGGGGCGTGCCGACAAGTCCCTGGTCGTCGGACTCGCCGGGCCCCTGCTGGTCGCGCTCGGCCTCGTCGGTGGGGTGATCGTGACCCGGCGAGTACTCCGCGGCCGGTCGACCGCTGGAATCCCGGTGGACGGTGAACCCCTGGACGCCACACTGGGCTTCATGAGTGCGACACCGACATCCTCCCCACCCCAGCCCGGGAACCTCTGGGGTCACCGCTCGCCGGAGGAGCTTGAGGCCTTCCTGCCCGTGCTGCTCGCCGCCCCGCGTGATGTCGGCACCCTCGACCTCGTCGTGCGACGGCCGGCCGAGGGAGCGCGCGAGGTGCTCGACGAGGGTGAACTCGACCTCGTCGTCGGTCTGGTCGGCGACACATGGATCGAGCGCGGCAGCAGTCGCAGTGCCGACGGCGGCCCGCACCCGGACATGCAGCTCAACGTCATGAGCTCACGCATGGTGGGTTTCCTCGCGGGGGATCCCGACCGTCGGGCGCTCGCCGGGGATCAGCTCTACCTCGACCTCGACCTGTCGCACGAGAACCTACCGGCCGGGTCGCGGCTGACGATCGGGGACCCGGCGGAGCGCGGCGCCGTCATCGAGGTGACCGAGCAGCCGCACACGGGTTGTGCCAAGTTCATCGACCGCTTCGGCGCCGAGGCGATGCGGTTCGTCAACGGGTCGGTGGGTCGGCCACTACGCCTGCGTGGCCTCAACGCCCGGGTCGTCGTCCCCGGACGGGTGCGCCCCGGCGACGCGGTCACCGTGACCCGCGCGTAGGCACCGGAGCACGTCGAGTCGGAGAACAGCGAACGGCCCACCCCGTGCGGGGTGGGCCGTTCGTGTGCTGGTTCCCTCAGGCGAGGCTCACTTGCCGGGCTTGATGGGGTAGACCGGCTGGGTCTGGGCGTTGAACTCGCCCAGGCGAACCGAGTTGGCCTTGCGCAGCGTCGGGTCCTTGATCATCAGGACGTCGAGGCCCTTGGTGATGTCCGAGCTGTAGACGAACCCGTTGTAGTAGTACGCGGACCAGGTGCCACCGAGCACGAGGCTGTCGGCGTTGATCGCTCCGCGCTCGAAGTAGTCGAGCTCCTTCGGGTTGGCGGAGTCGGTGAACTCCCACAGGGAGACACCGCCCTGGTACCAGGACTGGATCATGACGTCACGGCCGTTGACCGGGATGATCGATCCGTTGTGGGCGACGCAGTTCTCGGTGCTGCCCTGGTGACGGGGGATCTTGTAGTACGACTTGAACGTCAGGTCGCCGTTGGCCGCCAGGTCGTAGATGGCGTTGGCGCCACGCTTCGGGCCGATGGTGGCGTTGCAGGTGGCCGAGCCGCCGCCACCGAGCTCGTCGGTGAAGATGACCTTGGAGCCGTCGCTGTTGAACGTCGCCGAGTGCCAGAACGCGAAGTTCGTGTCCCGCACCGTCTCGATGACCTTCGGCTGCTCCGGGTTGGAGATGTCCATGATGATGCCGTCACCCATGCACGCGCCCGCAGCGATCTTCTTGCTGGGGAAGGCGGTGATGTCGTGGCAGCCCGAGGTGCTGCCGTTGCCACCGTCCGGGAAGAGCACCGGCGTCGCGATGACGCTGGCCGCGGTCGGGTCGGCGTGCGGGACCTTGACGATGGAGATCAGGTCGTGGGGGCGCAGGCAGTCCGGGGCGCTGTTCGAGGGGCCGTAACTCGAGACGTAGAGGTAGTCGGCGTCCTCACCCGGAACCACGGTGTGGGTGTGCGAGCCGCACTTGGTCTCGACGGACTTGATGTACTGCGGGTTGGTCTCGTCGGAGATGTCGAAGATCTTGATGCCCTCCCACGAGGACTTGACGTTCGCCGACTGGCCCGTGCTGTTGCAGCTGTCGTCGTTGCGCGAGGAGTCGGTGGACAGGTAGACGAGGTCGCCACGGACGCTGATGTCGTTCTGCGAGCCGGGGCAGTTCACCTGGGCGACGACCTCGGGGGCGCCGGCCTCCGAGATGTCGTAGATGGCGAAGCCGTTGTAGTTGCCGACGAAGGCCCGTTCGCCCTG